>DASTSM010000324.1:0-5065 GCA_035760685.1 Gammaproteobacteria bacterium | reverse complement strand
GCCGCGGAATCGGCGTATCCTCGCCTCGAGGGGAGCGCTCGAATCCGCCCCGCGAAGGGGGAAACCATGACGGCGATGAGCTTCGGTCGGTCGGTGGGTGTCCTTTCGCTCGCGCTCGCAGGCTTCGTGGCCTGCACGGTCGCCCGCGCTCAGCCCGCGCTTCCACCTTTGGACGCGGCGGCGCGCCGGGCCGCCGTCGAGAGCGCGGCAACGGCGTTCAGAAGCCGCTATGTCTCGCCGGAAATCGGCGAGCGAGCGGCGGCCGCGATCGAGGCGGCGCTCGCGAAGGGCGAGTACGACGCGCTCACGGAGCGGCAAGCCTTCGCAGAAAAGCTCACGGCGGACCTGCGCGCCGTGACGGCGGACCAGCACGTCCAAGTCTTCGGGGCCGGACCGCCGGCCGGCGCTCCGCCCGCCCCGCCCCCGCGCTCGGAAGGCGGCGTGACGCGAGCCGACCGGCTGCCCGGCAACATCGGCTACATCGAGATCGTTGCGCTCGGGCCGCCGGCTCTCTTCAACTCGGCCGTCGATCGGTCGATGGCCGCGCTCAAGGATACGACGGCGCTCATCGTCGACGCGCGCGGCGCGCAAGGCGGCCTCCTGCCCAGCGTGGCGTATTTCGTGAGCTATTTCGTGAGCGGCGAAAAGCCCGTGCACATCAGCGACACGATCGCGCGCACTCCGGACACGCAGACGTTTCGCACGAGCGAGCTTTGGAGCGTGTCGACGCCGTTCTCCTACGACAACCCCGTCTACGTGCTGACGAGCGGCCGGACGCTCTCGGCCGGCGAGGCATTCGCCTACGATCTGCAGGCGATGAAGCGAGCTACGCTCGTCGGTGAAACGACGTCGGGCGCCGCGAACGCGGCCGGCATGGCGCTGCTCGGGCCGGGCCTCAGCATGATGTTGTCCGGCGCGAGGCTGCAAAACGCGGTCACGGGCACGAATTGGGAGGGCGTCGGCGTCAAGCCGGACGTGGCCGCGCCGAGCGCAGACGCCCTCGAGGTCGCGCTCGAGCGGCTCGGCCGATCGCCGCCGGCGGCGAGCGAGATCGACGCACTGTCCGAAGCGCGCGTGTTTACGCCGCGCTCGGCGCAGCAGCCCGGCGCCGAGGCCGCCGTGCGCCGCATGTCCGAGGAAAATCGGCGCGGCGAGCCGAACTACGATCTCCTGTCGCCGGAGCTCGGGGAGGCCACGCGCCGCCAGCTCGACGGGCTCAAGAAAACGTTCTCCGACCTAGGGCCGCTCGAGTCGGTGAAATTCGTCGAGGTGAACCCGCAGGGCGCCGACACGTACGAAGTGCACTACGCAAACGGCGCCGCGTTATGGACGATCCTGCTCGACGCGGACGGCAAGACCGTGATGGCCGGCGTGAGGCCGCTGCAGACGAGCCAGTAGCACTCGAAAACGTCTCGCTGCCGCTTTTCGTGGATTGAATCTTGCATGCTTCGCGTCCGTTTGGACGCGGGTTGCATCTGCGAGACGCGGGCGAGGTCTGGGTTTGCACAGGGTAGCTCTCGGCGGCATCGAGCTGACCGTTCTCGACGACGGCGTGTTCAGCTTTCCCGCGAAGCCGTTTTTTCGAAACGTTCCCGAATCCGAGTGGCACGACGAGGTCGGCGCGGACGCCGAAGGGCGCATCCGTGTCGGCCACAACTGCGGGCTCGTCGATCTCGGCGGCGAGCTCATCGTCGTCGACACGGGCTACGGCGACGACACTCACGGCGGCGCCGCCGGTCACCTGCTCGAGGAGCTCGATCGCGCGGGACGCAAGCGCGAGGACGTGACGCTCGTCGTGAACACGCATGCGCACGGCGATCACGTGAAGCGGAACACGATCGTCGAAGACGGCCGCCGGCGCCCGACCTTTCCCCGTGCCCGCTATCACCTCGGCGTCGCCGATCGGCAATGGTTCGCAGGGCGAAGGGGACTCGTGCACGAGTTCGACGAGCAGATCGGATCGATCGAGGCGCTCGGGCAGCTCGCGCTCGTCGACGGCGAGCACGCGCTCACGCCCGAGGCGCTGATCCATCCGACGCCGGGGCATACTCCGGGTCATGCGAGCCTCATCGTGGAGTCGCAAGGGCAAACCGCGATCTTCCTCGGCGACCTCTGCCACCATCCGCTCCACTTCTCGCATCCGGACTGGGTCAGCGAGTTCGACACGGACCCCGAGGTGACGCCGCGAACGCGCGCCATGCTCTTCGAGCTCGCCGTCGAGCGCGATGCGCTCCTCGTTTGTGCGCACGCGGCGCCGCCCGGGCTCGGCCGGCTCGAACGGGCGAACGGCGGTTTCGTGTGGGAGCCGGTCGAAATTGGGGTCTGACCCCATTTTTCGGAAATTCGGGTCTGACCCCCATTTTCGTGAGGGACGACGCTATGCAGGACGCGCCGACGATACTCGGGATCAACCGCACGCAGGACGCGAGCATCACGGTCATGCGCGGGTCGCAGCTCGTCTGCTCCATGCAAAAGGAGCGGCTCACGCGGCGCAAGCACCACTGGGGCAAGCTCGACGACGTCAAGAGCGTTTACGCCGAGCACCTGCGCTGTCTCGACGAGCCGATCGACGCGCTCGTCGAGTGCTTCTCGTCGGACCGCGAGCTCGAGAATCTTCCCGCGTACGAGCGCGAGCTCGCGGAGACGCTGCGCTTCGCGCCGGGCTGCCGTCGTGCGCGTATCTCGCACCACCTCGCTCATCTCTATAGCGTCTTTCATCCGTCGCCGTTCGAGGAAGCCGCCGTCATGATCGTGGACGGCCAAGGCAGCCCCGTGCGCGACCTCACGGAAAGCTGGAGCGGCGCGAGCGAGCTCCCTGCCCACTGGCGCGAGGTGTCGTCGTTCTACCGCGTCGATCGCGAGCGCATCGATTGCCTCGGCAAGCAGCTGTGGGACTGCGACGACGCGCGGCTCGTCGGTCTCGGCATGTTCTACTTCCTGCTCACGCAGGCGATCTTTCCGGGCGAAGGCAACGAGGGCAAGGTCATGGGCCTCGCGCCGCACGGCAACCCCGACGCGCTCGATCTGCCGCCGCTCGAGGTCGACGGCGCGACCGTCACGATCCCAATGGAGTGGCGCGAGATCGTTCGCGAGCGCGAGCGCTTTCGCTACTCGGGCGGCGGCGGCTCCGGCGACGGTCTCTCCGGCAGCGGTCTCTCGCACAGCGGTCTCTCGGGCGGCGGCAGGACCGGCCGCTTCCGCGACACCGCGAATCTCGCCGCCGCCGGGCAGCGCGCGTTCGAGGAGGCGCTGCTCGAGGTCGCGCGCTGGCTCCACGCCGAGACGCAGGCCGACGACCTCTGCTTCGCGGGCGGCACCGCGCTGAATTGCTGCGCGAACGATCGGCTGCTTCGCGAGACGCCGTTCCGCCGCGTCTTCATTCCGCCCGCGCCGAGCGACGCGGGCACGTCGCTCGGATGCGCGGTCTATGGTCTGACGGCGGTGCTCGGACAACCGTGCGGCTATCGCTGGGAGCACGACTTCTTGGGCCCGGAGCGGCCCGCCGGCGAAATCGAAAGCGCGCTTCGTGCGGCCGACGACCTCGTCGTGGAGCGTCCTTCCGACCTTGCCGGCCGCATGGCCGAGCTTCTCGCCGCAACGAAGATCGTCGCGCTCTATCAGGGCCGAAGCGAGTTCGGCCCGCGCGCGCTCGGCCACCGCAGCATCCTCGGCGACCCGCGCTTTCCGTTCGTGCGCGACTTCCTCAACTCCAAGATCAAAGGGCGCGAGTGGTTCCGCCCGCTCGCACCGATCGTGCTGCTCGAGCACGCGGACGAGCTCTTCGACATCCGCCGGCCATCGCCCTTCATGCAATTCGCGGCGCCCGTGCTCCCCGAGGCGACCGAGCGGATTCCCGCCGTCACGCACGTCGACGGCACGGCGCGGCTCCAAACCGTCGGCAAGCGCGACGACGCGCTGCTGCGCGCCGTGCTCGAGCGCTTCGCGGAGCGGACCGGCATCCCCGTGCTGCTCAACACGTCGTTCAACGGCAAGGACGAGCCGATCGTCGAGACGCCGGCCGAGGCGCTCGCGTCGTTTCGCTCGACGCCGATGCACGCGCTCGCGATGCCGCCCTATCTCGTCACGAAGCGCGTCGAGCCCGAGCGCCCGGCTTGAGGAGAGTCGCTCGTGATCGACGGCTATCCCGAGCGCGCGAGCGTCGCGCCGGGCGAAACGCTCGTGCTGCGCGTCTCGACGGACGCGCCCCGCTTTCGCGTGCGCATCCACCGCTGGGCCGGCGAGCTCGTGCCCGTCTCGACGACGGCGTGGCTCCCGGGCCGCTTCGCGCCGCCCGCGTCCGCGGCCGACGACTGGCGCTGGCCCGAGTACGAGATCGCGATACCGAACGATTGGCTTTCGGCCGTCTACCTCGCGCACCTCGAGGAGCCCGGCTCCGCCGTGCCGCCCGGCCCTGCGATGGATCGCGCCGCCGCGCTCTTCGTCGTGCGGGGAGCCCGGCGAAGCCCGCTGCTCTACAAGCTCCCGCTCGCGACGTATCACGCCTACAACTTCACGGGCGGCGGCTGCTTCTATAGGAATCCGACGCGCTCCGAGGCGCCGCCCGGCAGCAAGGTCTCGCTGCAGCGCCCCGGCGGCGGCATCGGCGGCGCCGTCTGGGGCGCGCTCGATTACTACGACCCGAGCTCGCCGCGTCAGACGTTCGCGCACTGGGACGCGCGCTTCCTCGGCTGGCTGCTCTGCAACGGCTACGAGCCCGAGCTTTGCACGGACTTCGACATTCATGAGGACGCATCCGTGCTCGAAGATGCGCGGCTCCTCGTGAGCGTCGGCCACGACGAGTACTGGAGCGAGCCGACCCGCGATCACGTCGAAGCCTTCGTCGCGGCCGGCGGCAACGCCGCCTTCTTCGGCGCAAACCTCTGCTGGTGGCGCATCCGCGTCGTCGACGGCGGCCGCGCGATCGTGTGCCATCAGGGAGGTCCCAAGGGCGCGCTCGATCACTGGTGGCCGGCGACCGGAGCGAACCGGCCCGAGGACTCGTTGACGGGCGTGAGCTACCGGCACGGCGGCGGCTCGTGGGACGGCCCGCGGCGCACGCGCGGCT
>DASTSM010000323.1:0-2540 GCA_035760685.1 Gammaproteobacteria bacterium | reverse complement strand
GTCGAGCGGAAGAGGCCGAAGTCCGGCGCTTCGCCACCGAGGCCGAGCAGGGCGTTTACGCGCTCGATCGCCTGTTGCTCCTGCCGGAAGCGCGGGTCGAGGATGTCGCGGCTTTCCTCGAACGCACGCTGCACCATCGCCGACGCGTCGGCGAAGGCCGCTGCCCGCTCACGCGCCGCGCGTTTCGCGCCCCGGCCGCCGAGGAGGCCTCCGAGCGCCTGCATACCGAGACTTGCTGCGAGCTGCCACGCCATCTATTCGTCCCCTTCGTCAAACGCCGGCGGCATTCCGTCGGCCACCATGAGCGCGTTGCAGCCCCGATGAATCAGCGCGTGCCAGCGCGCACGCGTGATCACGTCGGAAAGCCGTTGCTCCCAGAAATCGTCGACGCGGCAGATGAGCGGCCGCGTCTCGTAGATCCGGCAGCGGTTCTCTTCGTCGAGGTGCACGCAACGTCCTGTCTTGTCGACGAGCTCAGGCGGGAAATGCGGGATGTCGCCGGCTCGACGGCAGCAGGCGCCGCAGCGAACGCACTTGAAGCGCTCGGCGTCGCCCGCTGCCAGCACGCGTCAACGGCCGCGCTTCTTCGCGCCGCCCTGCATCGTCGCGGGCTTCGCCGGGCCCCTCGACTTCAGCGCCGGCCGCGGATTCGGACCGAACCGCTTCGCGTTGCTCTTCGCTGAACCGCCCTTCGGCATCGTCGTCTCTCCTCTGTCAGCTGACGGTGACCTTTCTTCCGCGCGCCCCCCGGGGAAACGCCGATCACTACCGCTTGACCGGGCCGCCGCGGCTCGTGTGCGTCGTGCCCTTGCCGTACGTGCGCTCCGTCGAGCGGGTGCTGCGCGTACGGGCCGTCGACTTCGTGCTGCGCGTGCGCTCCGTCGGGCGCGTGCTGCGAGTGCGTTTCGTCGTCGCCATCTCTCGATCTCCCTATGGATTGAGGTTCTCGATCGCGATCTCGCCCGATTGCGATGTATCGAGCGAGATCCCGTCGCCCGCGACGAGCTGCCGCGAGTTCTGAAGCGTCACGGTCTCGTCGTCGACCGTGACGAATGTCTGAGGCAGGAGCGACGCGACGTCGACCCATGCGGGCGCGCCGCTCGAAAGCGTGAGCACCTGGCCGTCTGTTCCACGTGGAAGCAGGGCCCAGCCCGACGCCGATCGATACAGGATGTCGCCTTCGGCGGCGCTGCCGAGCATGTCCAGAAGATCGGAGAGGTTCGTCCACTCGAGCTCCGTCGCGCCGCCGCCGGCATCTGTCGACGCGAGGACCTCGCCCGGGCCCGTCGGCTCGAGCGCCTCAACCGGCGCCTCGCCGTCCTCGACCGCGGCCGCGGCGCCGAGCACGGACGGCGCCGGGACGGGATCGAACATGTCGAGCGAGAGCGGCGCGAATCTCAGTTCGCTGTCGATCCGCGCGAGCACGGTATTGTCGGCCGAGGCTGCGATCGCCTCGGGGCCGGCGGAGGCCTCGTCGCGCGGTGCGCCGATCACGGACAGGCCGATCGTCGGGCGCAGCTTCGCGTACGGGATCCCTACGTCCTTGATGCGGATCTCGATCCTGTTGCCGGCGCCGCCGTCGACGAGCTCGAGCACGCCGGTCTCGGCGGTGAGCTGCCGGGCTTGATCAAGCTGCGAGGGCAGCACCGTGATGACCGAGGCCTGCACGAGCTCCTCGACGTCGTCCGAGGCCGAGATGACGGCCGGGCCGTCCGGCGTCGATTCGATCGAGAGGCCGGCGCCCGCTTGCGCGTTTCGCGCATCCGCGAGGGATAGCACGTCGCGCACGAACCATTCGAACCACCGCGGATCCCAGCGCTCGGGGATGCGAAGCGGAATGCGATCGAGCCCGCTCACAGCCGCATGCCCTCCCCTTCGACCACCGTGTCGAAGACGAACAGCGGCACCGGATCCGTGACCTCGATCTGGTACACGCGGTCACGGGAGCTCCCGCAGTTCCACCACACGGCCCGCGCCTCGTACTTGCCGATGCGCCCGAGGGAGCGAGTCGGCCGCGCGCGCCACGTATTGCCGCCGTCATCCGACACCTTCAGCGTCGCAAGCGGGTTCTCACCTTGCCCAACGGTGACGCCGTGGCCAGCGTTGAATGCGATCTCGAATCGCAGGTGCGAAGCCCGATTGCGCTCCGCATAGATACTCTGATACGTCCAAGCGACACGCTGCGGCTCGCCCCACTCCTCGTGCGTGTCGGAGTCGAGAATCCCGATCTTCCCGCTCTCGGAATCCCCGACGATCTGCTTGCCGTAAGCCTCGACGATGCAGTTCACCCGCCAGCGGTTGTAGCCGAGCGATTCGCGCTCGTGCCATTCCTTCGTCGTCGAGTCGTAGACGAACGTCCGACCGGCGTTCGGGAAGGTCAGCACGTAGAACATGTGCCCTTCCTGCGAGTACGACATGCCGAAAGCGTCCGACGTCACGGACATGCGCTCGATGGCGGCCTCAACGCCATGCTGGCTGATGCGGACAGGAGTCACGCCGTTGAGGCGCCGAACGGTCTTGTCGTTCGCGAGCCAGTTGAT
>DASTSM010000322.1:0-13169 GCA_035760685.1 Gammaproteobacteria bacterium | reverse complement strand
GGGCTTCGGGGAGCTCCGGAGCGCCTACGTGCGCGCCTCGATCGCGAAAGCGGAGCGCCGGCACGAAGAAGCGATCGAACTCTACAAGCGATTGGTGTCGATGGACCGCCGCTTCGTCGCGGAGCTCGTCCCCGAGCTCATGACCTGCTATTGCGAGCTCGGCCGCATGGCGCAGTTCGACGCGTATGTCGAGGGCTTGGTCCGTAAGGATCCGTCCCTGCGCAAGGAGCTGGCCTACGCGGCGATCGTCGGGGACCTCGCCGAGTCGCGCGCCCTCTCGAGCTGCATCGAAGACTTCATCATGAACAACGCCGTGCTCGCCGACCTGGTGAACGCCGAGGACTTGCGCGCGGCGGCGCCCGAAGCGCGCGATCGCACCGTCAAACGCGTCGTCAAGGCCTTGAGGCAGCTCGCGCTCTCGAGCGCCCGCTACCGCTGCACGAACTGCGGCTACAGCACGCTGCGGCTCATCTGGCACTGCCCGAGCTGCAAGCTCTGGGAGACCGTGCGGCCGATTCAGACGTTTCAGTTCCAGGCGCTCGTCTCGTAGCCGCGCGAGAACGAAGCGAAACTCCCACATCCCGCCGGTTTGCGCTGCTGAGGGCGTGCGCGGCGATCGCTAGCATCTCGGGCGTCTCAACCCACATGGAGGAACGCTCATGAAGAAGACGCTCTCTGCCGCCCTGGGCTCGATGCTTCTGCTCGGTCCCCTGACGCTTCTCGCGGGGCCGGTCAACGTCAACACCGCGGACGCCGCCACGCTCGCCGCCGAGCTGAACGGCGTGGGTCCCGCGCTCGCGGAAGCCATCGTTCGCGACCGGGAAGCGAACGGCAAGTTCGAGACGCCCGAGGCGCTCATGCGCGTCAAGGGGGTCGGCCAGCACATTCTCGACATCAACAAGGACAACATCCTGGTGGCCGATCCCGCAACGAAGCACTGAGGAAAGCGCGCGGCGGCGCGGCCACCGCCCCGGCGGCGCGCAGCAACGGCCCGCGGCGGCACCGACGGCCGCCGCGGGTCGTCGCGTCGCGGTCGTGCGGCGAAGCGGCGGCCACCTCCGCCGCGGGCAGTTAGGTATGATCATTCGTCGAGCCACCTCGAGGAGTACGACGAATGACAGGGATTCGCACCGCGGTCTTTCCGGTCGCCGGCCGCGGCACTCGTTTCTTGCCCGCGACGAAGGCCTCTCCGAAGGAGATGCTGCCGATCGTCGACAAGCCCCTCATTCAATACGCCGTCGAGGAGGCTTTGGCCGCCGGCGTCGAGAGGCTCGTGTTCATCACGGGCTCCTCGAAGCGCTCCATCGAGGATCATTTCGACGTCGACCCCGAGCTCGAGCGCACGCTCGCCGAATCGGGCAAGACGGAGTGGCTCGATCTCGTGCGCGACATCGTTCCTCCGGGCGTGAGCTGCATCTATGTGCGGCAGGGCATGCCCTTGGGCCTCGGCCACGCCGTTCTCTGCGCGCGCCCGGCCGTGGGCAACGAGCCGTTCTTCGTGCATCTCGCGGACGACCTCATCTACAGCGAGGTACCCGTCCTCAAGCAAATGCTCGACCATTTCGTGCAGCACCGGCACAGCGTCCTCGGCGTCGAGACGGTGCCGCGCGATCAGACCGGGAGCTACGGAATCGTCGCGGTCAGGGAAGAGTCGGGACGGCAGCGCATCGAGCGCATCGTCGAGAAGCCCTCGCCCGACAAGGCGCCTTCGAATCTCGCCGTCGTCGGCCGCTACGTTCTGACGCCCGCGATCTTCGAGAAGCTCGAGAGCACCGGGCGCGGCGCCGGGGGCGAGATTCAGCTGACGGACGCGATTGCGGATCTGCTGCGCAGCGAACCGGTGTACGTGCTGCCCTTCATCGGCAAGCGCTACGACTGCGGCAGCAAGATCGGCTACCTGCGCGCGACCGTCGAATACGCGCTCCGCCACCCCGAGCTCGGCGAGAACTTCAAGGCGTATCTCGAGGGCGTCTGGGAGCGCTGAGCTCCGCGCGAATCTCGTCCCCGTGCTCGTCGAGCATGGGCGGGTGCCGGCGATAGTTGACGCCTCCGCCGCCGAAGCGCACCGGCAGTCCGATCGAACGGACGACCCCGACGAGCGGGTGCTCGAGCTCGACGATGAGCTTCCTCGCGGCGATGTGCTCGTCGTTCAAAATGTGATCGGGAAAGTTGATGGGCCCCGCGGGCACGCCCGCTTCGACGAGGTCCTCGACCCACTCCGCGGCATCGCGCCGCACGAGGACGCGCTCGATCAAAGGAATGAGCTCGTCGCGATGGCGGTTGCGGTCGGCGTTCGTTTTGAAGCGCGGATCGTCGCGCAGCGATTCGCCTAGGCCGAGCGTGGCGCAGAATCGATCCCAGAGACGCTCCGTTCCGACCGCCACGATCATGAGCTTGTCGCGAGCCCGCATGGGCTGATACGGCGTGACCGTCGGATGCGCGTTGCCGAGCCGAGCCGGCCGCTCGCCCGTCGCGAAGTAGCTGCCCGCGAGGTTCGCAAGCCACGTGATCTGCGCATCGACGAGCGCGATGTCGAGAAACTCGCCGCGCTGCGACCCGCCCGGGGCGTCGCGGCCGTAGAGCGCCGCCAGCGCGCCGATCGTCGCATAGAGCCCGGCGGAGATGTCCGCCATCGGCGTGGGGAAGCGGCTCGGCCCGGCTTCGGCCGGGCCCGTCAATGCCATGAGCCCGGCCTCGCCCTGCGCGATGACGTCGTAGCCCCCGCGCCCGGCCTTCGGGCCCGTGTGTCCGTAGCCGCTGATCGCGACGTACACGAGGCGGGGATTGCGGGCCCGGGCCGTCTCCGGATCGAGGCCCGCGGCGGCGAGCGAACGCATCCGGGGGTTGTTGGTCAAGAACACGTCGGCGCGCTCGACGAGCGCATGCAAGACGTCGAGATCCTCCCGACGCTTGATGTCCAACGCGATGCTGCGCTTGTTGCGGTTCACGGAGAGGAAGTACGCGCTCTCTCCTTCGAGGAACGGCGGCCCCCAGCCGCGCGCCTGATCGCCGACTCCGGGCCTCTCGACCTTGATCACGTCGGCGCCGAGGTCGCCGAGCAGCATGCTGCAGTACGGTCCCGCCATGGCCTCCGTGGTATCGACGACCCTGAGGCCGCGCAGCGGCTCGATGATTCCCATGCTCCAACTCCGAGGCGAGGCTCGAGCGGCCTCATCTATAATGCCGCGAGTATAAGGGCTAGGCCGCCCCCGGATTGAACGTCAGGAGACCAAGAGTGAAGAACGTCGCCGTACGCAACATCGATCGTGCCCCGCGCGCAGTCGTCGAAGCCCTCGGAGAGCTCGGCGTAGCGACCGTCCACGAAGCGCAAGGACGCACCGGGCTCATGCATTCGTACATGAGGCCGATCTACCCGCGCGCGCGTATCGGGGGCAGCGCGGTCACGGCGTTGGCTCATCCCGGCGACAACTGGATGCTGCACGTCGCGGCCGAGCTCGTGCAGGACGGCGACGTCGTCGTCGTCGCGCTGAGCAGCCCGAATGCGGACGGAATGTTCGGCGAGCTCCTCGGCACCTCGTACAAGTCTCGCGGCGCGCGCGGCCTCGTCATCGACGCCGGCTGCCGAGACGTGCGCGAGCTTGCCGAGCTCGGCTTTCCGGTCTGGAGCAAGGCGGTGTCCGCAAAAGGCACCGTCAAGGCGACGGTCGGCTCGGCCAACGTGCCGGTCGTCTGCGCGGGCGCCCTCGTGAACCCCGGCGACGTCATCGTCGCCGACGACGACGGCGTCGTCGTCGTCCCGCGCCGGCGCGCCGAGGCCGTGCTCGAGGCGGCGCGCAGCCGCGTCGCCAAGGAAGACGAGAAGCGCAAGCGCCTCGGACGCGGCGAGCTCGGGCTCGATCTTTACTCGATGCGGGAGCCCCTCGCCAAGGCCGGTCTCGTCTACGTCGACCGGCCAGAGGACGCAGAAAACTAGCGGACCGCGCGCGCCGCTCCTACAATCCTGCCGGGGTTGGAAGGAGTGAGGCCGCACTCACGGCTGCCTGAAGCCGAGCATTGCGCCGAGCTCGATGCTGCAACTGGGGAGCCGTATGAGAATCAAGAAAGATCTGAGCCGGGCCGAAGCCCGGCGCAACTTGAGCCTGCTCGCGTTTTCGCTTCCGGCCGCCGCGTGCGCGGCCGCTCTCGCCGGACACCGCGCCGAGGCGCAAGAGCAGAGCGGCCGGCCGGGCGTACAGCTCGAGGAGGTCGTCGTCACCGCGCGGTTCCGCGAGGAATCGCTTCAACAAACGCCGCTCGCGATCACGGCCTTGACCTCCGAGAAGCTCGAAGTCAACGGCGCGACGAGCGTCATCGATGTCGGCGACTGGGCCCCTAACGTCGTCATCAACCAGCTCGGCGCGGGGTGGGGTCCCACGCTCTCCGCCGCGATCCGCGGTCTCGGCTACGGAGACTTCAAGGCGACGTCCGAGCCGACCGTGACGATCTACGTCGACGACGTGGTCCTCGGGCGGCCGACGGGCGCGATTCTCGATCTGCTCGATCTCGAGCGCGTCGAGGTCCTGCGCGGACCGCAGGGGACGCTGTTCGGCAAGAACGCGATCGGCGGCGTCGTGCGCCTGATTTCCCGGAAGCCGGGCGAAGGGCAGCAGGGCGGCAACGTCGAGGTCACGCTCGGCGACTACAACCGCGTCGACGTCCGGGGCTCGTTCGAGACGACGCTGGTCCCGGATAAGCTCTTCTCCCGCATCTCGTTCGTCTCGAAGAAGCGCGACGGCTGGCAGAAGAACCTCGACTTCCGCTGCCAGATGATCCAGGACGGCACGCCCCAGCTCGCGGGCGTCGACGACGGCATCGTCGGCTGGACGCGCGACCCGGACGGCCCGACGGGCACGGACCCGAACAACACGATTCCCGGAGTCGGCGGCCCCGGCGCCCCGATTTTCGGCGCGGTCGGCAGCGCCGCCGACAATGCGTTCGCCTTGCCGACGCGAACCTCGGCCCTCGGAACTCACAAGGGCTGCCTCGTCGACACGATGGGCGACCAGGACCTGCAGGCCGCGCGCGGCATGCTGCGCTGGGCCGCGAGCGACAAGTTCGAGATGCTCGTCGCTCTGGACATCACGGATCAGAACGACCACGGCCCGTTCGATCTGCTGACGGCCGCGAACCCGAATACGACGCTCGGACGCCTCTACAACAACGCGGTCGCGCTGCCGACGTGGGGCGTGCCGTGGGACGAGCGCTTCATACCGAAGAGCCGGGACGTCAATTACTCGGGCTTCGACAGCACGCTCGACGGCATCGAGACCCCGAACATCAACGACGTTCGTCACTGGGGCCTCAGCACGACCTACGACATGACCTTCGACCAGGTCGCGGTCAAGCTCATTCTCGCGCACCGCGAGTTCGACGCGCAGTGGGGCCGGGATTCCGACGTGTCGCCGATGCCGATCAACCATACGCTCGACACGTTCAACGACAATCAAAACACGGCCGAGGTGCGCGTCAGCGGGCAGCTGTTCAGCGACAAGACGCAATGGACGGTCGGCGCCTTCTACTTCGACGCCGACGACCTGAACTCGAACATCTCGGTGCTTTATCCGTGCCTGTTGGGTACCTCGTGCATCGATCGCGTCGATACTCAGAACACCCACAACACGGGCGTTTTCATCAACACGGTGACGGCGCTGACGGACAAGCTGTCGCTGACGGTCGGCCTGCGCAACAGCCGGGATAGGAAGGAGATCCTCCAGGAGCGCTTCGATCGGGCCGGCAACGATTGCTGCGGCTTCGACCCGCCGACGCTCGTCGTGGCGGAGTCCTCGAACACGGACCCGATGATTAGCCTGTCATACGACGTCAACGACAATGTCATGGTCTACACGACGTTCCAATCGGGCTTCCGCGGGGGCGGCACGACGGCGCGGCCGACGGCGACGACGCGCGTTCCGTTCGGCCCGGAGTATCTCGACAATCTCGAGGTCGGCATCAAATCGGACCTGTTGAACAGCCGTTTGCGCCTCAATGCGACGGTGTTCGACATGGACTATACCGACATGCAGATCGGGTCGGCGGGGCTCGATCAGTTCGGGCAGGCGGCGTGGGTCACGAGCAACGCCGGCTCGGCCACGATCAGGGGCTTCGAGCTCGAGATGCAATCGACCTGGGGCCAGCATTGGCTCGTCGACGCGTCGGTCGGCCACACCGATTTCGAGTACACGGACGTGCCCTCGCTGCAGGACTGCCTCGCCAACGGCTTCCCGGCGTCCTCGTGCTCGGGCCTCATCGACATGAACAGCGTACCGGGCCTCACTCCGGCGTACACGGCCGCGCTGAACTTCGGCTACGTCACGAGTCTAGGCAACGGCAGCCAGCTCTCGTTCCGCTACGGCATGTCGTACGAGGACGAGACTTTCTTCGGGGCGAACAACGATCCACTGACGCGCGCGCCGGCCTACACGCTGCACAACGCGCGCATCGCTTGGACGTCCTCGGACAACAGCTGGGAGGCGGCCCTGTTCGGCACGAACATCACGGACGAGCGTGCGATCGAGAGCAAGCTGAACTTCTTGAATCTGTTCGGCACGGTCGAGACGACATACGTGCGCCCGGCCGAATGGGCCGTCAGCGTGAAGAAGCGCTTCTGACGAGGCGTCCGACGCGGCTCATGCGCGGCGCGCGAGCAGCTCGACGGGCTTTCGCGCGCGCTCGAGCCGCGCCGTCAAAGCGGGAAGATCCGAGGCCGTCAGCGGGCGCACCGTGAAATGCGACGCGGCGTGGAGGCGCCAGCCGCGGTCGAGGAGCCAGCGGGGCAAGGCATCCGGCGCGTAACCGGCCATGCGCTGGAGGGTCGGATGCCACTCGGCGACGAGCGCGAGACCCGGGACGCCGAGCAGCCGCGGCATGCCTTCGAGCACGTCGAGCTCCGCGCCTTCGACGTCGATCTTCACGAGGTCGGCGCCGCCGTCGACGATGTCGTCGAGGCGCTGGACCGGGACTTCGAGGACGTCGGTCACCGCGGCGTAGCAGCTTTCCGGAAATAGGCTGTTGACGGCGCTCGTGTCGCCGCGGACGTAGAACCGGCACGTGCCCGCGGCGCGCCCGGCCGCCACGCGTTCGACGACGACGTTCGGGAGGCCGGCCGCGGCGACGTTGCGCTCGAGGACGGCCAAGTTGTCGGGCGTCGGCTCGACCGCGACGACGCGGCCCGCGGGGCCGACGCGGCGCGCCGCATAGATCGTGTTGTAGCCGATGTTCGCGCCGACGTCGACGACGGTGGCGCCGGGCTCGACGACCGCGTCGATGAGCCGATGCATGCGGATGTTGCCGCCCACGACCGAGAGACGGATCGAGCGCGTCCCGGGCACGGCCACGCAGAGGCCGCCCAGGCGAACGCTTTCGCCGCGCCAGGCGTCGGCGGCGGCGCGTGCGTAGGCCAGCGCGTCGGCGGGGGCGGGGCGCACGGTCAGAGATTTCATGCACGAATCCTAGCGCACTTGCTCGTGCGCGCGCCGGCTCGCCCTTCCGGGCCGGAAGTCGATGCGCGATACTTCGTTGCATGAGGCTCGGTTTGTGCGCCGCCCTTTATTGGATCGTGTCGATCGCCTTCGCGGCGGCCGCGCCTGCGCGGCAGGCAGCGACGCTCGATAAGGCCGACCTCGCGGAGCGCTTCCTGCTTCAGGTGAGCTACGAGCAGGAGGCGGGCCATCAGGACTTCATGACGAGCCGGAGCCGCATCGTGACGTTTCAGCGCCGCGACGCGACGCTCCGCATGATCGAGGCGACGCAAGACGCGGGCTCGGCGCCGCGCGTGCTCGCCACCATTCCGATCCGGGGGGAAACGCCGACGTCGTTGATCGTCGACTTCAATGCGGGCTTCAACAAAGTCTTCAACGAGGAAGACCGCACGGGCGAAGACTACAACGGCTGCGAGGACACGGAAGATTATTCGTTCTTCCGGCTCTTCGAGGGAAAGATCGTCGACATCTCGCATCGCGGATCGCTGCTGGTTCTGACTCAGCAGGCGCGGAACCGCGCCGATGAGCCCTTGTTGGTCTACTACTACCTGAGCCCGTACCGCCCGAACCCGCACTTCGAGCCCTTCAGGGTCGAGGGCCTCGATCATTTCGGGTTCTACGAGACCTATCCGCAACGAAAGGCGCAAGGCACCATTCTCTACGCGACGAAGTTCGACGCGGCGAAACCGATCGTCTTCGCGCTTTCCGCGGCGATTCCGGCCGAATACCGGCAAGCCGCACGCGACGGCGTGCTGTACTGGAACAAGGCGTTCGGGAAGCCGCTGCTGCGCGTCATCGACGCGCCGGAGGGCGTCGCCGCGCCGGATCCCGATTACAACCTGATCCAGTGGGTCAGCGAAGATTTCGCGTCGACCTCGCACATCCAGACGGACCCGCTGACCGGCGAGATCCTGCACGCCTACATCTTCATCCTGGCGAAGAGCGTGGGCGAGGGCATTGCCGAGGAGAGCGCGGATCATGTGCGATACGTCGTAGCCCACGAGGTCGGTCACGCGTTGGGGCTGCGGCACAATTTCGCGGAAGGGCCGGTCAGCACGGTCATGAACTACTTCGGCTTCAAGGAGACGGCTCGGATCGGCCGAGACGTCATCGCGTCGGGCGACGAAGCGCTGCCCTACGACCGCGACGTCATGCGCCACGTCTACCTGGGCGCGCCGCTCGACGTCGCCGCCTTGCCCGCTTTCTGCACCGACGGGCAGCGAGGCTGCGGCCCGTTCTCGAAGGGCGCGGCCGCCAAGAGCGCCACGTCGGCCCATTGAGGCCCCCGGGGACCTAAAGACGCGCGATCGAAGAAGCGACTCGAGCGGATGGCGACGCACACCCACAAGCACGGCCACGGCCACCGTCATGGTCGCGATCACGATTACGGTCGCGACCACGACCCCGACTACGATCGCGACCACGATCACGATTACGGTCACGATCACGATCACGATCAGGATCACGACGATTACGGTCACGACCATGTGAGCGGCGTCGGCAGCCAACGCGCGCTGCTCGTGGCGCTGGCGTTCACGACGTTCTTCGCCTTCGTCGAGGGAGCCGCCGGCTGGTGGGCCCACTCGCTCGCGCTCGTCGGCGACGCCGGGCACATGATCATGGACGCCGTCGCGCTCGGGCTCGGAGCGACGGCGGCGTGGGTGAGCCGCCGGCCGCCGTCGCTGCGGCATTCCTATGGGTTCAAGCGGGCCGAAGCGCTCGGTGCGATGCTCAACGTCGCGCTCATGCTCGGCGTCGTCGTCTATATCGGCATTGAAGCGACCCAGCGCATCGCTTCGCCGCGGCCGGTGGATGGTCCCGTCGTCATGCTCGTCGCCTCCCTCGGTCTCTTAGTGAATCTCGGCTCCGCGTGGGTGCTGCACCGCAGCGAGCAGAACCTCAACGTCAAGGGCGCCATGCTGCACGTCATCGGCGACATGCTCGGGTCCGTCGCGGCCCTCGCGGCCGGCGTCGTCATCTGGCTCACGCACTGGTATCCGATCGACCCCATCCTGTCCGTCGTGATCGCGGTGTTGATTCTCATCGGCAGCCTGCGCCTGCTCCGCGACGTCGTGCACGTGGTCATGGAGGGCGTGCCGCACGACATCGATCTGGAGCGGGTCGGGCGCTGCATCGCTTCCGCGGAGTGCGTTGCCCACGTCCACGACCTCCACGTGTGGGCGCTCGATTCGTCGACCTACGCGGTTTCCGCGCACGTCGTGATCGACGACATGTCGAAGTGGTCGGAATGCCGGCGGCGCGTCGCGGAAAAGCTCGCCGAGCAATTCGGCATCGCGCACTCGACCCTGCAGCCGGAAGCGCCCGAGGCCTTCGAGCGCCACTGCGCGAGCGGCGGCTGCGGGCCGGTGTACTCGAGAGGGGGTTGAGCCCAGCAGGGCTTGAGCCCAGCCGGGCTCGAGCGAGGCGGCTGAGCGAGGGCTGAGCAAGGCGGACTGAGCGAGGCGGCCTGCGAGAAAGTCGCGCCACTGCAAATCCACGCCATCGCGCGAATCCATGCCTTCGCGGTTAGAATGCGGCCAATGAGAGTTCCGCTCACACGCTTCCTCACGGTCGCGCTGGCCGCGGTACCGGCGGCGCTCGCGCAAACCACGGCTCCCGCGCCGGTGCAGGCCGCCCCGCCCGCGCGCGCGCAAGGCGCGGCCTCGACGACGGTCTCCAGCCGCTCGACGACCCCCACCACAGCGCCGAAGCCTGCCTTGCCTCTCCATATCGATCGCGTCAAAGGCGATCTCTACATGATCTCGGGGGAGGGCGGGAACGTCGCCGTCTACGTGACGAGCCAGGGCGTGATCCTCGTCGACGACATGTTCTACCGGAACTACGACGACATTCGTGCCGCGGTCGCGTCGGTCACGAGCCAGCCCATCGTGTACGTGCTGAACACGCATCAGCACGACGACCACGCCGGCGGGAACGCGAAGATGCTTGCGATCGCCAATGTCATTGCGCAAGACAACGTGCGCGCCAACCTGCTTCATATCAAGCAGCCGTACTACGAGGACACGCCCGGGACGCCGATCGGCTTGCCGAACATCACGTTCTCCCGCGAGATCACGCTGCACCTCGGCGGCAAGGAAGTCAGGGCGCGCTACTTCGGCCGCGGCCACACCGACGGCGACGCCGTCGTGTACTTCCCGGAGCTCAAAGTCGTGCACACGGGCGATCTATTTCTCGGCCGGAGCCCTGAGGCATTGGCCAGGAGCGCGGGAAAGCCGCCCGGGGTCAACATCTACGTCGACTACGCGCAGGGCGGCAGCTTCCTCGACTGGACGCACACCCTCGACGGCGTGCTGATGATCGATTTCGACACCGTGATCCCCGGCCACGGGCCCCTCTCCACGAGGGCCGACGTCGTGAAGTTTCGCGCCGACCTCGAGGCCATGCGCGACAGGATCGCCGGCTTGATCCGCGCCGGAGCGACGAAGCAGCAAGTCTTGACCGTGTTCGAGATGGACTACGGCTGGCGGTCCACGGGATGTCCGCCGAGCCCGCCGACGCCCGGGTGTCTGCAGTTCCAGCAGATGGACTCGCTGATCGAGGAGCTGTCGCAGTAAGGGCGGCGCGCAGCAAGCGGCGCGGCCCGCTGCGCACGGCTCCGGCGAACGCGAGTTACGGAAACAGATTATCCGCCTGGTTGAGCGGACCGACGGTTAGCGGCAGAAGGCTAATTGGCTCCCCGGGCCGGACTCGAACCAGCGACCAATCGGTTAACAGCCGATCGCTCTACCACTGAGCTACCGGGGAACCACGCCCTTTTTTGGGCAGCGGGCATTCTGTAAGAAGGCCAGAGGCAAGTCAAGGCGCCGCCTGAGGAATTACCAGGACTCTCAGTAGGTTATATAGCGAACACGTGATCTCTTCTAAGCACGGATCGCGCGTCCCAGTCAAGCCGGTTCGCTTCGGAGCGCGATTCTCCTTCATCGACTTCAATCGGCGGCGTCTGCCTTCACACAAGGGGCGTTCCCCAAAGCACGGCCGGCGGTTCGCCGTGCAACACCTCGACGTCTTTGGCGCCGAGATGCTCGATGACCGTTTGCCCACCGCGCCGGCTCACGCGGATGTCGATCTCGCCGCGACCGATCCTCACGCCGTCGAGTGAAAGGTGAGCCAACCATTCCGGCAGCCGAGGCTGGATGTGACATCGTCCCCTTGGCGCATCCGGCACGAGACCCAGGATGAGCTGCGCGATCATGATCGGCACGGCCGAAGACCAAGCCTGAGGGATATTCGCTTCCTCGTAGGGCACAGGCACGCCGCGCGAACGGGGAAAGCCGCCGAAAAGCTCGGGTAGCCGCGAAGACTCGAAGCTCTGCGCTGCCTCGAGGACGCCCCGCATCAAGACAAACGCGGCCTCGTGCTCGCCGTAGCGAAATAGGCCCGCCGCCGCCAACACCGTGTCGAACGGCCACACGGACCCCCGCTGATACGAAAGAGGGTTGTAGGCCGGATTGTGGGACGACAGCGTGCGCAATCCCCAGCCGCTGAACATATCGTCCGCCAACAGGCGCCGAGCCACTGCAGCGGCCCGATCGCGACGCGGCATCCCGCACCAAAGCAAGTGGCCGGCGTTCGACGCGATTGCATCCACGCATCGTTTGTCCCCGTCGAGCGCGAGCGCGTAGAACTGCGCTCGCTCGAGCCAGAAGCGCTCTTCGACCTGTTGCCGCAGGGCGTGCGCTTTCCGCCGCTGTTCCTGCGCCTCGTCCGATTGCCGTAAGCGATCGAACAATTCCGCCACGGCGAGCCGGGCGGCGTAGAGGTACGCCTGAAGCTCCACGGTCGCGAGGGGCAGGTCGGGCTGGCGGCCCGCGCCGTCGACGATCGCATCGCCTGCGTCCTTCCATCCCTGATTGCGGTAGCCCTTGCGGCTGCGGGTTTCATATTCCTGAAGCCCGTCGCCGTCGAGGTCTCCGTGGCGCTCGCACCACTCGAGCCCGCGCATCGCGGCGTCGATGTGCCGGGAGAGGAGGTCGTCGTCGCCGGTCCAGCGCCACGCATTCCAGAGCGTGAGGCAGTACAGGGACGGCGCATCGTGCGTGCCGAAGTACGGCGAGTACGGCAGCTCCCGCCGGAAGGTGAGCTCATCGTCGCGCAGCTCGTGCGGAAACTTCCCCGGCTGCTCATCGCGGAAATCGTCGTATTCGCGCGCCTGGTACGCTTGAAGAGCGGCCAGGGCGCCTTCCGCGGACCAGGAGCCGTCGAGGCCGGCCATGATGGCCGGCAGCAAGGAGTCGCGCCCGAAGAGCGTCAAGAACCAGGGCACGCCCGCAGCGAGGAACGGCCGTGCCGCGCCGCGATCGATTGCAAGCGACTCGAGGTCGTCGCGCGCCCGCAAGAAGGGCTCTTCCAGCAACGGCTCCGAGCGAAGACGGAGAGCACTCCTTTGTCGCAACGCCTTTTCCGCTCCCTCGACATGCGGATCGGCCGCGAGCTTGAGCAAGCGATGCTGCAATTCCGGCTCTGCGTCGATGCAGCAATGCCAGCTCTCCGCGTGCGCGAGCTCGATGGCCAACATGATCCGCGAGCCTGCAATGGCCATATCGCCTTCGGCGCAGCGGACGCGAACATGCAGCGCTCGCCGAAAGCCGTCGCGCTCATAAACGAACGTCAAACCGTCGCTCCGGACGAGTCTCAAGGTACGCAAAGGCGTCCGAATCGAGCCGCTCTTGG
>DASTSM010000321.1:0-12717 GCA_035760685.1 Gammaproteobacteria bacterium | reverse complement strand
CCGAACGCGCGTCCCGCGCGGAGCCCGACGTGCAGCGTGTCGAAGAAGCTCGGCGATACGCGCTGGACGACCGCGATCGCTCCGAATCCGGGCACGTCGGGCCGGCCTTCGACGTCGACGCGCGCCCACTGCGTCCCGTTGTTGCTGAGCGGAATGGTCGAGAGCGCGGCGGCCGACGCGACGCCGGGAAGCGACTCGAGACGCTGCAGCAGCGCCTCGTCGAACTGCACGATCGAGCGCTCGTCAGCGTACCGCGACGGCGGCAGATCGAGCGACAGCAGGAGCACGCGGTCGGGATCGTGCGCACCCGCTAAAGCGAAGAGCCCCCGGAATCCTAGCAGGAAGAGTGCGCCGGTTGCGACGAGCGCCAATGCCGCCGCGATCTGCCCGACGACGAAAGCGCTGCGCAGGCGGCTCCTCGCGGGAGCGGCTGACGTGCGCCGCGCGCCTTCCTTCAAAGCCTCGTTCGGATTCCCCCGGGAGGCCGTCCACGCCGGCAGCAGCCCGGCGGCGACGCCGCTCCCGAGGGCGAGCGCGGCCGTGAACGCGAGCGCACGCGCGTCGAGGCCGATCCGATTCCAACCCGGGATCGCGCGCGCGATCTCGCCGGGCATGGAGTCGACGAGCAGGCGCAGCAAGCCCGACGCGACGAGGATCCCCGCCGCACCGCCGACGGCGGCGAGTGCAAGATTCTCGATCAACAGCATGCGCACGATGCGCCGGCGGGTCGCGCCGAGCGCGGCGCGCACCGCGATCTCGCCGGCCCGCGCCGTGCCGCGCGCGAGCTGGAGTCCGGCGATGTTGACGGCGGCGATGAGGAGCACGACGCTCACGAGGCCGAGGAGAAGGAACAGAGCGCCGCGCAGAATGGAACCTTGCACGAATTGGGCGAGCGGCATGACGTTCACGCGGCGCCCGGCGTTCGTCGCGGGATAGGCATCGGCGAGCCGGGCGGCGATCGCGGACATCTCGGTCTGCGCCGACGCGATCGTCGCGGCCGGCGCCAAGCGGCCGACGACGCGAAGCCTCCTGGCGCCGTCGCCGCGCGCGGATCGCTCGGCGCCCGTCAGCACGAGCGGCGTCCAGACGTCCGTCGGCGCAGGAAACTCGGCGCTCTCGGGCATCACGCCGACGATCGTGTAGGGCGTGCCGTCGAGGACGAGCAGGCGGCTGAGCACATCGGAGTCCGCGCCGAAGCGGCGGCGCCGGAAGCCGTCACTGAGCACGACGACGCGATTGCGCAACGCGTCCTCCTCGTCCGCGGCCGGCAAGCGGCCGAGTGCGGGCTCGAGTCGAACGACGGTAAAGAAATCGGGCATGACCTCCGCGACGGACACGCGCTGCGGCGGCGCGGCGTCGCCGGTCAGGTCGGCGCTCCGCTCGCGATAGGCGGCGAGCTCGACGAAGCTTTGCGCCGATCGCTTCCAATCCGAGTAGTCGGCGGGCGCGACTGCCCCTTTCACGCCGGTCGCAACTGCCGCCACCCGGTCCAGCTCCGGAATCGGCAGCGGCCGCTCGATCAGCGGATAGGCGACGCTGAAGAGGGCCGTGTTCGCGCCGATGCCGAGCGCGAGCGTGAAGGCCGCCACGGCCGTGAATCCGGGCGAGCGGCGCAAGGTTCGAAGTGCATGGCGGAGGTCGCGCATGTGAGTCTCCTCTCGGCTGCACGCGCTCGAATCGGCGCACACGCTCTTCTTGTTGGTTTTCGCCGGATCATAAGCGACGACGCCGAGGCCGTGCGAGTCGGGCGGGGCACCAGGGCGGCGAGCCGGGCGAGGAAGTGAGCGCTTCCAGCACGATGCATCTCGTGTGGGTTACGATAAAGCGCTTCTAGCGTATGTAGAACGTTCCCGTCTCGCGTCGTGCTCGGCGCTCGGCCAGAGGGCGGGCGGTCGTCGCCGGCACGACGAGCAGCGAGGACGATACGAGGGCGAACTTGGACATCCACAAGCCGAAGGCGGCACATAGCTGGCGCGAGTTCTTCACCGAGATCGGCACGATCGTCATCGGTATCCTCATCGCGCTCGGCCTCGAGCAATCGATCGAAGCATTCCACGAGCGCCGGCTGGCTCACGAGGCCAAGGATGCCATCGAGGCGGAGATGAGCAGTGACCTCGATCTGATCACGTCGCGCTTGTCGAGGCAGCCGTGCATCGACCGGCGGCTCGACGAGATCGCCGGCGTCTTGAGCGATTGGAAGGACGGGAAGGCGCTGCCGGCAAACCTGACGGTAGGCGATCCCGGTGACGCTCCGCTGATCGAACAGCGCTGGCAGGCCAACCTCAATAGCGGCCGGTTCAGCGAGCAGTCCGCTGCTGACCAGACCGAGCAAGCCGATTTCTACACCAGGATCGCCATCCTAAACGACGTGCTCCAGCGCGAGCACTACGCTTGGTCGCAGCTGAGGGCGCTGGAGCTTGGGCCGGCAATGCTCTCGTCCGATATGCGGCCCGGCCTTGTCGAAGCGCTGCAAAGCGCCCGGACCGACGCGCACGACTTTGCGCGAATCGCCGAGTTTCAGGCGCAGCGATCAAAGCATGTGGCGGACTCGCGAAAGGTGATCCCCGCCGCTGTCGAGTTGGGCGATCCGTGCCGGCCGATGGGCGGAACCCGCGCCCCCTAATCTTTCCCCGGGAGGCTTTCCTCGGGCGCCGGCTCGAGACGCAGCAGCGCGGCTTGTTCCTCGTCCGTGAGCAAGTAGAGGAGGCCGTCGGGGCCTTGGCGCACCTCTCGGATGCGTTGCCGAAGCTCCCTCAACATCGACTCCCGTCGAATCTCTTCCATGTTCTCGTTGAACACGACTCGCTGTAGGTGGCCCGTGCCGGGGATCCGGCCCTCCATCATCGCGCCGACGAAAAGGTTGCCTTTCCACGCAGGAAAGCGATCGCCTGTGTAGACGGTCATTCCCGCGACCGCGATGGCGGGCAGCCATACGACGAGCGGTGACTCGATTCCCTCTCGGGTCGGATGCTCGGAGACGCGCCGGCCCGAGTAGTCGCGTCCGAAGCTCACCTCCGGCCAGCCGTAATCGCGCCCCGGCAATATGACGTTGACCTCGTCGCCGCCTTGGGGGCCGTTTTCGTTTTGCCAGATCTCGCCGGTCGTGGGGTGGACGATGAGGCCGAGCTGGTTGCGATGGCCCAGCGAGTAGATCTCCGGCCGATAGCCCTCGCGGCCCACGAACGGGTTGTCGGGCGGCACGGAGCCGTCGTCGTTGAGACGCAAAATTTTGCCCCGCAGGCTCATGGGATCTTGGCGTAGGCGCCCGGCGCGCTCGGTGATCAGCATGTGGGCGTTGGGAAGGAACGCGATGGCCCATGGATGCGAGAGCCCTTTGGTCACGACGCTGACGCGCACTTTGTGCTGCTCGGCAGTATCGAAGACCCACGGTCCCTCACCCAAGGGCCGCACCGGAACGCCGATGGGCGACGGCTGCGTGTGGCCGAGTCCGCCCACGGCGACCCATAACGCCGCAGCCCGCAGAACGGAACGCCCGACTCTCATGCGAGATTCCCCGCTGCAAGTTTTTCGAAAAGGATAGCGGAAGCCCGGCGCAGCGAACATTGGGACGCGCCGCGGCTAGTGCGGAGTCGCGGTTATCGCCAATCGAAACCCCTTATAAGCGAATGCGTTGCGGATCGTTTCGCAGTCCTTCTCCGAGACACCTTCCCGCCGTGCGATTGGGTACCAGCGATCTTTGACCGTTTGCTCCATGCTGTCGATGATCGCCCTTGCTTCGTCGCTGTTGACGAGAAAGCGTGCGCTCTGCGAGCAGAGATTATCCGCATGGGCATAGCGGCCCATGTCGCCGCAGGCAAGGGCGAGATCGCGGCGCTCGATGCCGATCTGCGGCGCGGGGAGCAAGTCGTACGCGGGTGAAAGGCGCCAATCGTTTTCCATGGCGATCACCGCGTGGTTCCGCGGATGATCGTCGCTGTTGCTGATGAGCGCGTTGAAGCACATTCGCTTGAACAGTTCGGGCGCGTCGTCCTTCGGCCGTGCGGATATCCGACGCAATTCTTCCGCGAGCAGCACGTACGACCACTTCGAGCGGTCCGTGTGCGTGTCTTCGGCGCGAAGCAGCGTCAGGGCGCTCAGCATGCGCGCGCGGCGATAGCCTTTAGTCGTGCTCTCGCGGTCGAAGCGCTTGACGAGCAATCCATCACGGTCACCGATCGTCGTGAGCCTGGTCTCCGCGGTATGAATGCCGCATGCACGAGCGAGCTCGAGCATCGAGCGCTCGACGCGTGCATGGTTCCACCGGTCGTCCGGGCGGTTGAACTTCGCGATCCACAGTGCTCCTTCGTCTTCGACGACTGCCTTGGGGCGTGCGCCGCCCATCGACGTGCCTTCGAGCAACAGTTCCTGCGCCTGCTGCGCGGCCGCGTCCTGCGGCAGGTCTTCGTCCGCGATGATCCTGTCCGCGAAGTCCTGGAGTTTTTGCAGGTCGATCGTCCGGTTGAATTCCCGCCGCGGGGCAGGGGGAGCGGGCCCTAGGCCGAAGCCGAGCGCGCCGGCGCGGTCATCCGGAGAGTGCAGCAAGTAGTCGATCTCGCCGAGCTGAGCGTTGCGCGCGTGCTTCTCGATCACGCGCCGACCCCAGTAATCGGGGCTTGCATCGCGCAGGGCGCCGAAGATGCCCTTGAGCAATCGCGTCTCGTAGGTCGCTGGTCCGAGCTTCAGTTCGATCGGGTCGATCGGCACCGCGTTGCTGCGGGCCAGATAGCTCTTGCCGTAGACGAAGCGACCCGTCGAGACACCGTTGCGGTCGGCATCGATGCGGAACCGTCCTGCCGTCACGAAATCCGTTTCGCCGGGCAGGGTGATGTATACGAAGCACTCAGAAGTCACTATCGAGCTCCTGCCGCGTGCTTCCACGCGCGCGCTCGCGTTGCGCCGACAGCGCGATCCCTTCGCGGTCCGTGGTCGGGTCGGCGATCGCTTCCATTGGCGTGAGCAGGTCGTAAGCCCAGAGCAGCGCCATGTAGACCGCGGCGCTCGTCGACGGTTTGCCTTTCTCGGCGTCGAGCACGGCCCGGCGGCCGGTGCCGATCTTTTCGGCAACGTTCTCAATCGAGAGATTCCGGCGCAGCCTTGCCGTCCGCAGGTTCGCCCCGAGACGGCGGATGGCCTGTTCGACCGGGTAGGGGGGGCTGGACGTCAGTAGGTTCTTTCTTGCCATGGCTTCACTCGACGTGTGCTATTTAAAGCACGCAAACGCGGTTAAAGTACTATAAAAAGCATAACAGGCGAATGAGGCATGAGCTGGCGAGGGCCGTGGCTGACCGCATTTTTCGAGCGGCGCGGAAAATGGGGTCTGACCCCGTTTTCAGGCGCCGGGCGCTCGAGGCGTGAGCCCCACGATCCGTCGGGCGAAATTGGGTGTTAGGATTCGGCGTGCGTCGAGGGGCGCAGCCAGTCCGCGGAAAGGACAGAAGTCCACCCTCAGCACTCCGGGTTTCGTTACGAACGAACGCCTTTCTGCCTGTGGATGCGGACGTCAGGCGCAACAGGAAAGGAAGTTCGTATGCCTGCACGATCGCTGCCCCCTCGTCCCGATCTCGATCACCTGAAGCACCAAGCGAAGGACCTGCGTGACGGCCATGCGGCCGGCGACGCCGATGCGCTCCGGCGGATCGCCGAGTTTCATCCGCGTCTCGGCGGCAGGAGCGCCGCCGCAGTCGCGGCCTTCGCGCTCACGCAAGCCGACGCGTTGCTCACGGTGGCGCGCGAGTACGGGTTTTCGAGCTGGCCCAAGCTCAAGCGCCATGTCGAGGGGCTCCACGCGCTCGAGCTCCGGGTGCAACGCCTGCGCGCTGAGTTCGCGGCCGGCGACGCCGAGACGCGCAGGCGTCTGCTGAAGCCTGCGCACGACGTACGCCGCTTCGAGCGCTACGACCCGCACGCGCCGTCGATCTCCGACCTCGACGCGCGGCTGCTCGTCGCGAACGAGGAAGGCTACGCGTTCTGGAACAAATACGAGAGCTTTCTGCACCTCGATCCGGCTGTGCGCGACGTGATCGCCGCTGTGCGCTCCGGCGACCGCGAAGGTCTGCTCGCGGCGCTGCGCGAGGAGCCGCGGGCTGCGAATCCATTCTGGGTGTCCGGCTTCGCCGCGCCCCGGCGAACGCCGAACGACTCGATTCCGCTGTTCTGCGTGTGCGAGGGATCGTTCCGCGCCACCAACACGCGCGGCAACGAATACGAGCTCGTGCGCGATCTCGCGGCCGCCGGCGCGAGCGTCGACGTCGACGGCGGAGTGCCGCTCGTCGCCGCAACGAGCTTCGGCGTGCTACGCGCCGCGGAGGCGCTGCTCGACTGCGGCGCGGCCGTCGACGGCGTCGACGGCGACGGCACGCCGCTCGCGTTCGCGCTGCACTTCGGCTACACGGCGATCGCCGAGCTCCTGGCGCGCCGCGGCGCGAAGACCGATCTGCGCTTCGACGCCGGCCTCGGGAAGCTCGACGCCGTGAAGCGCTGGTTTGCGCCCGACGGCTCGCTCCCGCCCGGCGCGGGCGCGCTCGTCGATCCGTACGCCGACGCGGCTAAGTACAACGGCGAGTCGCCGTTCCGCTGCGAGCGCACGCGCGCGAACGTGCTGAGCCAGGCGCTCTACTTCGCGTGCTCGCACGGCCGGCTCGACGTCGCCGAATATCTTCTCGAGCAGGGCGCGGAGATCGACACGATCGTGCCGGGCCTCGTCGACTTCAGAGGCACCGTGCTGCACCGCGTTGCGTCGATGGATACGAGCGCGCGCGGCCGGCCGTGCAGCGTGGAGCAAATCGTGCGCTTCTTGCACGCCCACGGAGCAAGGCTCGACGCGCGCGACGAGGTCTATGACGGCACGCCGAGCGGCTGGGCGCGGCACATGGGGCGGCACGAGACCGTCGAGTTGCTGCGATCGCTCGGCTCTGGCGCATCTCGGTAACGATCCAGGAGGTGCAGCGGCCGTGCGGTCTCGCGAGCCGATAGAGTTCGCCGATCACCCGAAAACTATCGGCTACGGAAGTATTCTATAGAATGGACGAATACCGCGCAGACATGAGCGGGTAAGTCGCCCCAACCAAATATTTGTGAGCCTCCTATGGGTCTCCGAGGCCTCCTGCCTCTAGCGGTCGTCATGTGCGCCGGGTGCGCGTCCTCACACGAAGGCGCGAAACTCGCGTCTGCCCCCTACGTCGATGCCGCTCTCGTCGAGTACGGTCGGTTGCCAGAACGGCCTGACCATTTGCACGAGGCGCACAACACCGATTCGGGCTCGAACATAACGGGGTTGATAGCCATTGGCACTGTAACGGTTCTTCGCGAATACACGCAGGAGAGTTTCAAGGCCGAGTACGACGATTACTCCGAATCATTTGCGACGTGGGGATCTGGATTAGATCCAACCCTGACCTTCGACGAATTCTCAGAAACGATGTCTGGTTGGACCCTGGTCAGGTTCTTCCAAGTGCCCATGCTCTATGGCCTATATGCCAAATCTCTCGTCCCCAAATCGCTCGCTGCGAATGTTCAGTTCGACACGCCCTTTGCGGCGGTGATGGTGGGGGCTTCCGGCGACCTTGTCGCCGCGAGGACAAACGCCGACGGCGCGTTCGTTCTTACGGCCGTGCTCTGCAAGAGACAACCGACCTCCGGATTCGTCTCGGAACAATGCGCAGAATCGTATGAGCCGGGCATTTTCGACGCCGCAACTGGCAAGCAACTCACGAGTAAGCTCGCTCTCAAGAGGCACGGCAGACGCATCGATCTTCAAACGTTCCGCGTCGTTCAGCAATGACTTCGAGCGTGAGGCCGACCACAACAGAACGACGTCAATCAATGGCGCTGTTTATCTCGAATCAGCGGTGTGGTTAGGTATGGGCATTATCTGGAAAGGAGGCCTGCCCCATGACCTTCCCCATCGCAGAGGCGGTCACTGGTCGCGAGACAGCGAGCCCCACGACGCCGCTGGGCGCCTTGAGCGAGTTCTATAGGGCGCTCAACGGGCGCGATCTGGCGCTCATGGCGCAAAACTGGCTTTCGACCAGGGAAGCCTCGATGGACAACCCGCTTGGCGGCATCAAGCGCGGATGGAACGAGATCAGCCAGGTCTACGAGCGTCTCTTCTCGGGCGCCGCGACCGTCACTGTCGAATTCTTCGACTACACGTTGCACGAAACGCCCGACGCTTTCCTGGCCGTGGGACGCGAGCGCGGGACGCTCAAGAGCCCGGACACGACGCTCGAGCTCAAGATTCGCACGAGCCGATGGTTCAGGCGTGTGGGTGGTCGCTGGCGGCAATTGCATCACCACGGATCGATCGAGGATGCCGATCTCCTCGCGCGCTATCAGGGCGCCGTGCGCTGAGGCCGGAGGCACCCGAGCAACTGAGCGGCACCTACCTGGCGCAGCCAGGAATCCGGTTCGTCGAGGACGGAAAGCTGATATTGCAGCTTCCCGCCAATCCCGATCGGCTACGATGGCACGACCATATTGACTCGTCGGGGCAGCAATGGTCGGCCCGCATGTCCTTCCGTGCGAAACGCCCGCGGCGCTGCCCGCGGGCGTGAAGCGCGCGCCGGCCACGCGCTGGGTGCTTCCGACGACGATCCTCGGCTCGAGCCTGAGCTTCATCGACGGGTCCGTCGTCAACGTCGCATTGCCGGCGATGCAGGCGAGCCTCGACGCCGACCTCGCCACGATGCAGTGGGTCGTCAACGCCTACATGCTGACGCTCGCGAGCCTGATCCTGCTCGGCGGGTCCGCGGGCGATCGTTTCGGCCGGCGCCGCATCTTCATCCTGGGCCTCGTCGGTTTCACCGCGGCCTCGCTTGCGTGTGCGCTCTCGCCGTCGGCGCTCTGGCTCGTCGCTGCGCGCGCCGTGCAGGGCGCCGCCGCGGCGTTCCTGATGCCCGCGAGTCTCGCGATGGTCGGGGCGGCGTACGACGGCGACGCGCGCGGACCCGCGATCGGCACCTGGGCCGCCGCCGGCGCGCTCACGACGGCGCTCGGACCGCCGCTCGGCGGCTGGCTCGTCGACACGGTCGGCTGGCGTTCGATCTTCTTGATCAGCTTGCCGGTCGGCCTCGCGGCGCTCGTGCTCGCGCGCAAGCTCCCGGCCGACCGCCCGAGCACGGACGCCGCACCGCTCGATCGGCGCGGATCCGCGCTCGCGATTCTTTGGCTCGGTGCGCTCTGCTACGGCTTGATCGCGCTCGGGGAGAAGAGGACGGGCGGCGGCGCGGTTGCGATCGGGATCTCCGTGCTGCTCGCGCTGCTGTTCGTCCGCGCGGAAGCGCGCGCGGACGCGCCGATGATGCCGCTGTCGATGTTCCGCGAGCGCGCCTTCAGCGGCGCGAACGCGATCACGGTGCTGCTCTACGCCGCGCTCGGCGGTGCGCTGTTCCTGTTGCCGTACGTGTTGATACGCGTGCACGGTTACAGCGCGCTCGCGGCCGGCGCGGCGTTTCTGCCGTTCTCGGCGATCATGGGCGCCGGATCGCGGTGGTCCGGCGGTCTCGTCGAGAAGATCGGCGCACGCGTCCCGCTCATCGCGGGGCCCGCGATCGCTGCCGCGGGCTACGTCGTGCTCGGCGTCTCGGGCCGCGATCCGTCGTATTGGATGGGATTTTTTCCCGGCCTGCTGATTCTCAGCGTCGGCATGACGATCAGCGTCGCGCCGCTCACGACGATGGTGCTGGACGCCGCGCCCGACGACAAGAGCGGCACGGCATCCGGCATCAACAACGCCGCGGCGCGGACGGGGAGCCTCCTCGCCGTCGCGGCGCTCGGGCTCGTCGTGGGCGGGACCTCGAAAGCCGTCGACGCCGCCGCGCTGGCCGATGCCTACCGCGCGGCAATGTGGGTGGCCGCCGTCCTCGCGGCGCTGAGCGCGTTGATCGCGATGCTCACGATCGCGCCGAGGCGGGCGCTTCGATAAAGATCGAGCCGAGGCAGGCGCCGTGCTCGAGCCGGTAGCGCTCGCGCGGCACGCGCATCGTCCCGATGCAGGGATCGCGCGTCCCATAAGCGGACAGAGGCGAGGGCGCGAGCAAGGGCTTTGCCTTTATCTGCGGCCCGAGAAAATGGGGTCTGACCCCATTTCCGACGCGAGGAAAATGGGGTCTGACCCCATTTCCCGTGCGGCGTCGGCGAGCGCGTGGCATGAAGAGTGCACCGCGCGATTGCACGACACGAAGCCGCACGAGCCGCGTCATGGGGTCCTTGAAGACGATCGTCCGCCGCCTGCTGCGCACGCCCGCGTTCACCGCCGTCGCCGTCGTCACTCTCGCGATCGGCATCGGCGCGAACACGGCCATCTTCAGCGTCTTGAACGGCGTGCTGCTGAAGCCGCTGCCGTACCCCGACCCCGATCGTCTCATTTCGATGAACCATACGGCGCCCGGCGTCAACGTCGTCGACCTCGGCTCGGCGCCGTTTCTGTACTTTACCGAGCGCGAGAAGAGCGAGACGCTGGAATCGGTGGGCCTCTGGGGCACGGACAGCGCGAGCGTCACGGGCGGCGGCGCGCCGGAGCAAGTGCGGATGCTCGGCGTCTCGCAGGAGATCCTGCCGATGCTCGGGGCCGAGCCGCGCATCGGCCGCGCTTTCGACGAGCGAGACGCCTCACCCGGTGCTCCGCGTACGTTGATCCTGACGCACGGCTACTGGCAACGGCGGTTCGGCGGCGATGCCTCGGCCATCGGCAAAACGCTGACGGTCGACGGCGAGGCGCGCGAGATCATCGGAGTCATGCCGGCGTCCTTTCGCTTCCTCGACCGGCAGGTCGACTTGATCGAGCCGTTCCAGCTCGACCGCAGCCGCGTCACCGTCGGCAACTACCTCTGGAGCAGCATCGCGCGCATGAAGCCGGGCGTCACGCTCGAGCAGGCGAGCGCCGACGTCGCGCGCATGATCCCGATCGCGATCGACGCGTTTCCGTTGCCGCCCGGTACGACGCGAGAACAGGTGCTCGGCTCGCGCCTCGGGCCGAATCTGCGGCCGCTCGAGCAGGAGGTCGTCGGCGACGTGGGCGATACCCTCTGGGTGCTCATGGCGGCGATCGGCCTCGTGCTGCTGATCGCGTGCGCGAACGTCGCGAACCTGCTGCTCGTGCGCGCCGAGGGACGCCGGCAAGAGATGGCGATTCGCGCCGCCCTCGGCGCGGCATGGACGCGCATCGCCCGCGAGCTCGTGCTCGAGAGCGTGGTGCTTAGCTTGCTCGGAGGCGCGCTCGGACTCGTGCTCGCAGACGCCGGGCTCGGGGCGTTGCTTGCGCTCGCGCCGTCGAACCTTCCGCGCCTCGCCGAGATCGGGATCGATCCGGCCGTCCTCGCGTTCGCTTTCGGCGCATCGCTGCTGTCCGGCGTGCTCTTCGGCTCGGTCCCGGCGGTGCGATACGCGCGCGCTCAGCTCGCGGCGGGGCTTCACGCGGGCGGCCGGGCCGCGAGCGCGAGCCGCGAGCGCCGGCGAACGCGCGGCGCGCTCGTCACGGTGCAGGTCGCGCTCGCGTCGGTGCTCATGGTCGGCGCCGGGCTCATGCTTCGGACCTTTCTTGCGCTCACAGACGTCGATCCGGGCTTCGCACGGCCCGCCGAGGTGCTCGAGTTCGGCATCATCCTGCGGGGCGCCGGCGCCGCCGATGCCGCCGGCGCGACTCGATCGAAGCAGCAGATGCTCGACCGAATCGGTCGCCTGCCCGGCGTGACCGCCGCGGCCTTCGCGACGTCTCCGCCGCTCGGCGGCGGCGATACCTTCACGGATCTGCTGATCCCCGAGGGCCGCGCGCTCACGGAGAACGAACGTCCTCGCACACGTCGCTTCAAGTTCGTCTCGCCGGGCTTTTTCGCGGCCGCGGGCACGCCGCTGATCGCCGGCCGGGACGTCACTTGGACGGACGCGTATGCGACGCGGCCCGTCGCGCTCGTCTCCGAGAACCTCGCGCGGCTCGAGTGGGGCGGGCCGAGCGAGGCGCTCGGCAAGCGCCTCCGAGGCGGCTCGGCCGCGGACGACTGGCGAGAGATCGTCGGCGTCGTCGCCGACGTGCGCGACGACGGCATCGCCGAACCGGCCCCCGGCATCGTCTACGTGCCCGCGATGGCGGCGCGCATCTTCAACGCGCCGTCGGCCGTCGCTCCGAGCACCGTCACGTTCCTCGTTCGGAGCCCGCGCACGGGCACGCCGGGCTTCCTCGACGAGGTCCGTGCGGCCGTTTGGTCCGTGAATCCGAGCCTGCCGCTCGCGAATGTGCGGACGCTGGCCGACGACTACGACCGCTCGCTCGCGCGCACCTCGCTCACGCTCGTGCTGCTCTCGATCGCGGGCACGATGGCGCTGCTGCTCGGCGTCGTCGGCATTTACGGCGTCGTCGCGTATACGGTCGCAAAGAGCACGCGCGAGATCGGCATCCGCATGGCGCTCGGCGCGCAGCATGGCGAGGTGCAGCGGGTGTTCGTGCGGCAGGCGCTCGCCTTCGGCGCGCTCGGCATCGTTCTCGGGCTCGGCGCCGCAGCGGCGCTGTCGCGGGTCATGGCCTCGCTGCTGTTCGGCGTGAGCGCGATCGATCCCGTGACGAACTTCGCGGCCGGCGCCGTGCTGATCGCGGCCGTCGCGCTCGCGAGCTATTGGCCGGCGCGGCGCGCGACGCGCATAGATCCGCTCGAGGCGCTTCGAGCGGAGTAGCGGCTCGCCGGCCAATTCACGACGAACGCGAGCAATCCCTTACGGTCTTCGTCG
>DASTSM010000320.1:0-16274 GCA_035760685.1 Gammaproteobacteria bacterium | reverse complement strand
TACCCGAGCTGCGTGTTGCGCGGCGAGAACTCGGTCGGCGAGTTCTACTCCGTGGCTGTCGCCAACAACTACCAGCAAGCGGATACCGGCACGAAGATGATCCATATCGGCCGCAACACGCGCAGCACGATCGTGTCGAAGGGCATCGCGGCCGGCCACGGTCAGAACGCGTATCGAGGGCTCGTCCGGATGATGCCGACCGCGAAAGACGCCCGTAACTACACGCGCTGCGATTCCCTGCTGATCGGCGACCGCTCGGGCGCGCACACGTTCCCGTACATCGAATCGCGGCAGCGCAGCGCACGCGTCGAGCACGAGGCGACGACCTCGAAGATCAGCGAGGACCAGCTCTTCTACTGCCGGCAACGCGGGCTCTCGGAGGAGGACGCCGTCAACATGATCGTGAACGGTTTCTGCCGCGAGGTGTTCAAGGAGCTGCCCATGGAGTTCGCCGTCGAGGCGCAAAACCTGCTCAACGTGAGCCTCGAAGGCGCGGTGGGCTGACGCGAGCGGCGGGGGACGGCAGACGGACGCGGCGAAAGCCGTTGGGCTCGATGAGGACAAGGAAGCGTTGACTTTGGACAAGCAGATGCTGCGGATTCAAAACCTCCACGCGTCGGTCGACGACCGGCCGATCCTGAAGGGCCTCGACCTCGCCGTGAACCCGGGCGAGGTGCACGCGATCATGGGCCCGAACGGCTCGGGCAAGAGCACGCTGGCTCAAGTGCTCGCCGGCCGCGAGGACTATCGCGTCACGGAAGGCTCGGTCGAGTACCTCGGCAAGAATCTCCTCGAGATGCCGCCCGAGGAGCGGGCGCGCGAAGGTCTTTTCCTCGCCTTCCAGTATCCGATCGAGATTCCGGGCGTCAACAACGCGTACCTGCTCAAGGCCGCGCTCAACGCGCAGCGCAAGGCGCGCGGCGAGCCGCAGGTCGACGCGTTCGAGTTCATGAAGCTCATCCAGAGCAAGATGCAGCTCATGCAGATCCCGAAGGACTTCCTGAGCCGCAGCGTCAACGAAGGCTTCTCGGGCGGGGAGAAGAAGCGCAACGAGGTGCTTCAGATGCTCGTCCTCGAGCCGCGCCTCTGCGTGCTCGACGAGACCGACTCGGGGCTCGACGTCGACGCGCTCAAGATCGTGGCGGCCGGCGTCAACAGCCTGCGCTCGCCGGAGCGCTCGATGGTGCTCGTGACTCACTACGAGCGGCTGCTCGAGCTCATCGTGCCCGATTTCGTCCACGTGCTCGCCGGCGGCAGGATCGTGAAGTCTGGCGACCGCATGCTCGCGCGCGAGCTCGACGAGCGCGGCTACGATTGGGTGCAGGCGGAGGCGTCATGAGCGCGGCGGAGCTCGAGCGCGAGTTCGAGGCGAGCAGCGAGCGCCTGCCGGGCGGCCCCGAGACGCTGCGCCGGCGCCGGGCCGCGCTCGAAGAATTCATGCGACGAGGCTTCCCGACTCGGCGCGACGAGGACTGGCGCTACACGGATCTGAAGGCGATCACGTCCAAGCCGTTCGCCTACGGCGGCGCGCCGGAGCACGCCGTGGACCGAGCTTCCGAAGCCGCCGTCGCGGGCCGTGGCCTGCGCGCGGCCTCTCCCGGCGACGCACGTCGAGCCCCGGCCGGGCGCGGAAAGGACGCGGCTCGAGCCTCGCGGCCGGCGCTCGACGCCCTGCTCGCGGCCGAGCCCGCCTCGTGCGCGCGCATCGTCTTCGTGGACGGGCGCCTCGACGAGGCCTCCTCGCGTCTCGCCTCCGCCGCCGGCGTCGATATCGTTCGCCTCGCGACCGACGCCGCCCGCCTCGGCGCCGCGCTCGCGCCGCGGCCCGCGCTCGAAGGCCATCCGCTCGCGGCGCTCAACACGGCCTTCGCGGCGGACGGCGTCGCGATCCGCGTGGCGAAGGGCACGGCCGTCGAGCGGCCCCTGCTGCTTTATTTCGTCGGCGGCGAGTCGGGGCTCGCCGAGCAGCTGCGCATCGCCGTCGACCTCGAGCCCGGCGCCTCGCTCCGGCTCGTCGTGCACGGCCTCGACGCCGATGCGGCGCGGCCGGCCGCGAGCTGGCGCAACGTCGTGACGCACGTCGTGCTCGGCGAAGGCGCCCGCCTCGCACTGCATCGCCTGCAGGAATACGGCGCGGAGCTCCTCGAGACCTCGCTGCTCGCGGCCGAGCTCGGCAAGGATGCGAGGCTCGAGGCCGGTCTCGTCGACGTCGGCGGCCGGCTCGTGCGCAACGAGCTCGACGTGCGGCTTCTCGCGCCGGGCGCCGAGGCCGACCTCTTCGGGGTTTTCGTCGCGGGCCGCGGCTCGCACATCGACGACCACATGAAGATCGAGCACGTCGCGCCCCATACCCGCAGCGACGCGGTCTTTCGCGGCATCGCCGACGCGGGCGGCCATGGAGTGTTCGACGGCAAGGTCATCGTCCACCCGGGCGCCGAGCGCACGGATGCGCGCCAGTCGAGCAACAACCTGCTGCTCGCCGACGGCGCCGAGATCGACACGAAACCCACGCTCGAGATCTACGCCGACGATGTCAAGTGCACGCACGGCGCGACGATCGGCGAGCTCGACGCGGAGCAGCTCTTCTACCTGCGCTCCCGCGGAATCGACGAGCCTGCGGCCCGTGCGCTCTTGACGTTCGCGTTCGCGAACGCGGTGCTCGCACGGCTCGAGCCTGATGAGCTCGGAGCGCGGGCCGTGCAGAAGATCGCGGGCCGGCTCCCGGGCGGCTCCGCCGGCGAGATCCCGAACACCGAAGCCGCGGAGGCCGCGATATGAGCGCCGAAGCCCATTCCCGCACAAGCGACGCACGCGAGCGCGGCGCGACGGCCGGCCTCGTGAGCGACATCGCCTCGCTGCGCGCGGATTTCCCCGCGCTCGAGCAGCGCGTTCACGGCAAGCCCCTCGCCTACCTCGACAACGCGGCGTCCTCGCAGTGCCCGCGCCCCGTTCTCGAGGCCATGCTCCAGCAGCAGCGCACGAACCATGCGAACGTCCACCGCGGCGTGCACGCATTGAGCCAGCGCGCGACGGAAGCATACGAAGGCGCGCGACGCAAGATCCGCGCCTATCTCAACGCGGAGTCCGACGAGGAGATCGTCTTTACGCGCGGCACGACCGAGTCGATCAACCTCGTGGCGGCGAGCCTGAGCCCGGGACTTCGGTCCGGCGAAGAGGTGCTCATCACGGAGATGGAGCACCATTCGAACATCGTGCCTTGGCAGCTCGTCTGCGAGCGGACGGGCGCGAAGCTCGTGCCGGCGCCGATCACCGATTCCGGCGAGATCGATCTCGAAGCCTTCGAGCGGCGGCTCTCGGAGCGCACGCGCATCGTCGCGTTCGCGCACGTCTCGAATGCGCTCGGCACGATCAACCCCGTCGCGGAGCTCGCGGCGAAGGCCCACGCGGCGGGCGCGCGCGTGCTCGTCGACGGCGCCCAGGCCATGCCGCACCTCCGCGTCGACGTGCGGGCCCTCGACTGCGACTTCTACGCGTTTTCGGGCCACAAGATGTACGCGCCGACCGGCATCGGCGTGCTCTACGGCAAGCGAGCGCTGCTCGATGCGATGCCTCCCTATCAGGGCGGCGGCGAGATGATCCTGACCGTGAGCTTCGACGGCACGCTCTACAACGGTCTGCCCTACAAGTTCGAAGCCGGCACGCCGAACATCACGGGCGCCGTCGCGCTCGGCGCCGCGGTCGACTACCTCTCGCGCCTCGACTTTGCCGCCGTCGCGGCGCACGAGCAGAATCTGCTCGCGTACGCGACCGAGCGCGTGCTGGCCTTTCCGGGCGCGCGCGTCGTCGGCACGGCCGCCCGCAAGGCCGGAGTGCTGTCGTTCGTCTTCGACGGCATCCACGCGCACGACCTCGGCACGATCGTCGACCAGGAAGGCGTCGCGATCCGGACCGGACACCACTGCGCCATGCCGGTCATGACGCGCTTCGGCGTGCCCGCGACGGCGCGCGCCTCGTTCGCGCTCTACAACAGCCGCGAAGACGTCGACCGCCTCGTCGCCGGCCTCGAGCAAGCCGTGGAGATCTTCGCGTGAACGAGCTCAAGGAGCTTTATCGCGAGGTTATCCTCGACCACAACCGCCACCCGCGAAACTTCGGCGAGCTGGCCGACGCGGATCGCGTCGTCGAGGGCGTGAATCCGCTCTGCGGCGACCGGCTCACGCTCTACGTCAAGCTCACGGGCGACAAGATCGAGGACATCGCCTTCAAGGGCACGGGCTGCGCGATCTCCGTCGCGTCGTCGTCGCTCATGACGGAGCGGGTCAAAGGCCGCACTATCGCCGACTCGCAGGCGCTGTTCCGCCAAATACACGAGATGCTGACGGGCGAATCGATGCCGTCGATCGAGGAGCTCGACAAGCTCGTCGCGCTCGCCGGCGTGCGCGAGTACCCGAGCCGAGTCAAGTGCGCGAGCCTCGGCTGGCACGCGCTGCACTCCGCGCTCGACGGCTCCGAGAAGTCGGTATCGACCGAGTAAAGCCATGTACTTCGGACACAACGAACCCGTGACCTTCGTGAGAGATTGCGAGGCCGTGCTGATCCCCGCCGGCGAGCGCGTGACGCTTCCGGCCGGGAGCTCCGGCTTCGTGACTCAGGCCATGGGCGGCAGCTTCACCGTCTATATCGAGGGCAACCTGTTCCGTGTCGCGGGCATCGATGCCGACGCGATCGGCAAGGAGCCGCTGCGGCCCCCCGAGGTGCCGGAGGACGCGACCGAGCAGGACATCGAAGCCGCCGTCTGGCAGCAGCTGCGGACCTGCTACGACCCGGAAATCCCGATCAACATCGTCGAGCTCGGGCTCGTCTACGAGTGCGCCATCGAGGCCGGCGAGAGCGGCAGCTGGATCGTGCAAATCAAGATGACGCTGACGGCGCCGGGCTGCGGCATGGGCGACATCCTGACCGAGGACGTCCGCGAGAAGATCGAGATCATCCCAGGGGTCGAGCGCGCCGACGTCGAGCTCGTTTTCGATCCGCCGTGGAATCAGTCGATGATGTCGGAGGCGGCCCGCCTCGAGGCGGGGCTGCTCTAGGGAACGCGTGAAGCGCTTAACGCTGTTGAGGCACGGGAAATCGATCCCGCAAGAAAGCGACGTGCCGGACCTCAAGCGCCCGCTCTCGAGGCGCGGCGAGCAGGACGCGCCGATGATGGGCGAGCGTCTCAGAGCCTACCGGGCGCGGCCTTCCCTGATTCTGACGAGCCACGCGATCCGGGCGAAAGCCACGGCCAAGATCGTCGCTCGCGCGCTCGGATATCCCGAGGAGTTCATGCACGTCGAGCGTGCGCTCTATCTCGCCCCGCAGGAACGCATCGTTGCGCTCATCGAGGGCCAGGACGACCGGTTCGGGGACATCCTCGTCGTGGGTCACAATCCCGGGCTCACCGATCTCGTGAACCGCCTGCTGCCCGAGCTCGGCCTCGACAACATGCCGACGTGCGGCGCGGCCGCCATCGACTTCGAGATGCAGCGGTGGGCCGAGCTCGCGCGCGCCCCTCGCCGCCTCGCGTTCTACGACTTCCCGAAGAACTCGGAGCCCGTGATCGTCGCGGAGACGCCGAGCCGCTAGGCCCGCATCGGCCGCCGTTCCCAGCGCAAGTCGCGCGCGCAACCGGCGAGCTCGGCGCAAGCCCAGCTCGCGAGCTCGACGCGCGGGCCGCGCGCTACTCGATGCGCAGGCGCTGGTTGCCTTGCTTCGGATCCGCGTAGTACCGATTGTCCTCGCAGATGTACTCCTGGATCTTGTAGCCGGGCCAGCGCCGGTACATCCAGGTCCAGCTCCAGGGAGCCGTCAGATACTCGGGATCCGTAACAGTCACGCGGTTTTCCAGGAAATCGTTGTTGACGAGGCGCATGCGCTCGACGATCCGCATCTCCATCGAGTGAGGGACGTTGCGGAAGCGCACGCGATCCTTGACCCCCACGGTCTCGACCACCAGCGTATCTCCCTCCCAGTGCCCGGCCGAGTGGCCCGCGAACCGCGGCTCGGCCTCCTCGGGCGCGACGAGCGGCTGATCGAGGTAGATGCGCCGCACCTGGTTGAAGGCCTCCTCGATCACCGTGACCTGCCCGGGCGTCTCGAGCACCTCCATCGGGAACATGGCCTGCATCATGGCCGGCATCCCGTCCGGGATGCAGGCGGAGTAGTTGTTCGCGGGCGGCAGGCCTTCGTCCGTGAGCTTCTTGATCTCGGCCTCTTTCGCGCGCCACTCCTCGAGATACATCGGCTTCAACGGCGGGTCCGGGATCGCCTCGGGCGGCGGCGGCCCGTTCACGGGCTCCGAGCCGAGCCCGCTGAAGCGCGTGGGATAGCGCTCCCACGCGCCGTTGATGCCGTGCAGCACGTCGCCGGTCGCGCTCGCACCTTCCTGGCCCCGGGCCGGCGCCGCGAGCGCGGCCGCCAACACGAGCGCCGCCGCGAGCGGCGCCCTCGCCGCTGCGCTCGAAATCGCAATACGGAAGGTCATGTGCACCTCCTTCAGTCGTCGAACGAGATCGTCGCGGGACCGGCGGGGCCGCCGTTGCCGTAGGTCTTGCCGTCGGCGAGGCGCACGGCCTTCAGGAGCGCGCCGGGCTCGCCGTTCCTGAGCGGCGAGACGATGACGCTGATCTCGTCGCCCTCTCGAATCATGTTCCACTTCCAGCCGACGCGATTCAGGATGCCGGGATTCGCGCACTCGATGAGCCAGTGCCTCATCTGCCCGTCGGCGTCCGGCGCGTCCATCTCGATGTAGACGTGCGGGTTGGCCCACTCGAACGACGTGACCTTGCCCGTGAACTTGATCTGAACCTTGGGCTCGTACGATGCGAAGGAATGGTGTGCCAGCGCGGGCGCGCCCGCGAGCGACAAAGTGACGGCCGCCGCCGCAACGGCGGCGCGGGCCTTGATCGTCCAAAGCGTCATGGTGCTCCCCTCGTTCCCCTCGGCACGCGGCTTGCCCGCCGTCTCGGCGCGCTTTGCGATGCTTGAAGCGACGTGCCGGAGACTAGTATGGCCGGAATATCGGCGGCTGCGTAGCCTGTGCGGGAGGATTCGGCGCGGCTACTCCGCATGCCGCTTCGCGCGGAGCAACCTTCGCGTGCGCTTGTCGGGGCGCCCTTCGGTCGGCGCTCGGTCGAGCGCGCGGCGCCGCTCGGCCTGCTCGCGGCGGCGCGCGATCGACGCCTCGCTTTCGGCGTAGCAGCGCGCCGCCTCCGGCGCCGGGCCTCGGCGCTCGGGGATCGCGAGGACGGTGATCTCGCGCTCGCTGTCGTCGCGCGTGATCGAGAGCCGGTCGCCGACCTTGACCTCGCGGGCCGGCTTTACGCGAAGCCCGTTCACGTGAACGTGCCCGCCTTTGACGGCGTCCGCGGCGGCGCTCCGCGTCTTGTAGAAGCGGGCGCACCAGAGCCAGCGATCGATGCGCTGCTCGGAGCGGTCATCGGCGTCCTCGGCCGGCTCCGCGGCCCCGCCGGGCTCGCCGCGCCGCGCAACTTTCATCTGACGTCGCAGAAGCAATACGCGTAGAGATGTCGCGGATCGTTCCAGCGCGCGAGCATCTCGAGCGGCTGCTTCACGCGATCGACGAGTGTCGATACCGATCGCGGCACGCGCGTGGCGTTCCCGAGCTGCTCGAGCAGCGGCGCTGCGCTCTGCACCAACTGCATCGCCAGGCGCTGCGTAAAGGTCAGCCGCGGCTCCACGTACTCGACGCGGTACTTTCCTTTTTCGAGGCCCGCCATGTCGGCGGCCGACGCGATGGCATCCTCGAGGTTGCCGAGCCGATCGACGAGGCCGCGCTCGAGCGCGTCGCTGCCGGTCCACACGCGGCCGCGCGCGACGCGGTCGACGTCCTCGATCGATTCGCCGCGATACATCGCGACCTTGCCGATGAACTGCTGGTACGTATTCTCCACCTGCTGCCCGATCAGCGATTTGATGTTGTCGCCCAGCGAGCGCGTCAAGTCGTACTGCCCGGAAAGATCCGTCGTGCCGATGCCGTCGACGTTGACGCCTAGCCGCGCCAGGGTTCGCTGGAAGGTCGGCAACGTCGCGCCGACGCCGATCGAGCCCGTCAATGTCGTCGGGCTCGCGATGATCTCGTCCGCCGACATCGACACCCAATACCCGCCGGAGGCGGCGACGCTGCCCATCGACACGACGACGGGCCGCCCGCTCTGCTGGAACAGCTCGACCTCGCGCAGGATCAAGTCCGCTCCGAACGCGCTGCCCCCGGGGCTGTCGACGCGCAGCACGAGCGCCTTGACGCCGTCGTCCTCCGCGGCCTCGCGGATCAGGCGGGAGCTCGAGTCCCCGCCGACCGTCCCCGACGGCTGCTCGCCGTCCAGGATCTCGCCCGAGAGCACGACGACGGCCACCTTGCTGCCCGGGGCCGACGGCGACGGCGGCGCGGGCCGCACGACGCGCAAGTAGCTCTCGAACTCGATGGCCGGGAAGTCCTCGTCCTCGTTATCGTCATCGGCGCCGCCGCTGTCCACGATGGCCGCGTCGGCGCGGGGATCGTCGGCGCGGGGACTGTCGGCGCCGCCGCCGGCGGCGCGGTCGTCTGCGTTGTTCGTGCGATCGCCGGCGCCGCTGCCATCGTCGGAAACGGCGCGATCGCTCGGCGCGTTCGCATCGCCTCCGAGGGCGGCGTTACCGCGATCCCCGGCGCCGCGGGCGCCGCCGACGGCCCCCGGCGCGTCGACGGCCTCGCGAATGCGATCCCGCATGAGGTCGTGCGGCAGCAGCTCGTCGACGAGACCGTAATCGAGCGCGAGCTTCGCGGCGTCTCCGCCCGCGTCGCGCAGGAGCTCGGGCGCGTCGTCGGCATAGCGCTGCATCGCGTCGGCCTGTAGCTTCCGGGCCGCCGTCACGTCGGCTTGATAGCTCTGCCAAAGGCCGTTGAGATACTGCCGGCTCGCTTCCTTGTCGAAGTCCGACATGCTGTTGCGCGTGATCGGCTCGACGAACGACTTGTACTCGCCCACCGTCCAGACGTTGTAGTCGATGTAAAGCTTCTGGAGCGCGTCCTTGTAGTACGGCAGAAAACGGCTGTAGCCGTCCACGAGCACGTCGCCCATCGGATGCAGATAAACCTCGTCGGCCTGCGCCGCGAGGTAGTACTGATCCCTGTTGTAGCCGTCGCCGATCGCGAAGACGCGCTTACCGCTCGTCTTGAAGTCGCGGATCGCGGCCCCGATCTCCTGAAGCTTGCTGAGCCCTCCGTCGCTCATGCCGTCGAGCTGCAGAACAAGGGTTTTGATGCGCTTGTCGTCCTTGCCCGCGCGAATCGCGTCGACGACGTCCTTGACGAGCGTCTCCGGGCTCGCCGTGCCCCGCGCCCTCGCGAGCGCGCGCTCGACCGGGTCGCCCGAAAGCTGATCGACGAGCGTGCCCTGCGGGTCGATGACGAGCGCCGCCGCCGTGGGCACGAAGGGCTTCTCGTGCGCGAGTCCTCCCGCGAGGATCGCGAAGATCACGAGCAGCAGAAGCAGATGCAAGACTTTGCGCAGGCCGTCGAGCAGACGCCAAAAATTGCGCAGGAAACGGGCTAGCACGGACACGTCTTTCGGGCTCCTTCGACTCGGCCCGTCCCCGAGGGGTTACTCGAGCAGCGCCAGGGACAGCGCGGGCCAGTACGTGATCACGACCACGGAAACGAACAATACCAAAAGGAACGGCACCGTGGCCAAGCAGACCTCCATGATGTCCTTATTGAAGCGGCTGCTCGAGATGAAGAGATTGAGGCCCACGGGCGGCGTCAGATAGCCGAGCTCCATGGCGGCGAGGAACACGATGCCGAGATGGATGGGATGGATGCCGTAGCCGCTCGCGACGGGAAGGATCAGCGGCACGACGAGCACGATCGCGGAAAAAATGTCGAGCAGCGCGCCGAGGACCAGCAGGAAGGCGAGCAGCGCAAGCAGAAAGGTCTTCGGACCCGCGACAAAGTGGCTGATCATCTCGAAGAGCTTCTGCGGCACCTGCATGTCGATGAGGTAGTTCGTAGACGCAAGGGACGTGCCGAGGATCACGAGGATCGCGCCGACGAGCACCATGGCCTCGCGCACGATGCGCGGCAGCTCGCGCCATCGAATCTCCCGCAGCACAACGACCTCGACGACGAGCACGTAGAGCGCCGTGACGGCCGCGGCCTCCGAGACCGCGAAGTAGCCGCTGTAGATCCCGCCGAGCACGACGATGGGCAGCGGAAGCTCCCACTTCGCGTCCGCGATGGCACCGAGCACGTCACCCGCCGACGTGTGGCCCGAGGATGCCTTGAGATGCCGGTTCTGCCAGTAGCTGTACGCACACAGGGCCACCACCATGAGGATCCCCGGCAGCAGACCCGCGCGAAACAGATCGTCGATCGAGGCCTGCGCGACTACACCGTAGAGGATCAGCGGCAGCGACGGAGCGAACAGCAGACCGAGGCTGCCCGAGGTCGTGACCAACCCCAGATTGAAGCGGCTCTCGTAGCCCGCTTCCGCGAGCGCGGGCACGAGCAACGCGCCGAGCGCGATGATCGTGACGCCCGAGGCGCCCGTGAACGCCGTGAAGAGCGCGCACGTCGCGAGCGATATCATCGCGAGGCCGCCCGGTAGCCAGCCGAGCAGCGCCTGCGAGAGCCGCACGAGCCGTCGCGGCGCCTGCCCTTCGCTGAGCAAGAAGCCCGCGAACGTGAAGAGCGGGATCGCGACGAGCACCGGCGTCTCGGACAGGCCGAAGAACTCGATGCCGAGCACCGATAGGTCGATCTGCTCGCGCAGGTAGCCGAGCATCGCGCCCGCCGCGATGATCACGAACAGCGGCACACCCGCGAGCGCGAGCACGAGCAAAAGCGCGCCGGAGAGCAGCACTTCTCAGCTCCGGACGCGGCAGGCGCGCACGGCCTCCGCCGTGCGCACGGCGTAGCGGTACGCCATGAGACCGAATCCGATCGGCAGGATCAGCTGAAACCACCAGGCCGGCCACTCGCCGAGCAGGACGTCGCCGAACTCCTTCGAGTCTTCGACGAAGCGCAAGGAGAACCATGCGAGCAGGCCGCAGACGGCCGTCGTCGCGAGGCTTCTGAATACGGCGATCGGCGCCTGCCACGCCGGACCGAACAGCCGGGGCGCGAGGTCGATGGCGATGTGCTTACGATCCCGGCTCGCCGCGACCGCGCCGATCAACGCGACCCACAAGACCGCGAGCCGCACGAGGCCGTCCGCCCACGGAAGCGCGACCGAGAACGCGTCGCGCAAGACGATCTCCGCGCTCGCGAGGACGACGAGCATCGCGAGCAGCAGCACGAGCAAGGCGTTCTCGAGCCAGCGTCCCCAGCGATCGGCGCGCTCGAGCCAGCGGTCGCGCGGCGGCGTCACGCTCGGCCTTCAGTCCGACGCGGCGAGCGCGGGGTGTGTCGAGCGGTATTGCGCGAGCAGCTCGCGCTCCTTCTTGAAGAGCGCGCCGTCGACGTCGGGCCGCTGCTCGAGCTGCGGATAGATGGCCTCGATCTGCTTGCGCAGCTCCGCGCGCCGGTCGTCGTCGACGCGCACGATCTTGACGCCGGCCGCCTCGAGCGCCTCCTGTGCCTTCGCGTTGTCCTCGCGCGCCGCGCGGTCGAGCTCGTGCACCGTCTTGCCGAGCACCTCGGAGAGTACGCGCTGATCGTCCGCGGAAATGCCGGACCAGGCGCGCTCGTCGACGGCGACGACGCCCATCGAGTACACGACGGGCAGATCCGTCATGTAGCTGATCTTCGTATGCCACTGGAGCACGAGAGCCGCGACGGGCGACGCGGCGACGATGTCGAGGAGCCCGGTCTGAAGGCCCGTCAGCACGTCCGTCACGGGCAGCACGACGGGCGAGAGGCCGAGCGACTCCATGGCGAGGAAGCTGATCTGATCGCCGTCCGGCACCCAGACCTTGCGCCGGCGCATGTCCTCGACGCTGCTCACGGGAGTCTTCGACATGAGCTGCGCGAAGCCGCCCTCGACGAAGCCGAAGCTCACGAATCCGGCCTTGCGGAGGCCGGCGTCGAGCACGGGGTCCATGTGCTTGCGCACGAAGTCGACCTCGTCGAGGGAACGGAACAGCAGCGGTATGCCGTAGAGGTTGAGCCCGCTGAAGCGCTCGGCGAGGCCGCTCGACGTGAAGGCTCCGCCTTGAAGCTGACCGATGCGGACCTTGCGCAGCACCTGCGCGTCGTTGCCCATGACGCCGCCCGGGTAGAACTTGATCACGACGCGGCCGGCCGTCTTCGTCTTGACCTCGTCGGCCGCAGCGCGCATCTCGCGCATCCAGTGCGAGCCGTCCGGAGCGATCGTCGCGAGCTTGAGCTCCGTTTCGGCTGCGCCCGCGGGGCCGCCGGCCAGGAGCGTTCCGATGCAAAGCGCGAGCGCCGCGGCGACGCCGATGCATCGCCGCGAGAACCGGGTCAAGCCGCTTCGGTCGATCATCAGAAGTAGTCCTCCGCGGATTGCAGAAGCTCGCGGGCTTGCTGTTTCGCGAGCACGTTGAAAAGCGTGAGGTTCTCGGCCTGCACCGGCGCCTCGAGGACCTCGCGGAGCAGCCGGTCGTGCAGCTCGCGATCGAAGACGAGCCGCGCGTACCGGCGCGCGTACTCGACCTTGATCGAGAGGTCGCGGCCGCCCGAAAGCTCGATGGCCCGTTCGAATTGCATCTTCGCCTTCTCCGGCTGGCCGCCCAGCGCCGGCGGTCTCAGCGAGTACAGCGTGCCGAGGTAGCCGTGCACGGCGCCGTTCTGATACGTGTCGTCGAGCGCGCTGACCCTCTCGAGCGCCGCCTGGACCCACGGCAGCTCGGCGACCGCGCTCCAGTCCTCGCTGGTCGCGTCGAGGTAGCTGAGCCAACCGACGGCGTAAGCGTATAGAAGGCCGGTCTCCTTCCGTGTGACCTCGTTCAAATGCTGCACAAATCCGTCGTAGTCCGAGCCGTCCCACTCGCAGGCCCATTCGTGCTCGAGACAGAGCGCGCGGGTGCCGTAGCGATGGGCCTTCTCGGTCATGACGACGGCGCGCTCGGGCGCCGCGAAGCGCGAGCCGTACAGCGCGTAGAGCTGCGCGCCGGCCGCGAGCAGGTCCTCGTCGTCCGGGTGCTGGTGGATCAGGCCGTCGAGGAGCAATAGGTAGGCCGGCACTGCGCGCTCGACGAGCGCGGGGTCGTCCTGATTCAGAATGGCCGCGGAGAGGGTGTCGGCCGCGGTCGAGCCGATGAGACCGCTGCAGCCGCCGAGCATCGCGGCAAGTGCAGCCGCGCTCGCCGCCATGAGAAGACGCGTCAGCATCGATCGCATCGTCAAGCCGGGCGGGGAGCGGAAGCTGGCGTCGACCGCCTCCCCACGACGCCGTTTGCGGCTAGACCTTCTCTTTGATGCGCGCCGACTTGCCGCTGCGCTCGCGCAGGAAATAGAGCTTCGCGCGGCGGACGTCTCCGCGGCGCTTGACCTTGATGCCGGCGATGGCGGGGCTGTGCGTCTGGAAGACGCGCTCGACGCCTTCGCCGTGAGAGACCTTGCGCACCGTGAACGACGAGTTGAGCCCGCGGTTGCGCTTCGCGATGACGATGCCTTCGTAGGCCTGGAGACGCTCGCGGTCGCCTTCCTTCACGCGGACCTGCACGACGACCGTGTCGCCCGGCGCGAACGACGGGACGTCCTGTTTCAGCTGCTCTTGCTCGATTTCGTCGATGATTCTTGACATGACTCCGATCCTCTCAGGACGCCCGGCCGCCGGGGCGGCCGTATATGTTACGCGATTTCGTTCCGCGGGCCCGCCTCGGCGAGCTCACGCTTGAATTCTTCCAGCAGCTCGGACTCTTCCGGGCCGAGCACGCGCGCCTCGAGCAGCCTCGGCCGGCGGAGCCAGGTGCGCCCGAGCGCCTGCTTGAGGCGCCAGCGCCTCACGGCGCCGTGGTCGCCCGTCAGCAGCACCTCGGGCACCCGCATGCCGTCCGCCTCCTCGGGCCGCGTGTACTGCGGGCAGTCGAGCAGCCCGGCCGCATACGAGTCTTCGGCCGAGGAGTCGACGTGCCCGAGCACACCGGGCAGGAGCCGGGTCACGGCGTCGATGACGACGGCCGCGGCCGGCTCTCCGCCGCTCAGCACATAGTCTCCGAGCGAGAGCTCGGCCCGCACCTCGCCCACGACGATCCGCTCGTCGATGCCTTCGTAGCGGCCCGCGACGAGCAGCAGGCCCGGCCTCGACGCGAGCTCCGCGGCGAGACGCTGATCGAGCGGCCGGCCCTGGGCGCTCAACACGAACTCCGCGCTGCCGCTCGGCATGCGCTCGCGGAGCGCTCGGATCGCGTCGCGGAGCGGCTCGTACTTCAGCACCATGCCGGGACCGCCGCCGTACGGCCGATCGTCCACGGTCCTGTGACGATCCGCCGTGAAGTCCCGGGGCGACATCTGCTCGAGAGCGATGAGCCCGCGCTCGCGCGCCCTGCCGACAACGCCGTAACGCGTCACGGGCTCGACGAGCTCCGGAAACAGCGCGACGACGCCAAACGTAAACACTGCTCGCCCCGTCCAAAACACCGCACGCGCCGCCGCCGCAGGCTCACGGCTCCCAGAAGCCCGGCTCCCAGTCGACGACGATCACGCCCTCGGCGAGATCCACCTTCTTCACGACCCCGGCGACGTACGGGATCATGCGCTCGTCGGAGCCCTCGAGCACGATCACGTCGTTCGCGCCGGTCGCCATGAGCCGCGCGACTCGGCCGAGCGCTGCGCCTTGCTCATTCTTGACCTCGAGCCCCTCGAGGTCGACCCAGTAGTACTCGCCGGGCTCGCAGGGCGGGAGCTCGCTTCGCTCGACGGCGATCTCCGTGCCGATCCATTCGCGGGCTTCGTCGCGATCATCGACGCCGCGAATCTTCGCGATGACCGTATTCCCCTGCAGCCGCGCCGCTTCGACCTCGACGCGCCGGGATTCGCCGCGACGATCGAGAATCCACGAGCCGAACGCCGCGATGTTCTCGCGAGGCTCCGTATAGGAAAGCACCTTGACCCATCCCCGGACGCCGTGCACGCCCGAGATGCGGCCCAGCGTCACGCGCTTGTCGCCTCTCGCGCCCATACGCGAGCGCGCGCCGAAGCTCAGGCGGAAGGCTGCGTCTTGCGATACTGCTGGATGAGCTTCGCGACCCGCTCGGAGGCCTCGGCGCCCTGCGAGAGCCAGTAGTCGGCGCGCGGCAGGTCGAGCTCGATCGTGCGGTCCGAGCCCGAGGCGATCGGGTTGAAGAAGCCCAGCCGCTCGATGTACCGGCCGTCGCGTCGATTGCGGCGATCGGTCACGACGATGTGATAGAAGGGACGCTTCGTCGCTCCGCCGCGCGACAGACGAATCCGGACCATACGTGTTTGAAACCTCGATAAAAATCAAAGCGGTCACCGGGACCGCTCGCTGAGGCGCGAAATTCTACTGTCTTTCGGCGCGCCCCAAAAGGGGTTCCGCCAGGAAAAATGGGGTCAGACCCGATTTTCTCGGCCGGCGGCCGGCCGATTGCGAAATTGGGGTCTGACCCCATTTTGGGGGTCTGACCCCATTTTTCCCATTTTTCAGCGCCCGGGGCGGCCGAAGCCGCCGCGGTTCTTCAGGGCGCCCGCGAGCGCGCGCTCCATGTTGCCGCCCTTCGAGACGCGCTTCATCGTCTTCGCGAGCATCTTGTGCTGCTTGAGCAGGCGATTGACCTCCTGGATCGCGAGCCCGGCGCCGCCCGCGATGCGGCGCTTGCGTGAGCCGTCGATGAGGTCCGGCCGGCGGCGCTCGCGCGGCGTCATCGAATCGATGATCGCCATCTGCCGTTTGAGCTGACGGTCGTCGAAGCCCGAAGCCGCGAGCGCGCCGGGCTTGACGCCCGGCAGCTTGTCGAGCAGCGAACCGACGCCGCCCATGTTGATGAGCTGCTGCAGCTGCTCTTTATAGTCCTCGAGATCGAGCTCGCGTCCCTTCTTGACTTTGCGCGCGACGCGCTCGACGGCCTCGCGGTCCACCTGCTCGTGGACGCGCTCGACGAGGCCGACGACGTCGCCCATGCCGAGGATCCGCGATGCGAAGCGCTGCGGCACGAACGGCTCGAGCGCGTCGAGCTTTTCGCCCGTGCCGACGAGCTTGATGGGGACGCCGGTCACCTCGCGCACCGAGAGCGCGGCGCCGCCGCGCGCATCGCCGTCGGCCTTCGTGAGAATGACGCCCGTGAGCGGCACGGCGTCGTGAAACGCGCGCGCCGAGTTCACGGCGTCCTGGCCCGCCATCGAGTCGACGATG
>DASTSM010000319.1:0-4452 GCA_035760685.1 Gammaproteobacteria bacterium | reverse complement strand
CGGTCAGCGGACCTTTCCCCGGTACCGGCGTGACGCCGTCCGTCGCGAAGACGCGCGCGCTCACCACTTGCGGCGTGGTGTCGCACATGCCCCCGGTCGGGCCGTCAGGCAGCCGATCGACCAGCGTCGCGTTGTATGCGGAGTAAACTCCCGTGTTCTGCGCGTCGATGACGAAATCGGCCCACTCTCCCTGAACCGTCGTCGCCGGTCCCGACTTCGTGACCGTCAGCGCCGGCGTGCCCGGCGGCAGCGTGAAATCCCCGACCAGACCCGAGGTGTTCGTGGTGCCGCCTTCTCTCGTGATGTATTCGGACACCGGGTTGCCGTTGACGAGAAAGCTCATCGCCAACGTGTAATCCACGCCGCCGACGTTGAATGTCGTGGGCTGGGACGAGGAGACGATCGTCACGCGGTCCGTGCATCCCTCTCCGGGCGGCGTCGGATAGGGACAAGGCATCGCGTTGTTGGGCGTTTCCTCATGGTTGAACGTGAAGGTGAACGTCAACGGGCCGGTTGGGACGCCGTCGACGGCGAGGACGATGATGACATCGAGCTGAACGGAGGTCAGTGAAGGATCGGAGACCTCGAAATTCCGATGCGTGAACGTTCCGAGCGAAAAGAAGGGACCGCCGCCGGGAAACGTCTGCGGCGGCGGAAGCGTCGCCGTGAAGTCGTAGCCGCTTTGCGGCGTGCCGGACGTGGTGCCCCAACTGATGCTCGACGTCGGTGTGCCGTTGGTGATGACGGGATCGCCCGGCTGACTTCCCGGAACGTTGTCCACCGGGTCGTGCCAGATTCCGGTAACGGAGATGTAAGAGAGCACGGCCGCGGACGCGGTCCCGATCGGAGCGAGAGCGGCCAGTGCAGAAACCGCGAGCGCGAGCAGCACGTGCGGCGCGCAATGCGCGCGGCGCCCGCGTTCGTCGACCCTCTCCCTCGAAACCATTTCGGTTCCCCTGTTCCCCGGCGACGTCGTCGCCAAGAAACGGGACCGCTTCCGCTCCTTCCCGGAGCTCGATTCGGGCGGTCCCGCCGTCATGGAGCGAAATCGCTCTTTAGACCGGTGACTTTGCGTCGCCACCTTTCGATGGCTTTGCCTTTGTCTGAATCGCGGCGGAACTAGCCGCCGCCGACGGCCGCGCTCACGCGGCCGGCAAGAAATCGATCGGATACGAGATCGTGATCGGTGCTACGTCTTTAGCGCCGAAGTCGAACGTCCGCACGCGCTCGAGGACCTGCTGCACGAGCTCGGGCGCGCTCATGTCGGTCGACTGCAGCTCGCAGAGCGAGACGCTCCCGTCGGGCTCGATCGTGAGGCGAAGCACCATTTGTCCGCGCAGCGTCGGATCCTTGCGAAGCTCGCGGTTGTACAACCGATAGAGCGCGGCCTTGTAGCGGTCGAAGACGATCTGAATCTCCTCGTCGGTGCGCCCCGCGACGCCGCCGCCGCCACCGCCGCCTCCGAGGCCGTTGCCGCCGCCGCCGCCGGCGCCTCCGCCGCCACCACCACCACCGCCGCCGCCGATCGTGCTCGTGACCCGCCCCGTCTTGACGCCCGCGAGCCCGATGCCTCCGGCGCCGCCCCCGCCGCCGACGACGTCACGGCTCAGCGAGGCGAGGTTGATCCCGCCGCTCGATCCCGGAGCGAGGGTCGTGACCATCGCGCGCTCGACGGGCCGGCCGACGGCGCCGTCGCCCACGCGATCGATGCGGGCCGCGGAGCCCAACCGGGCGCCGGGCCCGCTTCCCGCGAGCGTCGACAAGCTTTCGCGAAACGCGAGGATGCCGCTCGATGCGGCGCGAGCCGCGGGCTCCGCCTCCGTGCCCGGCCCCGGCCCGCCGCTCTTCGACGAGGCCCGCGCGGGCGGCGGCTGTTGAGCGACCGCGGGCTTGGATTCCGACGCGGGCTTCGGCTCTTCCGGCTTGGGCTGCGCCGCTTGGGCGGCGTCGGGCTTTCGCTCCTGGGCGACCTGGGCCGGCGGCGCCGCGGGACGCCGGCGCTGCTCCTGAATCAGGCGCGTCAGCCGGGCCGGCACCTCGACGACCTCCACTCGCTTCGGAATCGGCAGATCGACGAGCTGAACGACGAGCCCGAGCGCCAGCGCGGCTGCGAGCGAGGAGCCGAGGGACTTCCGGAAGCGGCGCTCTTCCTCGTCGCTTCGCGACCAAGGCATTTTCGCCCTACGGTCGGGCTGGGCATCGAGCTCGCGCTCGACGACCCATTCGTTCAGGCGTTCCTCTTCCTCCTCGCGAATCTCGAGCAGATCCCCCTCGAGGATCGCGAGAACTTCCCGGCCGTCAGCGATCTCCTCGGCGACGGCCCGGCGCTGCTGCTCGATCTGCGACACCTCGGCGACGAACGCGTCGACGCGCTTGCGAGCTTCGCGGACGCGCTCCGCGGCCTGCCAGCGATCGACGTCTTGGCCCCAGAAGAGCTCCTCTGCGCCGATCTCACGAAGGCGCTCGAGGGATCCGCAGGCTTGCGCAAGCAGCTCGTACTGCGCGCGCTCGTCGGCCAGCCGCGAAAGCTCGCCGTCGAGCGCGGACAGGCTGCGCTCGAGCGCGCCGAGCTTCTCCTGCGCTTCGTCGATCTCGCCTACGAGCGGCTGTTCGGAATGAGGCGCTGAAGGGTTCATCGGCCTTCGCCTAGGAATTCTCGCCCGCCAACTCTTTCTGGAGCACGGCCAGCGAGATCTTCTCGTACCCCTGATCCGTGCAAGTCGACATGATCTGCTTGATGACGCTGAACGGAATCGACTTGTCCGCGAGAATCGTGACCTCTTTGGCGTCCGCGACGGCTTGGGTCTGGAGGCCGATCACGCGCTCCTGGAGCTCGGCGAGCCGCGCCATGATCGGCTCGATGTCCTTGCCGTCGCCCGCTTCGATGTCCGCGATCCGCACGACCGGCTGTCCCTGCACGACGACGTCGTCCTTGTTCACGTAGATAACGACCGTCTCGCGCGGCTTCGTCTCGACGTTCGACAGCGGCAGCGTCACCTCCTTCGGCGCCTCGAGCAGCTGCGTATCGCCGTGGTGGACGATGAGGAAGAACACGAGACACGTGAACACGTCCATGAGCGACGTGAGCTGGATCGTCTCGAGCTTCGCTTGATAACGCGTCAGCCGGCGCATCCGGCGCGAGCTCTTCATGGCGCCTCTCCGACCGCGATCGCGGGGAACAGGTCGATGCGTGCGAGGCCGCCGGCGGCGGTCTCGGCCGGGACGTCCGTGCTCCGCACGGCGTCCATGACCTGGATCAGATAGTCGTACGGGATCTGCGGCTCGACGAGCACCGAGATGTCCGCGACGTCCGGGTACTTCTGCTTCAGCGACAGCATGAGCTTCGACAGCGTCTCGAGATCGTAGCCGCCCTCGAGGTTCGGGATGGACGCGATGACCGAGGAGCCGTCCGTGACTTCGAGCCGATCCTTCCGGACGATGACCTCGGGCCTGAAGCCGATCTCGGTCGGGGTGGAGCCGCCGGTGGAGCTCGGCAAATTGAGCTCGACGACCGTGATGCGAGAGAACACGGCCGTCGCGAGCAGGAACGGCAGGAGCACGACCATGATGTTCAGGAACGTCATGATGTTGAGCTCGGACGCGTCCTTCCCCTGCAGCCGGTAGTGATGCTTTCTCATGGAAGGCCTCCCGCTCGCGCGGCGTGTCGATCAGGCCGCCACCTGGTACTGGCGCTTCGCAGTCGTCATGATCGCGTTCAGCGTCTTGACGGAGGCCATCTCGAGGGCCGCCACGATCTGCGCCGTCTTCTGAGTCAGCACCGTGTGGGTGACGAGCATCGGAATCGCGACGAGAAGGCCGAAAGCCGTCGCGTTCATCGCGACGGAGATGGCCGCGGCGAGCAGGTCGGCCTTCTCCGCGGGATTCGCGTTCGACACGGCCGTGAAGGCTTGGATCAGGCCCATGATCGTTCCGAGCAGCCCGAGGAGCGTAGAGACGTTGGCCGCGAGCGCGATGTAGGAGGTTCTCTTCTCGAGGTGGGGGATGATCTCCATCATCGTCTCCTCCATGGCGATCTCGATGTCGTCGCGCCGCCGGACGGCGCCTTGACGGGCGAGGCCCATGTTCAGCAGCTGCGAGATCGTGGAGTCGTCCTTCGCGGTGATCTCCCGCGCCTTGTCGAACTCGGCGCGAGCGAGCAGCGGCTCGAGCTTGCTCCACATGCTGCGGTTCTTCGCGGTGACGCGCCTCAGCGTGATGTAGCGCTCGACACCGATCGCGGCGCCGACGGCGGCGACGAACATGATCGGATACATGATGATGCCGCCGGCCACGAAGAATTTGACGATCGCGTAAATGATGTCCATCGGCGAATCCCCTTGCACGGTGCCTGAAGCGGGCGTAAGCCTAAGTTGGCGAACGCACCGCAAAGTGTGACGCAGCGCACAGTCAACAACTCGTCGCAGTTTGCAAGCTGTCGCTCTTAAGAGACGA
>DASTSM010000318.1:0-16949 GCA_035760685.1 Gammaproteobacteria bacterium | reverse complement strand
TACTTCGGGCGGTACGCCGACGGCGTGCTCGAGAACGAGTTCAGCGGCAACCTCGTCGAGGTCTGCCCCACGGGCGTGTTCACGGACAAGACGTTCTCCGAGCACTACGTGCGCAAGTGGGACCTGCAGTCCGCGCCCTCGGTCTGCCCCCACTGCAGCCTCGGCTGCAACACGAATCCTCAGGAGCGCTACGGCCGGCTGCGGCGCGTCGTGAACCGCTACAACGGCGAGGTGAACGGCTACTTCCTCTGCGACCGCGGGCGCTACGGCTACGGCTATGTGAATTCGGAGCGCCGCGTGCGCGCCCCGCTCGTCCGCGCGGGCGGCGTCCTCGAGCCCGCGAGCGTCGACGACGCCGTGCGCCGCGCGGTCGAGGGCTGGTCGGACGGCGACGTGATCGGCATCGGCTCGCCGCGGGCGTCGGTCGAGGCGAATTTCGCGCTGCGCCGGCTCGTCGGCGCCGACAACTTCTATGCGGGCGTCGCTGCGCTCGACGCAACGATCGCGGAGACCGCGGCGAGCCTTTTCCGGGACGGAGCCGTGCGCGCGCCCTCGCAGCGCGAGGCGGCGGAGAGCGACGCCGTGCTCGTGCTCGGCGAGGACCTCACGAACACCGCGCCGCGGCTCGCGCTGACCCTTCGCGAAGCCGTGCGCGGCCGGCAGCGCGACATCGCGGCCTCGCTCCACGTCCCGGCCTGGCAGGACGAGGCCGTGCGCACCGCGGGCGGCGACGAGCGGTATCCGCTCTTCGTCGCGACGCCCGCCGCGACGAAGCTCGACGCGATCGCGGCCGCGGCCTGGCGCGCGGCACCGGACGATATCGCGCGGCTCGGCTTCGCCGTGGCCCATCGGCTCGACGGCGGTGCGCCGGACGCGGCGCTGCCTGCGGAGGCGGCAACGCTCGCCGGGCGTATTGCGGAGACGCTGCGCGGCGCGAAGCGACCGCTCGTCGTCGCCGGGTACGGCGCGCGCAGCGTCGCCGTCGTCGAGGCCGCCGCCAACATCGCGACGGCGCTCGCCGCGCTGCGCGGGAGTCCTGCCGATCTCTGCTTGACGCTGCCGGAGGCGAACAGCCTCGGTCTCGCGCTGCTCGGCGGCGGGACGCTCGCCGAGGCGTTCGAGCGCGCGCGCTCGGGCCGGGTCCGCGCGGCCGTCGTGCTCGAGAACGACCTCTTCCGGCGGGCTCCAGCGACGGAGGTCGAGCGATTCGTCGCGGCGGTCCCGCGGCTCGTCGTCCTCGACCACGTCGAGAATGCGACCGTGCGCGCGGCGCACGTCGCGCTGCCGGCCGCGCCCGTGCCCGAAAGCGACGGCACGCTGATCAGCGCAGAAGGCCGCGCGCAGCGCTTCTTTCAGGTGTTCGTGCCGCAGGGGGACATCCGCGAGTCGTGGCGCTGGCTCGCGGAGCTCGGCCGCACGGCGCGGCGCGATCCGGCCTGGGCGAGCCTCGACGACGTGATCGCGGCCGCCGCACAAGAGATGCCCGCGCTCGCGCGCATCGCGGACGCGGCGCCGAGCGCGAGGTTCAGGATCGCGGACCGCAAGCTCAATCGCGAGCCCGCACGCTGGAGCGGACGCACGGCGGTGCACGCGAACGTGACGCTGCGGGAGCCGGCCCCGCCGCCGGATCCGGATTCGGCGCTCGCGTTCTCGATGGAGGGCTATCACGGCCCGCGCCTGCCGCCCGCGCTGATTTCGTTCTTCTGGGCGCCGGGTTGGAACTCGGTCCAATCGGTCAACAAGTTCCAGGACGAGATCGCGGGGCCGCTCCGGGGCGGAGACCCGGGCGTGCGGCTGCTCGAGCCCGGCGCCCAGCGGCGCTACTTCGACGCGCCGCCCGAAGCCGCGCCGCTCGACGGCGGACTTCGGCTCGTCGCGCTGCACTCCATCTTCGGAAGCGAGGAGCTGAGCGCGCTCTCGCCGCCGATCGCGGAGCGGGCACCGCAGCCGTACGTCGCGCTCCATCCCGACGATGCCGCGGAGCGCAGGCTGACCGAGGGCGCGGAAGCAGAGGTCGCCCTCGACGGCATGACGCTCGCGCTGCCCGTGCGGCTCGATGCCTCGCTCGTGCGGGGCGCCGCGGGCTTGCCGTACGGACTGGCCGGCCTGCCGCCGTTCGACGCCGACAGTGAGACCGTTCGCGCCGCTCGGCCCGCCGGAGAGCCGCGATGACCTTCGGCGCGAAGCTCGCGTTCATCGTCGTCCTGCTCGCGGTCCTGATCCTCGGCGCCGCCTTCATGACCTACGTCGAGCGGCGGCTGCTCGCCTGGTGGCAGGACCGCTATGGGCCCGACCGCGCGGGACCGTTCGGCCTGCTTCAGGCGCTCGCCGACGTCGTGAAGATCCTGCTCAAGGAGGACTGGATTCCGCCGCGCGCCGACAAGTCCGTGTTCGTGATCGCGCCCGCGATCGTGACCGTCACGATGCTGCTCGCATTCGCCGTCGTGCCGTTCGCGCCGGGGCTGCACGTCGCCGATCTCAACGTCGGCCTCTTGTTCTTCCTCGCGATGACGTCGCTCGCGGTCTATAGCGCCGCGCTCGGCGGCTGGGCGTCGAACAACAACTACTCGCTGCTCGGGAGCCTGCGCACGGCCGCGCAGATGATCAGCTACGAGGTCTTCATGGGTCTCGCGCTCGTCGGCGTCATCGTGCAGGCGGGCTCGTTTAATCTCAACGCGATCGTCGAGGCGCAGCGCGGGCTCTGGTTCTTCCTGCCGCAGTTCTTCGGCATGATCGTGTTCTTCATCGCCGCCCTCGCCGAGACGCACCGCCTGCCCTTCGATCTGCCCGAGGCCGAGCACGAGCTCGTCGCGGGCTACCACACGGAGTACTCGGGCATGAAGTTCGGCCTGTTCTTCCTCGGCGAGTACTTGGGCGTGCTGCTCGCCTCCGCGATGACGGTGACGCTCTTCTTCGGGGGATGGCTCGGGCCGAGGTTTCTGCCTCCCGTCGTCTGGTTCGCGCTGAAGACCGCCGCCTTCGTCGCGTTCTTCTTCCTGCTGCGCGGCGCCCTGCCGCGGCCCCGCTACGACCAGCTCATGGGATACGCCTGGAAATTCTTGTTGCCCGTGGCCATCGCGAACGCGCTCGTCACGGGCGCCGTCGTGATCGCGCTCCGGGGGCCGGGACAGGGAGGGCTTGCATGATGGGCGTCGTCCGCTGGATCGCGGGGCACGTAGCGACGGTCGCCACGCAGCTCCGGAGCTCCTTCCTCGTCTTCCTGCACGGCTTCAGGCGCCGCGAGACGATCCTCTACCCCGAGCAGAAGCCCTACCTGGCGCCGCGCTACCGCGGCCGCATCATTCTCTCGCGCGACCCCGACGGCGCCGAGCGCTGCGTCGCGTGCAACCTCTGCGCGGTCGCCTGTCCCGTCGACTGCATCGCGCTCGAGAAGACCGAGGACGAGACGGGCCGCTGGTATCCGCGTTGGTTCCGCATCAACTTCTCGCGCTGCATCTACTGCGGCTTCTGCGAAGAGGCCTGCCCGACCTACGCGATCCAGCTCACGCCGGACTTCGAGATGAGCGAGTACGACCGGCACAACATGGTCTACGAGAAAGAGGACCTTCTGATCAGCGGCACGGGCAAGTATCCGGGCTACAACTTCTACCGCGTCGCCGGCCTTGCGATCGGCGGCAAAGACAAGGGCGAGGCCGAGAACGAGGCCCCGCCGGTCGACATTCGAGGACTCATGCCATGAAGCGGAAAATGGGGTCTGACCCCATTTTTCGGGAGGCCGCCATGAATGCAGCGTTCTACCTCGCCGCGGCCGTGGCCGCCGTCGCGACCCTCATGACGATCACGCGCGCGAACGCCATGCACGCGCTCCTCTATCTCATCGTCTCGCTGTTCGCCGTCGCCGTGGTCTTCTACGTGCTCGGCGCGCCGTTCGCCGCCGTGCTCGAGGTCATCGTCTACGCGGGCGCGATCATGGTGCTCTTCGTCTTCGTCATCATGATGCTGATCGGCGGCAAGGCGTCGGCGGAGCAGGAACGGGCCTGGCTCGGCCCGCGCATCTTCCTCGGCCCATCGATCCTCTCGGCCGTGCTGCTCGCCGAGCTCGCCTGGGTGCTCGCCGGCGCCGGGGCCGGGGCCGAGCCGCGCGTGGTCGACGCGCCCAGCGTCGCGGCGCTGCTGTTCGGCCCCGACCTCCTCGCCGTCGAGATCGCGTCGATGCTGCTGCTCGCCGGGCTCGTCGGCGCCTTCAGGCTCGGCCGCGGCCTCGACGAGCCCGTGCGCGAGCGGCTACGCGCGGACGCGGGCCGCGCGCCTTCGGCCGCCGAGCGCGAACGCGCCGAGCGCGCGCGTGCGGAACGCGCCGGGCACGAAAGGTCGGTGCGCGCATGACCGCCTCCGTGCCCCCCGAGCACGCGCTCGCGCTTGCGGCGCTGTTGTTCGTGCTCGGCCTGACGGGCGTGCTCGTGCGCCGCAATCTCGTGTTCATCCTGCTTTCGATCGAGATCATGCTGAACGCGACGGGACTCGCGTTCGTCGCCGCGGGCGCGCGCTGGGCCGATGCGAACGGTCAGGTCATGTTCATTTTCATATTGACGCTCGCCGCGGCCGAGGTCGCCGTGGCGCTCGCGCTGCTGCTCCAGATCGTGCGCCGTTTCGACACGCTCGACGCCGATGCCGTCGATCGCATGAGGGGCTGACGTGGGCGCTTGGCTCTTCCTCGTGCCTCTGCTGCCGCTCGCGGGCAGCGCCGTGCTCTTCGCGTCGCTCGGCACGTGGCCGAAGCGCGCGGTGTCGACGATCGGCGTCGGCACGGTGGGCCTCTCCGCCGCCGTCGCAATCGGCCTCGCCGTCGCGTTCCTCGGCGGCTTCGAGACCCGGCCTTCCGTCGTCTCGAGCTTGGGCGGCTGGATGCGCGTCGGCGGCTTCGACGTCGCCCTCACGCTGCGCCTCGATGCGCTGTCGCTCGTCATGATCCTCGTCGTGACCGTCGTCGGCTTCTTGATCCACCTCTATTCGACGGTCTACATGGCCGGCGACGAAGGCTACAGCCGCTTCTTCGCCTACATGAACCTCTTCATGGCGTCGATGCTCGTGCTCGTGCTCGGCGCGAACCTGCTCTTGCTCTACCTCGGCTGGGAAGGCGTCGGCCTCTGCAGCTACCTCTTGATCGGCTTCTGGTACCGAGACCCGGCGAACGGCTACGCGGCGCGCAAGGCCTTCGTCGTCACGCGCGTCGGCGACGCGGCCATGCTGATCGGGCTCATCCTGCTCGCGACTTCGTTCGGCACGCTCGACGTCCAGACGGTGCTCATCCGCGCCTCGGCCGAATGGCAGACGGGCTCGGGGCTCGCGATCGCGGCGGCCGCGCTGCTGCTCTCGGGCGCCGTCGGCAAGTCCGCGCAGCTGCCGCTCCAGACCTGGCTGCCCGACGCGATGGCCGGCCCGACGCCGGTCAGCGCGCTGATCCATGCCGCGACGATGGTCACGGCCGGCATGTACCTGATCGCGCGCACCTACTCGCTCTTCGTGCTCGCGCCGCCCGTGCAGCTTGCCGTCGGCATCGTCGGCGCGGCCACGCTCGTGCTCGCGGCCTTCAGCGCGCTCGCGCAGAACGACATCAAGCGCGTGCTCGCCTACTCGACGATGAGCCAGATCGGCTACATGTTCGTCGCGCTCGGCGTCGGCGCATGGAGCGCCGCCGTGTTCCATTTCATGACGCACGCGTTCTTCAAGGCGCTCTTGTTCCTCGCGGCCGGCGCCGTGCTGCTCGCGATTCATCACGAGCAGGACATCCGCAAGATGGGCGGGCTCGCGAAACGCATGCCCGGCGTCTTCGCCGCGTTCCTCGTCGGCTCCGCGGCGCTCGCGGCCGTGCCGGTCGTGACGTCCGGCTTCTACAGCAAGGAGCAGATCCTGCTCGGCGCGTGGGCGGCCGGCGGCGCCGGCCGGTGGCTCTGGGCCGCCGGCCTCGCGTCCGCGTTCCTGACCTCCGTCTACATCTTCCGCGTCGTGTTCATCGCGTTCTTCGGCGCCGAGTCGCGCGACGTGCGAGAGTCTCATGAAGGCGGCGGCGCTCGCCGCCCGGCCGTCGCGATCCCGCTGACCGTGCTCTCGGTGCTCGCGATCGCGGGCGGCTTCGTCGACACGCCCGAGGGGCTCGGCCACGTCACGCTCTTTTCGAGATTCGTCGCGACGAGCTTCCCGGCGGCCGCCGCCGGCGCCGAGAGCGAGTCCGGGGGCCTCGGCCTCGAGCTCGCCGCGGCGGCGGCGTCGCTCGTGGGGATTCTCGTCGCGTATCTGCTCTACTTCCCGGCGCGTGCGGCCGCGCCGCGCGTCTTTGCGGCTCGCGCGTGGGAGGCCGCCTTCCGGTTCTGGGCTGCCGGATGGGGCTTCGACCGCGTCTACGACCTCGCCTTCGTGCGGCCCTTCGTTCGGCTCGCGCGGGGGATCGCGCGCGATCCCGTCGATGCCGTGTTCGCGGGCATCGCGCTGTCGATGCGGGCCGCCTGGCGCGGCGCGCGGCTGTCGCAGACGGGCGAGCTTCGCTGGTACGCGGCCGGCATGCTCGCGGGCCTCGTCGTCGTCGTCGCCGTGGCGATCTTCCTATGATGCTCGTCGCGCTCATCGCGGTCCCGCTCGCGGCAGGGCTCCTGTCCTGGGCCGCCGCGCCGCGCAGCGCCGCGTGGAGCCGCTATGTCGCGCTCGCGGGGACCCTGCTCGAGCTCGCGCTCGCGGTCTGGCTTTGGGCCCGGGCGCCGGCGCTGCTCGACGTCGGCCGCGAAGGCTGGCTCGACGAGGTGAATTGGGCGTGGATCCCGCGCTTCGGCATCGGCTTTCACCTCGCCCTCGACGGGCTCAGTGTCCTCATGCTCGTGCTGACGGCTTTCCTCGGCGTCGTCTCGGTCGCGTGCTCCTGGAGCGAGATCGACGAGCGCGTGGGCTTCTTTCACTTCAACGTGCTCTGGTCGATCGCGGGGATCGCGGGCGTGTTCCTCGCGCTCGATCTCTTTCTGTTCTTCTTCTTCTGGGAAGTCATGCTCGTGCCGATGTATCTGCTCATCGCGCTCTGGGGGCACGAGAACCGGCTCTATTCGGCGATCAAGTTCTTCATCTTCACGCAAGCGAGCAGCCTGCTCATGCTCGCGAGCATCGTCGCGCTCGCCTTCATTCGCTATCGCGCTTCCGGCGAATGGTCGTTCGACTACTTCACGCTGCTCGGCACCTCGCTCGCGCCCGGCACCGCGATGCTGCTCATGCTCGGCTTCTTCATCGCGTTCGCCGTCAAGCTGCCCGCCTTCCCGCTCCATACCTGGCTGCCAGACGCGCATACGGACGCCCCGACGGCGGGCAGCGTGCTGCTCGCGGGCGCGCTGCTCAAGACGGGCGCGTACGGGCTCATCCGCTTCGCGGTGCCGCTCTTTCCCGCCGCGTCGATGCGCTTCGCGCCCGTTGCAATGGCGCTCGCCGTGGTCGGCATTCTTTACGGCGCCGTGCTCGCCTTCGCGCAGAACGACTTCAAGCGGCTCGTCGCCTACACGAGCGTGAGCCACCTCGGCTTCGTGCTGCTCGGAATCTACGCTTGGAACGCCTTTGCGCTTCAGGGCGCCGTCATGCAAATGCTGGCGCACGGCATCAGCACGGGCGGGCTCTTCCTCGTCGCGGGCGCGCTGCAGGAACGGCTGCATACGCGCGACATGCGCCGCATGAGCGGGCTCTGGGCGCAGGTGCCGCGCATGGGCGCGATCGCGCTCTTCTTCGCGATCGCGTCGCTCGGGCTGCCCGGTCTCGGCAACTTCGTCGGCGAGTTTCTCGTGCTGCTCGGGGCGTTCGACGCGAGCCGGGTCTACACGGCGCTCGCGGCCGCGGGACTCGTCACGGCCGTCGTCTATTCCCTCGTGCTGATCCAGAGGACGTTTCAGGGCCGGCTCGAAGCGCCGGCGCGCGCGCTCGACCTCGGGCGGCGCGAGATGGCGTACCTCTGCGCCATGATCGTGATTCTGCTCTGGCTCGGCCTGCGACCTCAGCCCGTCCTAGAGACGGCGGCGCCTGCGCTGACGGCGCTCGTGGCGGCCGCGCCATGAGGCTCACGGGCGCCGAGATCGTCGCGCTGCTGCCGCTCATCGTGCTGACAGGCACGACCGTCGTCGTCATGCTGCTCGCCGCGTTCGCGCGGAGCCGCCTCGCGGCCGGCGTCACGGCCGGGGGTCTTCTCGCGGCGATCGGCACGCTGGCTGCGGCGGCGCGCGTCGCGCCCATCGACGTGACGCCGCTCCTGCGCATCGACGGCGCAGCGCTCTTCTACACGGGCCTCTTGCTCGCGACCGCGCTCGCGACGGCCTTGCTCTCGACGGTTTACTTCGCTGCGCGGGGCGAGCGCACGCGAGAGCTCGAGATTCTGCTCCTGACGTCCACGCTCGGCGGCGCCGTGCTCGCGGCGGCGTCGCACTTCGCGGCCCTCTTCCTCGGCTTCGAGCTCCTGACGGTCTCGCTGTTCGCGATGCTGGCCTACGAGCCCGCGCGGCCCGTCAACCTCGAGGCCGGAATCAAATATCTCGTGCTGAGCGGCGTCTCGTCGGGCTTCCTGCTGTTCGGCATCGCGCTGATCTACTACGCGCTAGGCACGTTGAAATTCACGGCCCTCGCAGCCGCGGCGGATGCGTCGGGCTCGAGCGCTTACCTCGCGGCGGGCCTCGCGCTCCTCGTCGGCGGGCTCGCCTTCAAGCTCTCGCTCGCGCCGTTCCACCTCTGGACGCCGGACGTCTATCAGGGCGCACCGGCGCCCGTGACCGCGTTCCTTTCGACCGTGTCGAAGGGCGCCGTCTTCGTCGTGCTGCTGCGCTATTTCACGGCGGCCGGCGCTTACGGCCACGGCCCGATCCTCGTCGCGCTCACGATCCTCGCCGCCGCGTCGATGCTGCTCGGCAACGTGCTCGCGCTGCTGCAGCAGAACGTGAAAAGGCTGCTCGCCTACTCGTCGATCGCGCACCTCGGCTATCTCATGACCGCGTTCATCGCGGGCGGCGGAGCGGCCGTCGAAGCCGCGAGCTACTATCTCGCGGCCTACTTCGCGAGCACGCTCGGCGCCTTCGGCGTCGTCGCCGTGCTGTCCTCGGAGCCCGGCGCGTCGGAGGAAATCGAGACGATCGAGCAGTACCGCGGGCTCTTCCGGCGCCGTCCTTGGGTCGCGGCCGTCTTCTCGCTCATGCTGCTGTCGCTGGCCGGCATTCCGCTGACGATGGGGTTCGTCGCGAAGTTCTACGTCATCGAGGCGAGCGTCGAATCCTCGCTCTGGGCGCTGCTCGCGATCGTCATCGTGGGCAGCGCGATCGGCCTCTACTACTACTTGCGCCTGCTCGTGACGATGTACTTGCGGCCCGACGAGGCCGCGGCACCGCCCGCCGAGACGCGCGTCTCGATCGCGGGCCGCCTCGTGCTCGCCGGCGCCGCGGCCGCCGTGCTCGTGCTCGGCCTCTTCCCCGCACCCATCATCGATCTCATCCGAAGCGCGGCGCTCACGCTGCTCTGAAGCCGAGTCGCCAAAACTCGGCATTCCAGGTAGGCTGCGTGCGCCGCCATGAACCGTTCGCCGCTCATCTCGCTCGCCGCCCTCGCGGCCGGCCTCGCGATGCCGGCCGCCGCCGCCCCGCGCGCGGCGGGACCGAGCCTCGGCGCATATGCCACTTTGACGACGGACTATCGGAGCCGAGGGCTGTCGCAGAGCGACGGCGGGCCCGCGCTCCAGGCCGGGCTCGACTACCAGCATGCGTCGGGATTCTTCACGGGGGTCTTGGCGTCTACCGTCGACTACCAGGTCGAGGTGCCTCGCGACGCGAATCGCAAGAGCGAGGCCGAAGTCTACGCGGGCTACCAGTGGAGGAGCCCAAAGTGGACCGCGACGTCTGCCGCCGCGCGCTACGTCTATCCCGGCGCCTCGACGTACTACGACTACAACGAGATCTCGACGGGCTTCGGCTATCGGGAGCGCGTTTTCTTCACGATGTCCTATACCGACGCGCTGCTCTCGGTCGGGCCGCCTCTGTTCGACGCCGAGACCACGTTCGCCGTGCCGCTGCCGCTCGGCATCGAGCTCGGCGGCACGCTCGGCCGCGTCGTTTCGGATGCTTACGACGGAGGGCGGTACACGCACTGGAACGCCGGCGTCTCGCGTCCGTTCGGACGCATGGGGCTCGACATCAGGTTCTACGACAACGATGCGGAAGGCTACGGTCTTTACGGGAAGCCGCTGCCGGATCGGTGGGTACTGAGCTTCTCGTACGGGTTCAGCCGCCGCTAGTCGGGGCGCGCGAAGGTCGTCAAAGCTTAAAGCTTCGAGGACGCCGTCTCGACGCTCGCGCCGCGCTCGGAGCAGAACCGGTCCATGACGACCTTCTCGAGCGCGAGACAGGCGTTGACCGACGTTCCCGCGCTCGAGCGGACGGTCGCCGAACGCAGCAGGGGCGCCAAGACATCGACGCGCAAGCCCGGAGCCCGCTCCATGAGCAGCGCGACGACGCCGCTCACGTGCGCGGCCGCAAGCGAGGTTCCCGACAAGAACGCGTAGCCGCGATCCGGCACGGTCGTGAGGATCTCGTCCGCGGGCGCCGACAGCAGATAGGGCGACGCCGGGTCTCCGGCCGCCGCGCTGCCGCGCACGACGATGACGCGCGGATGCGACGCGGGGAAGCTGTCCTGCCGGGTGCCCGCCTCGGGTTGCGCGGCCACGACGACGGCGCCGCGCCGCTGTGCCTGATCGAGCAGGCTCTCGAGCAGAGGATCGCGCGGACCCGTGAGGCTCAAATTGATGACGGCCGCGCGGATCTCGATCGCCACCTCGAGGGCCTGCGCGAGCGAGAAGCTCGAGCAGCGTGCGCCGCTCTCGTGCTCGTCGACGGGCCAGCACGCGCGCAGCGCGGCGATGTCGACGTCCGGCGCGACGCCGACGATGCCTTCGCGGTTGTCCATGAGCGAGCCGATGATCCCGGCGACGGCCGTGCCGTGCACCTCGCCCCGCTTCGGCGAGCCATGGCCGTCGACGAAGTCGCGCTCGAGACGCACGCGTCCCGCGAGGTCCGGGTGCTTCGTATCCACGGCGGAATCGATGACGGCGACGAGCACGCCCTTGCCGGTCGCGACGCGATGGGCCTCGGGCAGATCGAGCTGGAGCGCGGCCGGCTGCAGATCGGCGTACGGGTCGTCGGCGCGCTCCTCGGCGCGGCCCGTCAGCGTCTCGAACGTATTCATGCGCTGCGCGAGCTGGACGCGGTCGTCGGCCTTGAGCTCTTCGAGCACGGCGTCGACCTTCGATGCGTCGCCGACCTCGAAAACCTCGCAGTAGACGTCGAGCGAGCGGATCGGCCAGCCCTCGATGCGCTTCAAGCCGTGCTCGCGGGCGAGCGCGTCGAGAATGCGGTCGACGCCCGGCGTCGGACCGTACGCGCGGCGGCGCAGGTACCGTCCTTCCGGAGCGCCGGTCAACGCGAGGCCGGCCGGGCCGCGCTCGGCGACCGTGAGCAGGATCCGCGCGGGAGCGGCCGGCGCGGGCCGGGCCTGCCGCGCCGTGCGCTCGGGGCGCTCCGGCGTCTGCGCGCAGGCGGCGAGAGACGCCGCAAGCAGCACGAGCACGGGCAGCGTCCTCATGGCTGCTTCGGCTCGATATAGGCGCGGCCGGCGAACCGCACGCGCGGATCCGCGAGCAGCTGCGCGATGACGTCGTCGAGCTCGGCATCGCTCGGCGCGCTCTCGAGCTGAACCGTGTAGCGCCCGACGTCGCTCGGGCCGGCGACAATCGTCGCTCCGACGTCGGCGAGGACGTCGTGCATCGCTTCCTGTGTAGTGCCCGGCGCAAAGACCACGTCGAGCCGCGAATTGTCGACCTCTTCGCCCGTGGACGTCAGCGTCGAGTAGGACGGCGCCTCGCTCGGACTCCTCGCGCCGAGCCACAGCGCGAGACCCGCGACGACGGCCGCCGCCATGACGTTCGCGAGCACGAGCCGACGGCCGCCGAACAGCGCGGCCGCGGCGCGCACGCCGCCGAGCAGCGCGCCGCCGAGCGCGGCGCGGCCCTCCGGCCGCGCGCGCTTCGTCGCGACGGCCTTGCGCCCTTCGCCTTCGAGCCGGCGCGCGAGGTCCGCGAAGCCCTGCTCGGCCGAGACGTGGACGTCAGGGTGCCGGCGCACGAGCATTTGCAGCGCGTTCTGCTCGCGGAGCTCGGCGCGGCAGGCGAGACAATCGTGCACGTGCCGCTCCACGCGCTCTCGCTCGCTGCCCTCGAGCGTGCCGTTCACGAGCCACGGCAAGAGGCGCGAAGCTTCCTCGTGTTCCTTCGCGTGATCCATGGCGTTCATCGGGCGCCCTCGTCCTTGCCGAGCTCCGGTAGCAGCTTCCTGAGTTTCTGGCGCGCGTAAAACATTCTCGTCTTCACCGTGTTCACCGGCGAGTTCGTGATCGCCGCAATCTCCTCGTACGAGCAGCCGAAGAAGTACGTGAGCTCGACGACGGCACGTTGCTCCGACGTCAAGCCCCGGAGGCCGTGCTCGAGCAGGTCCTGCACTTCCGTCACCTGACTGAGTTCCTCGGGATCGGGAAAACGTTCACTCCATTCGTCGAAGTCGACGTGCGCGGTCCGGTCCGTCCATCGCCGCGATTTCTCCATGAGCTTCAACGCCTTGTGATAGGCGATGCCGAGTATCCAGGTCGCGACCGTGGAACGGCCCGCGAAGCTCTTGCCGTCCTTCCAGACGACGAGCATGACGTCGTTGATGACCTCCTGCGCGGAGTCGAGCCGCCCCGTCACGCGGTGAATGAAGCGGAGCAGCCGGTGGTAGTACTTGATGTAAAGCGAGTGCAGCGCTCGCGCGTCCCCGCGGTTGATGTCGGCGAGAAGGGCCAGATCGGCGGCGTCGTCCGCGCGCTGAGGCTCGAGGGCCTCGGTCCCGGATTGCTTGCTCATGGAGAGGCGTCTCCCGCGGCGGTCGGCCGGCCGCGCTTCCAAGTCTACGACTTTTGGGATGTGCCGGCGCATGCACGGCACCGACTCGCGATCGCGGCACCGTCGATCGCGGCGGCCGGCGAGTTTGAACCTTTCGCCTCTTACCGCGCAACTCAGACGACGAGCCGCGTGCGCCACAGCCGGTTTTCCGTGCGATCTCGAACCTTGGCCGCGCCGCGCGGGAACGAAGAACGTCCCACACGAAGAGGCGAAATCGATGCGCAGCATGAATCATCCGTCGCCCACCGCGGGCCGAGCGCTGCTCGTCGTCTCGGTGCTCGCCGTCGGCGCGTGCGGAAGCGGAGGCGGCAGCGGCTACGGCGGCGGCGGAAGCGGAACCGGCACGAGTACCGGCGGGAGCGGAACCGGAGGCACCACGACGCTGCAGGCCAACTTCAAGTCCATCCAGGACAACGTCTTCACCCCGATCTGCACGGCGTGCCACATCGGCGCATCGGCGCCCGAGGGCTTGAGGCTAGACGAGGCGAACTCTTTCGCGCTCCTCGTCGGCGTCGCGAGCGCCGAGCAGCCGCAGCTGAAGCGCGTCGACCCGGGCAATCCGGATCAGAGCTACATCATTCAGAAGCTCGAAGGAACCGCCGCGGTCGGCGGCAGGATGCCGCTCAACGGGACGCCCCTCTCGCAAGCCGACATTCAGACGATCCGGCAATGGATTCTCGACGGCGCGCAGGCGCCGATGGCGGCGGCGCCCGCGACCGCGCCGATCCGCGTGACGACGCTGTCCGTCGTGCCGGACAGCACGCTGAGCCAGCTGCCCATGTCGATCATGGTCGCCTTCGATCGGCCCGTCGATGCGTCCTCGATCGACACCAACACGTTCGTGCTCGAGCGCAGCGGCGGGGACGGAACGTTCGAAGACGGCAACGAGGTGCTCATCGCGGCGACCTCGATCACGGTGCCGGCGGCGAACCCGTCGTCCGCCGTCATGGATCTTTCGACGGCGCAGTCCGTGCCCGATACGTATCGCGTGACGGTCGTCGGCGCGGGCGCCTCGGCGATTCTCGACCTCGACTCGAACGCGCTCGACGGCGAGTTCAGCGGCGCGTTCCCGAGCGGCGACGGCGCGCAGGGCGGCGACTTCGTCGCCGAGTTCACGGTCGCCGGCGTATCGGGGACGCTCGATTCGATTCAAGCGAACGTGTTCACCCCGATCTGCGCCGGGTGCCACAACGGCCAGGGAGCGGCGCTGCCGGGATCGATGGATCTCACGAGCGCCGACGCGAGCATGGTGAGTCTCGTCGGCGCCGCAAGCGTCGAGCAGCCCACGATTCCGCGCGTCAAAGCCGGCGATCCCGACGGGAGCTATCTGGTGCAGAAGCTCGAGGGGACGGCGGCGACGGGCGCGCGCATGCCGTTCGGCGGACAGCCCCTCGACCCAACGACGATCGATGCGATCCGGGACTGGATCGCGAATGGAGCGACACGATGAAGGACCACTTCGCCCTCGCCGGCGCCCTCGCGGCCGCCGCCCTCGCCGCCGCACTCATGCTGCCGGCGCCGGAGGCGCGCGCCGAGCCTTATCTCGCCGTGCGGACGGGCCTCAAATGCGCGAACTGCCACGTCGACCCGAGCGGCGGCGGGCTGCGAACGCCGTTCGGCGATGCATACGGCTCGACGCAGCTTCCGCGCCGGATGATCGGCGGCGGCAAGGCGGCCGCCTGGACCGGCGCCGTGAACGACTACTTGCGCGTCGGCGGCAACTTCCGGAGCGACGCTCGCTACGTCGACACGCCGGATGCCGACGCCACCTCCGACTTCGCGATCTCGCGCGCGACCCTTTACGGCGCCTTCACGCCGATCCCGGACCTCCTGACCGTCTACGTGGACGAGCAGGTCGCCCCGGGCGGCACGACGGCTCGGCAGGCCATGGGGCTGCTTCGGCCCGGCAACGGCCGCTACACCGTCAAGGTCGGCAAGTTCTTCCTGCCGTTCGGCCTGCGCCTCCAGGACGACACCGCGTTCATCCGCCAGGTCACGGGCATCAACTTCGACACGCCGGACACCGGGGTGGAGCTCGGGCTCGAGCTGCCGAAGTGGTCGGCGCAGGCCGCGGTCACGAACGGCACCGCCGGCGGCAACGAGATCGACCGCGGCAAGCAGACGAGCCTCTCGGCGTCCTACGTGCGGCAGCGATGGCGCCTCGGCGCGAGCCTCAATGTCAACAACGCGGCGCTCGGCGACCGCCGCATGGGCGGCGTCTTCGCGGGCCTCAAGACGGGGCCCATCGCATGGCTCGCCGAATACGATCGCGTGACGGACGAGACGGCGCAGGGCGACCTCGACATGGACGTGAGCCTTCTCGAGGGCAACTGGAACCTCGCGGCCGGGCAGAACCTCAAGGTCACTTACGAGTTCTTCGACCCGCCGGGCGAGGACGACGAGCGCGAGCGCTACAGCTTGGTCTGGGAGCTCGCGCCGTTTCAGCTGCTCCAGACGCGGATCGGAATCAGGTCGTACAACGGCATTCCGCAGATTCCGGCGGACAACCGCGACGAGTTCTTCGCCGAGCTTCACATCTACTTTTGATTTCGGCTCGACTTTCGGCGTGGGACCCGAGGCAACCCCCGATTCCCGGGTACCTTTGCCGAGGGCTCGGCGGCGCCACGCGCGCCGCCGAGATTTCTTCGGCCGCGACCGGCGCGCGGCCGACGCTACTCGAGCTCGAGCTTGACGCCCATGCGCAAGGTGCGAGGCTCCTCGGCGCGGCTCATGCGGCAGTTGACGACCGTGCAATCGATGTCCTCGGCCGTGAGGCCCGGAGGGTCGAGCCCGGCGACGTACGCGGGATAGTCGTAGACGATGTCCTTGCCGTGCGCGGCGAGCGCGTTCAGGAGCTCCCCGTAGATCGTCACGCGCCGGATCGTATACGCCGCGCGCAGGTTGATCTGCGTCTCGCCCGACGCGCGCTTCGAGTCGTCGGCGACGAGCGCGTAAGGGCCGAGGTAGCGCAGCCGCGCGCCGATTTCCCAGGGGCCGGTCGCGCCCGAAACGCCGAGCTCGCCGGCGTGCTCGATCGAGCCGTCGATGAACGGGCCGTCGGGATTGTCGACGAAGCGCGCGCGGCTGCCCGTATACGATGCGTCGACGCCGAGCCAGTCGAGCGGCCGCCAGAAGGCCGTGAGCTCGTACCCGCGCCGCCTCGACGCTCCGAACGGCTCGACGGCGTTCGAGTCCCCGACGAACTTGAGCTCGCTGCCGAGATTGAGCCACCAGTAGGCTGCCGTGAGCTTGAGGCTGCCGAGCTCGAAACGCGCGCCCGCTTCGTATCCCGTGCCCTGCGCGAGGCCGGGCACGGGAGCCGCGTCGTTGACGACGCCGCGCGCGTCGTTCGAGTGGAAGCCCCGGCCCCAGTTGCCGTAGAGCTCGACGTTGTCCGCGAGACGGTAGGCGACGCCGGCCTTCGGCGATACTTGGGCGTCGGTCTTCCGCCCGGCGAAGCTCGTCGCCGTGAAGGCCGTCACGTCGAACTCGTAGACGTCGCCGCGCAGGCCGCCGAGCAGGCGCAAGCGATCCGTCGGCTGCCACGTGGCCTCGGAATACACGCCGAGCGACGACTCGTTGACGGCGTTGTCGCTGATGTTGCCGAGGACGGTGCCCGCCTGCGTGTGGTTCACGCCGACCCGGCCGATGTCGTCGTAGCGCGTCTCGCCGCCGATCGTGACCTCGAGCTTGTCGGTGCGGATCAAGATGCGATTGACCTGCCCGCCGAGCGTCCAGCGCCGGTCGAACTGGCCGATCTGGAAGTCGTAGGTCGGGTTCGAGAGCATGTGCCAGTCGTAGTATTGAAGATAGCCCGTCGCATCCCAGCCGTCGCCGAAGAGCTGCGCCGAGGCGATCCAGCGCGACGTCTCGCCGACCGCCGTCGGATCGAGCGCGCAATACTCGTTCTCGCAGACCGGCGTGCCGATCGCGCGCTCGGGGATCTGCTCGGTCGGCCGCCAGGTCGCGTGATAGCCCGAGAGCGAGACGGCGAGCTGACCGA
>DASTSM010000317.1:0-3245 GCA_035760685.1 Gammaproteobacteria bacterium | reverse complement strand
ACGAACGGCTGAAGCGCGGCGTCGACGACGCGACGCCATCCGCCCGCTCCCGATCGAGCCCGGGCCACCTTCCATATCAGCAGCACGCCGAGCGGCAGCGCCGCGAGCCACCAGGGCCGGAGGAAATGCAGCTCAGTCATGCGCCGCCTCGTCGGGCGCGGCCGCGAGACGCGGCCCGATCGTGCCGGCCGTGCCGGCCGATACTGCGCCGAAGGCCTCCGCGAGCGCCGCGCCGGCGGCGATCACGAGCGCGAGCCCCAAGGGCCAGAAGAAGAGCTCCTTGACGGGCCGAAAGCCCGCCTCGTCCGACTCGGCGGGCTCGAGCCGATCGAGCACGTCGTAGATCTTCTGGAGCCCGCCCGTGTCGCGGGCGCGGAAGTACTCTCCGCCCGTCATCTTCGCGATGGCCGTCAGCGTCTTTTCGTCGAGGTCGGCGGAGGGGTTGATCTGCCGGAGGCCGAAGAGCGAGCGCACCGTCATGGCGTCGGCCCCGATGCCGACCGTGTAAATCACGACCCCGCGCTGCGCGGCGAGCTCCGCGGCCTTCATGGGGTCGACGGCTCCGGCCGTGTTCGCGCCGTCCGTCATGAGGATCAGCACGCGGCGGTCCTTCTCGACGTTCGCATCGTCGAGGGTGCGTATCGCGAGGCCGATCGCGTCGCCGATCGCGGTCTCCTTGCCCGCGAGGCCGATGACCGCCTCGTCGAGCAGCGTGCGCACCGTCTTTCGATCGAACGTCAGCGGCGCCTGCAAATAAGCCTCGCGGCCGAACAAGATGAGCCCGATGCGGTCGCCGATCCGGCGCTCGATGAAGTCGTCGGCGACGTGCTTCGTCGCCTCGAGCCGGTTGACCCATTGACCGTCGAGCTCGAAGTCTTGCTCCTCCATGCTGCCCGAGAGATCGACGGCCATGAGCAGATCTCGGCCGGTCGTGGGCAGCGCGACGGGCTCGCCGACGAACTCGGGCCGAGCCGCGGCCGCGACGAGCAGCGCCCAGACGAGCCAGAGCGCGACGAGACGCCTATTGAGCCGGGGCCCTGCGGCCGTCGCCGCCGAAAGCCGGCCGAGCTCGCTGTCCGAAGGGACGTTGAGCGCGGCGTCGCCGTCGCTCGCGTCGGGCTTCGCGTAGCGGCGCACGAGCCAAGGCAGAGGCAGGGCGAGCAGCATCCACGGCCAAGCGAGCGCCCACATCGGTCACCGCCTCTGGGCTTTGACCCAATCGCGGCAAAGTCGCGCGAGCTCGCGCGCCTCGTCCCGGCGCACGCGCGCGGGGGGCGCATAGGGCGCGTGCGCCAAGGCGGCCCCGGGGCCGCAGAAGTCCGCGCGCGTCCAGCGCGCGTCGAGGTACTCGAGCCAGCGCCGTCCCGTGAGACCGGCGACGGCGGGACCGCCCGAAGCCGGCGATCGGCCCGGCGCCGCGGCGAGCGTCATCGCGAACCGGCGCAGCACGGTCGACAGCACCTGCACGCAGCGCGCAGGCTCTTCGCCCGCGTCGAGCGCGGCGGCCACGCGCGCAATCGCCTTGAGCGCCGATCGATGACTCCGGCGGCGGTAGTAGATGAGCCCGGCGTAAGCGAGACCCGCGAGCGCGAGCAGCGCGAGGAACCACCATCCGGGCGCGGGCGGCCACCAGCCGACCGGGGCCGGCAGGTGGATGTCGCGCAGCGGCAGCTGGCTCACGTCGACGCTCGGGTTCATCGGTTCTTGAATCGCCGGGTCAGTTCCACACGCGGATCGCCGGTCGTCGCGCAATCGACGAGATGCACGCCGGGAACGCGGGCAAGCGCCGCCAACGACGCGCGACGCGCGTCGAAGCGAGCGCGATAGCCGGCCCGCAGCGCCGCATCCGCCGTATCGATCGCAAACGAACGGTTTCCGACCTTGATTCGATAGCGGCCGGGCGGCGGAAGTTCAGCCTCGACGGGGTCGAAGACATGCACGAGGAAGACTTCCCCGTGCCTCGCGAGCTGGCGGATGTGGCGCTCGGCGTCGGGGCCGAGGCCGCGGAAGTCGCTGAGCAGGAAGATCAGGGCCCCGGGACGCACGACGCGCGTGAGCCTGAGCAGCGCGTGGTCCGCGTTCTCCCGTCCGGCGGCCGCGGCGTCGGGTGCATTCGGAGTCCAGAACACCTCGCTCGAGACGAGCTGCAGCAGCTGCAGCGCGGCGCGCCTTCCGAGCCGCGGCCGCTGCTCGTGATGCTCCGTCTCGGAGAACACGAGCGCGCCGAAGCGGTCCCCGTTGCCGACGGCGCTCCACGCGATCAAGGCCGCCGCCTCGGCCGCCCGCACGGCCTTGAACGCGCCGCGCGTCCCGAAGCGCATCGAGGACCTAAGGTCGAGCCAGACCATGACCGGGCGATTCCGCTCCTCGCGAAACACCTTCGTGTGCGGCTTGCCCGTGCGCGCCGTCACGCGCCAGTCCATCGTGCGGAGGTCGTCGCCGGGCTGGTAGGGCCGGGACTCGTCGAACTCGACGCCGCGCCCCTTGAACGCCGAAAGATGGCCGCCGGACGCGAGCGAGCGGACGCGGACTGCGCCGAGATCGATGGACTCCCCCGCCGCCTTGAGCCCGATGAGGGCCTCGAGCGTGACCCGCTCGGGGAAGCCTGCCCGGTCTCGCGCCCCGCGCCCGGCCGCAGCGCCTCCGGCTCGGAGGCCGACGGCTTTCGCGGCGCCCTCGCTCACGGCACGCCGACCCTCTCGAGCAGCAAGTCCACGATGTGATCGGGCGTGCGCCCCGCGGCCTCCGCCTCGAAGCTCAGCAGAATCCGGTGCCGCAGGATGTCGTGCGCGACCGACTGGACGTCCTCGGGCGTCACGTAATCGCGTCCCGCGAGCCACGCATGCGCCCGCGAGCAGCGGTCGAGCGCGATCGTCGCGCGCGGGCTCGCGCCGTATTGCAAGAGGCCCGCGAGATCGTCGCCGTAGCGCTTGGGGTCGCGCGTCGCGATGACGACCTGCACGATGTACTCCTCGAGCGGCTCGGCGAGGTGCAGGTCGAGGACCTCGAGCCGCGCGGCGAACACGTCGCTCTGACCGAGCTGCTCCGGAGGTGCGAAAAGCTTGCTGTCCTCGCGCGCGCGCCGGCTCTCCGCGCGATTGAGCTCCAAGATCGCGCGCTCGCCGGCCGCATCGGGATAGCCGACGAGCACATGCAACAGAAACCGGTCGAGCTGCGCCTCGGGCAGCGGGTAGGTGCCCTCCTGCTCGATCGGGTTCTGCGTCGCCATGACCATGAAGAGGCCC
>DASTSM010000316.1:0-18998 GCA_035760685.1 Gammaproteobacteria bacterium | reverse complement strand
TCTGTCATAGGGGCCAACAACGGCTGAACAGCTTCAAGGGTGGCCGGTGTATCGGTCGACTGTCGTTTTCAGGGACGCTCGGCGACAGGAGGTCGCCGAGCGAGCCCCCAGGGATGGGTTCACGGCGGTCCCTGAAAACGGCAGTCGAGCGATGCGCCGGCCACCCGCCACAGATGTCTATCGAAGCCGTTCTTCGGTGAGCGGGACGGTGTAGGACTAAGCGGGACCACGTAGCAATAGAGCGCGAAAAAAGAGCGGGCCGGCGATTGCCGGCCCGCTTCGTTCCGCTATGCGGCAGCCCGCGACTAGCCCGCGCCGATCTCCTTGCGGACGATCGCGGCGCCCTCGGCGAGGGCGGCGAGCTTGAGCCTTGCGACCGTGCGCGGCAGCGGCTTCATGCCGCAGTCCGTGCTCAGCGTGACCTGCTCCGGGGACAAGTGCTTGAGGACGGTCCGGACGCGGTCGGCGACCGCCTTCGGGGTCTCGAGCATGCTCGTGCGGATGTCGAGGATGCCGACTTGCACGCCCTTGTCCTTCGGACAGTTCTTGAGGAACTCGATGCCGTCCATGTGGCGGTTCGCGTAGTCGAGGACGAACTCGTCGACGCCTTCCGTGCCCCAGTAGTGGGGCAGCACGGTTTGGTAGCCCTGCGGGAAGCTTCCGCTCAGGATGTCATTGCCCCAAGCGTTGCCGAAGCAGAAGTGCCAGCCGATCTTCGCGTCGACGCCGTCGCACATCATCTCGATGCTCTCGCGGATCCACTTGTAGTCGTCCTGGTTGTTCGTGAAGAGCGGCAGCCAGGCGCCTAGATCCTCGATCTGCAGGTAGGTCGCGCCGTGCTTCACGAGCTCCTTCATCTCCTTGTTGAAGATGGGCGCGAGCGCGAACGTGAGGTCCTTCGCGGTCTTGTAGTGCGAGCTCTCGTTGAAGTACACGTGCCACGCGAGGTTCGCGGGGCCGGCGCCGATCGAGACCTTGATCGGACGATGCGAGTGCTGCTTCGCGATGTCGTAGAGGTCCGTCCATCGCAGCGTATCGGGCTTCTCGTCCACTGGGCCCGTGTTGATGACGCCGCCCCAGTCGTCGAGCAGGAACTTGCCGGCGCTCGGCGCCGCGCCGACCTGCGAGGGATGCGGATTGCGGGAAGGCTCGAAGCCCGGAATGCGCTCGTAGAGGTACCAGCAGAAGGAGCCGATGACGCCGACGTAATCGTCGTACCACATGTTGCCGTCGGTCACGACGTCGAGCCCGGCTTCTTCCTGATCGCGGATCACGGTGCCGACGGCGTCGATGTACTCTTCCTCGTGGGCCACCTCTTTGAACGCGACGCGCACGTCTCGGCCGAGTAGCTGATGCTTGTACCAGGCGGGCCGCGGATACGATCCGACCATCGTAGTCGGCAGAATGGTATCGACGATCTTCTTTGGCATTATCGAATTCTCCTTAGAATTAGAGCGCCCGCTCTCGGGTCAGGGCCCGCGGCTGGGTTGTAGGTGTTGTCGTGAGAGCCGGAGTATACGCCAACGCCATAAATGGGCGGTAGGCCGCGGCCCCCGCGCGGCTTGCGGTTTGACGGAATGCGAAGCCGTCTCTTCTAGTGGCCCGGGTTCAGCATGAACGGCGGCGGGAAGTGCCGGCCGCCGCGCTCGAGCGTGATCCAGCGAAGCTCGGTGAACTGCTCGATGCCGGCCCGGCCGCCGTGCCGGCCGACGCCGCTTGCGCCGATGCCGCCGAACGGGGCGTGAGGCTCGTCGTGCACCGAGCTGTCGTTCACGTGAGCCATGCCCGTGCGGAGGCGCCGCGCGATCTCGAGGCCCCGCTCCTCGTCCCGCGTGATGATGCCGGCCGAGAGGCCGTACTCGGTGTCGTTGGCGATCTCGACCGCCTCGTCCGCGTCGCGGATCCGCATGATCGGCGCGACGGGCCCGAACGTCTCGTCGCGGAACACCTTCATGTCGCGCGTGACGTTCGCGAGCACCGTAGGCTCGAAGAAGAGGCCTTGGTGCTTGCCGCCGCACAGGACCTGCGCGCCGCGCGATACGGCCTCGTCGACCTGGGCGCGGATCTTCTCGAGCTGCTTCTGATTGATGATGGGGCCGATGCAATTCGCGAGCTCGCGCGGGTTGCCGACCTTGAGCTTCTTCGTGTTCGCGACGAGCTTGTCGGTAAACTCGTCGGCGACGGCCTCGTGCACGAGCACGCGCTCGACCGACATGCAGATTTGCCCCTGATGCATGAAGGCGCCGAACGTGGCCGCGTTCACGGCGTGCTCGATGTCGGCGTCCTCGAGGACGATCAGCGCGTCCTTGCCGCCGAGCTCCGCGCAGAACTTCTTGAGCAGCCCGCCGCATTTCGCCGCGATCTGGCGCCCGACGGCCGTCGAGCCCGTGAAGCTCACGCCGTGCACCGCGGGGTTCGAGATGAGCTCGTCGCCGACTTCGCCGACGTGCTCCCGCGAGCACGTCACGAGGTTGAACACGCCCTTCGGGAGACCCGCTTCCTCCATGATCTCCGCGATGACCCCGCCGCCCGCGACGGGCGTCTCTTCGGAGGGCTTCAGCACAACGGCGTTGCCGACGGCGAGCGCCGTCGCGAAACCGCGCGAGGACAGAATCAGCGGAAAGTTCCAGGGGGAGATGACCGAAACGACGCCGAGCGGCTCACGCACGATGAGGCTCAGCTTGCCGATGTCGGAAGGCAGGATCTCGCCCGTGACCTGATAGGCCGCCGCGGCGGCCGCTCGATAGACGCCGACGCTGTAGCCCGTCTCGAACATGGCCTTGCCGATCCACGAGCCGCCCTCGTCGACGATGACCTCTTGAATCTCTTTCTGCCGCGCCTCGAGGATGTCGCCGGCGCGGGCGAGGATGCGGGAGCGCTGCGAGTGAGGCAGGGCCGCCCAACCCGGCTGCGCCGCCTTCGCCGCCGCCACGGCTTCCGCGGCGTCGCTGCGAGACGCGTCCGCGACCTCGGTCCACACTTCGCCGGTGGCCGGGTTGTAGACGGGGAATTGCGCGCTGCCGCGTGCCGTGCGCCACTCGCCGTTGATGTAGAGGTTGCGGTTCTTGTCGGCCATTGCGCTCTCCTCTTGGAATTCCCCGTGCGTCGGTCGCCGGTCGGTCGTCTGTCGCTTCGGACGCCGCGGAGCGTTCTGCACGGGCGGTGACGACCGTGCGAAGTTTTTACCCCGCGGCAACGGCGGCATCGTAGTATAGACAGAGCATTTATGGCTTGTCAGTCCCCGCGAGCCCGCGCGCCGGCGCGGAAACTTCCGAACGCACGGCGCGCTTTCCTGCTCGTGCCGCTGCTCATTTCCTCGTACGGGTGCGCGCCTTTTCGGCCGCTTCCGAACCCGCCCGCCACGGTCGCCGAGGCCCCCGCGGAGAGCGGCGTGCTCTCGGAGCACGCGAATCGGCTAGCCGCCGAGGCGCGTCCGGGCGACTCCTCTCTTAGACTGCTGCACGGCAACGCGGACGCGCTCAAAGTCCGGCTCGCGCTCGTGGACCTCGCGGCCGAGACGCTCGACATCCAGTACTTCATCTGGCAGGACGATGCCACGGGCCGCCTCCTGCTCCAGCACGTGATCGCGGCCGCGGATCGCGGCGTGCGCGTGCGCCTGCTGCTCGACGACCTCGCGCTCGGCGGACGGGATCCCGAGGTGGTGGCGCTCGAGGCTCACCCCTCGGTCCAGGTCCGCGTCTTCAACCCCTGGACGACGCGGTCGAAGCTCGTGCGCCCTTTCGAGTTCGTCGTGCGTCCGAGGCGGCTCAATCGCCGCATGCACAACAAGACGCTCATCGCGGACGGCCGGTTCGGCATTCTCGGCGGCCGCAACATCGGCGATCGCTACTTCGGCGTCTACGCGCCGTTCGTGCAGAACGATCTCGATATCATGATGGCGGGCCCGGTGCTCGCGGAGGTCGTCGCGAGCTTCGACGAATATTGGAACAGCTCGCTCACGGTGGAGCCCGCCGCCGGAGACGAAGGCGACGCCGAGCTCGTCAAGCTACGGCGCGATTGCGCGCGGAAGATCGCGGAGAACGCGGCGCTGCTCCGCGCGTTCGCCGTGCCGATCGACGGGTGGAGCGCCTATCTCGACGGGCTTCTCGAGGACGCGAGCCGCGGACCCGGCGAGCTTTTCGTCGACTCGCCGGGCGGCGAGGGGCCGCGGCAGCTCTATCCCAGCGTCAAGAGTCTCGTGGCCGGCGCCCGCCGCGACGTGCTCTTGAGCTCGCCCTATCTGATCCCGGACCGCGGCTTCGTGGACGAGCTCGCGGGTCTCGTGGCGCGGGGAGTGCGGGTCCGGGTGCTCACGAACTCGCTCGCCTCGAACAGCCACGTGATCGCCCACTCGGGCTACAAGAAGTGGCGCCGGCAGCTGCTCGGGGCCGGCGTCGAGCTTTACGAGATGCGCGCGGACCCCGCCGTGCTCGACGAGTTCGCGACTTCGCCGGCCGAGCCCGAGAAGCTCGCCTTGCACGCGAAGGCGATCGTCGTCGACGGCCGCCGGACCTTCATCGGCTCGCCGAACATCGACCCGCGGTCCATGGTTCTCAACACGGAGATCGGGCTCGTCGCCGACGACCCGGCACTCGCCGGGAAGGTCGCCGCCATTCTCGAGCGCGACATGCGGCCCGAGAACTCCTGGCGGGTGACGCTCGACTCCGAAGGCTGGCTGCACTGGCAGCGCGGGGACGAGGTCTTGAGCCGCCAACCTGCGCTCGGCTTCAAGCAGCGGGCGATGGAGTTCTTTATGAATCTGATTCCGATCAAGAATCAGACGTGAGCGAAAAGGGGGGGGCAGAGCCGATTTTTCGAAAATGGGGTCAGACCCGATTTTCTTCGCTGACTCGGAAAAATGGGGTCTGACCCCAATTTCAGCGCTCGAGGTACTTGAGCTTTTCCTTGACGTCCTTCCACTCCTCGGCGTCCTCGGGCGCGGGCTTGGCCTTCGTGATGACGGGCCATTCCTTCGCGAGCTCGGCGTTGAGCGGGAGGAAGGACTCTTGACCCGCCGGAACGTCGTCTTCCGAGACGATGGCTTCGACCGGGCACTCAGGCTCGCAGAGCGTGCAGTCGATGCATTCCTCGGGATCGATGACGAGCATGTTGGGGCCTTCGTGAAAGCAATCGACCGGGCAGACTTCGACGCAGTCGGTGTACTTGCATTTGATGCAGCTCTCTGTGACCACGAAAGTCATGCGCGTCGTCCTCGCCGATGGTGATCCGGAAAGTGCCAAATTCTGCTACAAAACGGAGCAGGGTCCAAGGGAAGGCGTGCCCGTCTCAGATCTGCGCGTCGGGCACCTGCACGCGCAGTCCGTCGAGCTCGTCGCTGAGCTCGATCTGGCAGCTCAGCCGGCTGTTCGGCCGGCGCTCGATGACGCAGTCGAGCATGCCGTCCTCTTGCGGGTCGGGCGGATTCAGCCTCTCGACCCACTCCTCGTCCACGTAGACGTGGCACGTCGCGCACGAGCAGGCGCCGCCGCATTCGGCCACGATGCCTCGGACGTCGTTGTCGACGGCGGTTTCCATGACGGTCGCCCCCGACCGCCCTTGGATCTCGCGCACCGTGCCATCCGGCTCGACGTAAGTGACTTTCGGCATCGCTCCTGGACCTGACCTTCGCGCTAGAGCCGGCCTTCGCCTCCAAGACCGGCCTTCGCCGTGTAAAACCGACCTCCGGCTCAAACGCCTTCGCTCGGAAACGCCCTGCCAATAGGCTTATGACACTCGGTGCCTGCCTCCGGAGGGCGGCAGGCTATAATGCGTCGTTTCCGAATTCACGGGTGTTTTGCTTCGGCAGCCTACTGACGCCGATACGGCGTTCGGCCGGCGAGGGGCGACTCGCCCGGCTTCCCGAAGCGCGAGAGCCCGCGGTTGCAGTGAACAGCGCGCTCGAGCTCGAACGCAGGGCGTAAGTTTATTGCAAAATGGGGGAGCTGTCGGCGCCATTTCATAGCCCGGCGGCCGACCGCTGCTAGGGCATTAACCGCTGCTAGGGCATTACTTGAGATCGACATATGAACCGGCTCCCGGCACCGGGCAGTGAGTTGCGACCCAAATGATCGACCGTGACAACCTCGCCTCCGAATCGATCGTGATCCGCTTCGCGGGCGATTCGGGCGACGGCGTGCAGCTCATGGGCACTCAGTTCGTGTCGGCAACCGCGCTTGCGGGCAGCGACTTCGCGACGTTCCCCGACTATCCGGCCGAGATCAGGGCGCCGGCGGGCACGACGTTCGGGGTGTCCGCCTACCAGATCAATCTCGGCGCGGGACCGATCACGACGCCGGGCGACGCGCCCCAGGTCCTCGTGGCCTTCAATCCCGCCGCGCTCAAGGTGAATCTGAAGTCGCTCGCCCGAGGTGCGTTGGTCATCCTCAACGTCGACAGCTTCACGAGCCGCGGGCTCGCCAAGGCCGGCTACGCCGAGGACCCGCGGCGCGACGGCTCGCTCGACGGGTATCAGGTCGTCGAGCTCGATATCGCGAAGCTCACGAGCGAGGCGGTCAAGGCCTTCGATCTCAGCAAGAGCGACGCGGGCCGATGCAAGAACTTCTGGGCGCTCGGCCTCGTGCACTGGATGTTCGGCTACGAGATCGGCCAGGTGCAGAAGTGGGTCGACAAGCGGTTCGCGAAGACGGCGGTCATCCGCGACGCGAACGCCGCGGCGCTGCGGGCGGGCCACGCGTACGGCGAGACGGCGGAGCTCGCGGCCGCGATTCCGCATTTGAGCCCCGGCCGGGCGAGGTTCGCGCCGGGCGAGTACCGAGGCGTTCGCGGCAGCGACGCGCTGGCGCTCGGGATCGCCGCGGCCGGCGAGCTCGCGGACCGGCCCATCATGTTTTGCTCGTATCCGATCACGCCGGCTTCGCCGCTGCTGCATCGTCTCGCGCAGATGGGCGAGCACGGGGTCGGCGTGTTCCAGGCCGAGGACGAGATCGCGGCCGCGTGCGCCGCCATCGGCGCTTCCTACGGCGGCGCCATCGGCATGACGTCGAGCTCGGGTCCCGGCATCGCGCTCAAGACGGAGGCCGTCGGTCTCGCGATCAACGCCGAGCTACCGCTCATCGTCATCGATTCGCAGCGCGGCGGCCCCTCGACCGGGCTGCCGACGAAGACGGAGCAGTCGGATCTCTACCAGGCCGTTTACGGGCGCAACGCCGACGCGCCCGTGCCCGTGCTCGCGCCGCGCTCGCCGAGCGACTGCTTCGACGTGGCGATCGAAGCCGTCCGCATCGCGCTGCGCCACATGACGCCGGTCTATCTGCTGACCGACGGCTATCTCGCGAACGCCGCGGAGCCCTGGCGGATCCCCGACATGGCCGACTACGCGCCGATCGAGGTCAACACCGTCGAGCGGGCGCGGGAAGCTCGCGCCGAGGAGCGGCCGTTCTTCGCGCGCGATCCGCGGAGCTTCGGCCGGCCCTGGATCACGCCCGGCACGCCCGAGCTCATGCATCGGATCGGCGGTCTCGAGAAGGACATTCGCACGGGCAACATCTCGTACGACGCGGAGAATCACGCGGCCATGACGCAGCTCCGCGCCCAAAAGGTCGCCTCGGTCGCGGACTTCATCCCCGAGCAGGCCGTCGATGTCGGCACCGGGGACGGCGGGCTCGCGGTCGTCGGCTGGGGCTCGACGTACGGCGCGCTCTATCAAGCCGTGCGGGCCGTCGCGCGGGCAGGGGGCCGGGTCAGCCTGATCCATCTGCGCTATCTGAATCCTTTTCCGCGGAACCTGGGCGAGCTTCTCGCGCGCTTCGACCGCATCCTCGTGCCGGAGATGAACATGGGTCAGCTCGCGACGCTGCTGCGCGACAAGCTCGGCGTCGAGACGGTTCAGCTCAACAAGGTGACGGGGCAGCCCTTCCTCGTCGCGGAGATCGTGGCGGCCATTCGCGCGGAGCTTGCGCATCTCGGCGCCGCGCAGCACGCGCCGTTGGCGGTTTGAGGCGAGACAGCGAAGGAGAGCTGAGGATGAGCGCGGCCGTGTCGACGAAGCTGGATGCCAAGGATTTCGCATCTTCTCAGGAGGTGCGCTGGTGCCCGGGGTGCGGGGACTACGCGATCCTGAAATCGGTCACGCGCGCGCTTGCGGACGTCGGCGCGCGGCCCGAGAGCACGGTTTTCATCTCGGGCATCGGCTGCTCGTCTCGCTTCCCTTACTACCTCGAGACGTACGGCTTTCACACGATCCACGGCCGCGCTCCGGCCATCGCGACGGGCCTCAAGCTCACGCGCCCGGAGCTCGACGTCTGGGTCGTCACGGGCGACGGCGACGGTCTATCGATCGGCGGCAACCACCTGCTGCACGCGCTGCGGCGAAACGTCGGCCTCAAGATCCTGCTGTTCAACAACGAGATCTACGGACTCACGAAGGGCCAGTATTCCCCGACGTCCCGCACCGACACGCGCTCGCCGTCGACGCCGCGGGGATCGATCGATACGCCCGTCGTGCCGGGACTCTTCGCGCTCGGCGCCGGCGCGCGTTTCATCGCGCGCGCCGTCGACGTCGACAAGGGGCCGCTCGGGGCCGTGCTCGAAGCGGCGCACGCGTTCGAGGGCACGGCTTTCGTCGAGTTGTTCCAGAACTGCATCGTGTACAACGACGAGGTCTTCGCGGGGTTCACGTCGCGCGAGAACAGCGCCCTCGGCCAGATCCACGTGAAGCACGGCGAGCCCCTCGTTTTCGGCGAGAACGGCGAGCGCGGGTTGCGGTTCGATGCCGCCAAGATGGCCCTCGAGGTCATCGACGCGAAGGCCCGCCCCGACGAAGTGCTGCGCCACGACGAGACGAATCGCGTGCTCGCGCAGATGCTGCTCGCGATGACGGTCCCGGACTTCCCGGTCGCGATGGGCGTCATCTATCGCGTGCCGGGCGAGAGCTTCGAGCACGCGTTCCATCGCCGCCACCCGACGCAGCTCAAGCGCACGGCGCGCGTCGCCGACGCGCTGCGGCAGACGAGCACTTGGGTGGTCAAGTAGCGGCGCGGCTCGGCGGCCGTCAGCGTTTCGCGGCCTTCTCGACCTCGCCCCAGACGCGCAGCAGGTTGCCGCCCCAGAGCTTCTCGATGTCCTGCTTGCTGTAGCCGCGGCTCAGCAGCTCGCGCGTGACGTTGCCGGTCTCGCTCGCGTCCGACCAGCCGACGACGCCGCCGCCGCCGCCGAAGTCCGAGCTGATTCCGACGTGGTCGATGCCGATGAGGGCGACCGCATAGTCGATGTGGTCGACGAGGTCGTCGACCGTCGCGGGCGGCCATCTGTTCTGGATCTTCTTGACGCCTTGGAGATAGACGATGCGCTGCGCGTCCGGAAGCGTCTCGAGGTCGACGCCGCGCTTCAACCCTAGGCGCGTTCGCAAGTCCTGCATCGCGGCGATCTCCTCGGGGGGTTGGTATTTGTCGTACGCGTCGAAGGCGACGATCTGCACGACGCCGCCGTTGTCGCGCAGGGCGAGCAGCGTTTCGTCGTCGAGATTACGCACATGCTGCGCCACCGCCGTGACGCCCGAATGGGACGCGATGACGGGCGCCCGCGAGGCGCGGATCGCGTCGAGCTCGGTCTTTTTCGATGCGTGCGAGATGTCGACCATCATGCCGAGGTCGTTCATGCGCGCGACGACGGCGCGGCCGAAGTCGCTCAAGCCGCCGTGCTCCTCGGGCCCGTCGCCGAGATCGGCGCTCGGCTGCGCGGAGTCGCCGAGATCGTTGTGGCCGTTGTGAACGAGCGTCATGTAGCGGGCGCCGAGCGCGTAGTACTTGTCGAGCAGTCCGAGATCCTTGCCGATCACGTACCCGTTCTCGATGCCGATCGCGGCGACGAGCTTCCCGCTCGCGGCGAGCCGCTCGACGTCCGCCGGGCTGGTCGCGATGCCGATCTCGTCGGGATAGAGGTCCTCGGCCATGCGATGGATTGCATCGAACTTGCGCATCGCATCCATCTGCGCCTTGACATAGTTCTCGGGCGTGCGCGCCGTCTGCCCCACGTAGACGATGAAGAACGCTGCATCGAGGCCGCCGCGGCGCATCTTGTCGAGGTTGACTTGAAGGTCGCCGCTCTTCGGATCCACGGCCGGCGTCGCGAAATCGAGCGGAATGTCCACGTGCGTATCGAGCGTCAGGACCTGGCCGACGAAGGCCTCGTCGGGTCCGACGTCGGGCGGCGCATAGGCCAGAGGCCCGAGATTCGGGGGCGGCTGCGCACCGGGCAGCGCAGCGGCTTGGCCGCCGCCGAGCGGAGCCGCTTGGCCCGGGGGCCGAGAAGCCGCCGCGTCTCCGCTGGGTGCGGCCGCCGAGTCGGAAGCGGAAGGCGTACCGCTTCCTCCGCCGCAGCCGCCGACCACGAGCAGCACGAAGGCGCACGAGGCCGCCTTCGCGATCCACCTTGGGGCCGACACGGCCGGCCCCCGCCTGCGCTGGCCCGTCATGCTCGGCTCTCCGAGGGCTTCGCCGCGGCGGTCGCGCCCTCGAGCGCGGGAGAGCCGCGAACGCCGTGTGCCGGCGCGGCCGCGAGATCCGCCTCGTCGTCCGCGTCGGGCGTGTGCATGTGGTGCCGCGCGTCGACGGGCCGCATGAGCGCGTTGCAGACGACGCCGATCGCGAGCAGCGCCGCCATGAGGTACATCGTCGTGTCGTAGAGCCGGCTCGTCGGATCCACCGTTCCGGCCGGCGCGATCTGCATGAGCTTCGCGATCGTCACGGTGTTTTGCGCGACGAGCGCGTCGAGCTGGTCGACGCCGGCCCCGAACGCCGCGCGGAACCGCTCGGGATCGATGCGGGATACGAGATCATGAATCGCGCCGTTCATCGCGTGCTCGCGCAGCGACGTGATCGCGAGCGGTCCGAATACGCCCGCCGCGCTCCAAGCCGTGAGGATTCGGCCGTGGATGCCGCCGACGTAGCGCGTGCCGTAGATGTCGGCGAGGTAGGCGGGGATCGTCGAGAACCCGCCGCCGTACATCGTGAAGATGATCATCGTCGCGGCGTAGAAATAGACGAGCCAGAGGACCGACGGACTCACGCTGACGTGCCCGGCCGTGTACGGGATCGAGAGGTAGAGCAGCAGGCCGAGCCCCAAGAAGATCCAATACGTGTTGCGGCGGCCGATGTAGTCGGACGCCGTCGCCCAGAAGAAGCGGCCGAGCATGTTGAAGACGCTGATCATGGCGACGTAGGTCGCCGCGAACGCGCCGTCGACCACGCCGGGCAGGGCCGTGCCGAAGATCTCCGTCATCATCGTGCGCGCGACGCTGAGCACGCCGATGCCCGCGGTCACGTTGAGGCACAGCACGAGCCAGAGCTGGTAGAACTGCGGCGTCTTCAAAGCCTGGTCGATGTGCACGTTCTTCGCCGTCATCATCTTGCGGGCGCGATGCGCTTCGTCCGGCGGCCGCCACCCGGCGGGCTTCCATCCGGGCTGCGGCACTCGATACGAGAACGCCGCGGCGAGCATGATTACGAGATAGATGAGGCCGATCGTCTCGAAGGTCTGCGCCACGCCGACGCGGCCCGTCCCGACGAGATAGACTCCGGCGGGCCCGGGCCGGATCATGCTCGAGACTTCGTTCGGGCCGACGACGACGACCTCGCGCAGCGCGCCGTCGCGCTCGACGAACCGGCGGCCGCTCTGCGTCACGAGATCGACCTGGTCCGCGGTTCCGACGTACTCCGGCGCGCGGTAGTAGAAGTCGATGAGATGCTCCTTGAGCGGCGCGCCGATCATCGCTCCGCCGCCGAAGCCCATGATCGCGAGGCCGGCCGCCATGCCGCGGCGATCCGGAAACCAGCGGATCAGCGTGCTGACCGGCGAGACGTAGCCGAGGCCGAGGCCGCAGCCGCCGATGACGCCGTAGCCGAGGTAGACGAGCCATAGCTCGTGCAAGAAGATGCCGAGCCCGCCGAGCAGGTAGCCGCCGCCCCAGCAGAGCGCCGCGACGACGCCGACCGTCCTCGGGCCCACGTCCTCGAGCCATTTGCCGGCGAACGCCGCGGAGAGACCGAGAAAGACGATTGCGACCGTGAAGATCTGCACGACGCTGCCGAGCGACCAGTCCTCCGCCGCCGGAGTCACGACGCCGAACACGCGAACGAGGGCCGGGTTGTAGATGCTCCACGCGTAGACGGAGCCGATGCAAAGATGGATCGCGACCGACGCGACCGGGACCCACCAGCGATTGAAGCCAGGGCCCGCAACAATGCGTTCCTTCGACAACCAATTCGGCATCACAACCCCCTGCGTCAAATCTTTTATTTTCCGACGCTTGCGTGCGACATCTGAAGCGATTTGTCTTGTGACCTCCAGGTGCGCCCCCGGCTCATTCTATTGGCGGGACGGCCTCTTGTGCGGGTTTTCTTTCGGGAGCGGGCGTTCGTCAGGACGCTTCCGCGTCTCTGCCGCCGCTCGCGCGTCAGAGCGGCCGCGGTTACCGACTTCGGCCGAGCAAGAAGAAGCCGGCGGCGAGGACGAGGCCCACGATGCCGGCGACGACGTGATCGTTGCGAACGAGATAGAGGCTGTAGAGCACGATGAGGCCCGTAAAGCCGAAGCGCACGAATGCCGACATCAGCGGCCGCCTCGCGGGCTCGACCCGCCGATCGGTGGAGTCTCGTTCATGCGTCGATTGTATCTTTACCGAAACTATCCCGCCGTTTCTTTTTTTCCGGGCATGCTTTCGCCTCTTCGCGTGCGGCGCTTGGGCGCGCAGGCGAGAAGCGTAGGGGAGGCGCGCGGTATCGCCGGCGCTCGCGCGTCGTTACGCTCGTGGCAGGCAGCCGATAGATAGAGGTGAAGGATCATGAACCCCCAATTCGCGCGTGCTTCTGCGGCCGCGGCGCTCGCGCTATTCCTTTCGGCCGCGCATGCACAGCCCGAGCCGCCGCGCTCCGAGAATCAAGCCTCGGGCGGCCGCGAGGCCCAGGAAGCGCCTCGAGCGGCCCGCCCTCCGACGCTCGAGGAGCGCGTAGCCGCGCTCGAGAAGCAGGTCGCAGCGCTCGACACGCGCCTGAATGCGCACGTGAGCTCGAGCCGCAGCGCCGAGCAAGGCGGGGCGCAAGCGGACGCAGCCCTTACGGCCCGCGTCGACGCGCTCGCGCGCTCCGTCGATCGGCTCTCCGCGCAGATGCAAACGCTCTCGCAAACGGCGGAGTCCGCTCGCCGTGCGGCCGACGAGGCGCAGCGCAACGCGATCGACGCTCAGCGCATGGTGCGCGACGCGATGAGCCGCATCCGCTAGCGGCCTAGGGTCCTCCGAAGGCGCCCGGGCGACCTTCGGCCGCGGCCACCGCGTCGACATGCGACGCGAGCAGCGACTCGAGGCGTGACGGATCTCCGCGCGCGATGCCGCACTCCGTCCCGATGCCGTCGACGTGGACGTGCCTGCGGGCCGCGGCGAGCCGAGCGGCGTCGCCGCTCGTGTCCGCGTAGTGGACGAGGCCGAGGTAGAGCTCCGTGCGAGGGTCGAGCGCGAGCTCGCGGAGCGGCAGGAAATACGCGTCGTCGGTCCGCGAGCGCGGAACGGGCAGGTGGAAGAATTCGATCGGGCGCTTCACGCGCGCAGCCACGGCGTTGACGAGCTCGACCATGACGCGCGAGTCCTCGGGCTGCACGAGGTGCTCGTCGGCCGGGCTTCCGTAGCAGAGGTGATAGCCGAGCTCGATGCCCGCCGGCACGGAGTCTCCGATCTCGGTCAGGACCGCTAGAGTCTCGGCGCGGAAGTCCACGGGGCCGTCCTCGTAGTAGCCTTCCCAGGCCAGCACTTCCTGACACACGTCCCACTGGACCGCGAGGCGGTCGTGCGGGAGGGCCGCCGCGATCTTGCGGATCTCGCCGACGAAATGACGCGTGAGGCTCGGCAGCAGCTCGGCACGATCCGAAGGCACCATGTTGTTGTAGGTCGGCGCGATGGGCGTCGGGAGACTCACCTGAAACTTGACGTGCGGGGGAATGACTCCGGTCCTCTGCAGCGCTTCGAAGGACCGCCATGATGCGATGGCCATGTCCGCGTATCCCGTCTCGAAACCGGCCGCATCGAGCGCTTCCGGTCGAGCGATGCGCAGGCGCGGGATCTCGCGCACGATCTTGCCGTCCCACTGCACGAATTGAAAAGGCGGGACGTCGGTCGCGATTTCGATGGCCGGGTGCGAGGCGAGCACGTCTTGAAGGAAACGGATCCAGGTCTTGCGAATTCCCGTCTCGCCATCCGGCATGCGGCGGAGGTAGGGACCGACGGTGCGCGCGAGAACGCGGAAGACCGTCGCGCTGTTGGGCAAAGGGATGCTGCCGACGAGGTGCACGATCATGGATTCGGCCTCGTCCGAGTCGCGCGACAGTGCGCCCGCCCGGTCATGCCTCGAGTGTAGCAGAGGAGCGAAGAGGCGCCGCGCCGGCCGCGCAGCCGAAGCAGCGATCGACGGAATCGTCCCTGCGGCGGACCGCGGCGCTCGTCCTGGCAACCGCGGAGTCCGCAAGCCATAATGCCGAGCGAGGAGAAGGGCCTGCGGCGAGCGCCCACGTCGCCGAACGAGGATCCGATCCGCCTCCTACTCAGATTGCCCCGGTAGCTCAGGGGATAGAGCGTCCGCCTCCTAAGCGGAAGGTCACAGGTTCGAATCCTGTCCGGGGCGCCATTCGGCGTCTAAGCATAGGCATACATCGCCGCTGCGGCGACAATCGCTACGGCACGGCATGCGATTGGACGATCAATAGGCCGAAGCGATTTCGGTGCTGAGGATCAAATCACCGAGACATCGCTCACGCCGTTGAGCGGCCGGCTCACGAGCTCCAGCCTCGGAAGCAGCACGCGCTCGACGATCGCACTCCAAGCAAAGCGGCGCGCCGTGAGCCGGCCGGCCCGGCGCATCGCGCGCGCTTCCCGAGGCGCCGCTCGCAAACGGGCGAACATGCCGAGAAACTCCTTCGGCTCGCCGGTCTCGAGCACGAGCGCGTTTTGACCCGGCATCGCGTAATCCTCGCCCGTGCACCCCGTGCATGCCAGCCCGCCGGCGGCCATGGCCTCGAGCCCGACGAGCCCGAAGGGCTCGTGACTGCTGTTGGCGAGCACCGCGTCGGAGCCCCGGAACAGCAACCGCCGCGCGCCCGGATCGACATGGGAACGCAGATTGACCACGTCGACGCCGTCATCGATATCGCGCAAGACTTCGAGCACGCCTTCGACGCCGGGCCTGCGCCATTCGCGATCCTGACGGTTCAGGCCATGCGCCGCCATGGCGGCGAAGACCTCACCCTCGTAAGGCTCGGCGCCGCCGCGAGCGAGGAGCAACGGCCGCCAACCCGCACGCTTCATATCCGCTACGGTCTCGACGGCGGCGATCCAACGCTTGTCCGGATCCCAGCGCGCCATCTTCACGACCACGGTGCGGTTTCGAAAGTGCCGGCGCAGCGCCGCGCACGCGCCGCCCGGCAACGGCTCGAACGACTCGGCGGACAGCCCGTTCGGAACGACGAGCGCATCCACGCCGAGCGGCGCCATGTGGTGCTTCATGTACCGGCTGACCGTCGTGATGACCGCGGAACGCTGCAGGCTCGGCCAGTCGATCTGATCGAACCCGAAGGTGTTGTTGGCATTCCACAGAACCGTGACCCGGTCGCGGATGCCGGCCCGCTCGAGCAGCCAGCGGAGGTGCATGACGGTGTGGACGGTATGCCATTCCTCGGCCATCACGACGGCGTGCTGGCCGTGCCGCACCGCGGGCAACAGTGCTGACTCGACCAAATACGGCGGTAGCGTGCGCGCGTACTCCTCGTGCTTGCCCCATTCGCCGTCGTAGACGCCGTCCGGATGATGGCGGCTCACCCACTGCGCCCAGCGATGCAAATGCAACGTTCCGTGAGTCTCGTGACCGGGCAGGGAGGGATCGCCGATGAACCACAAGTGCGCTTCGAAACCCAAGCTTGCGAGCGTGCGTACCAGTCCGTCCGCCCGGCTTGCGAGGCCGCCGGCGCGCGAATACGCATCGGGTCCTTCGAAAGATAGGACGTGAAACTGCATGACGTGCTTTTCTTCGAGTCGTGTAAGGAAACGAGAGCGGGATACCCATGATGCGCCGGCGGATTCGTCTCGGCCATCAGGGAAGGTACGTAACCGCCGACGACGGGCGGTGTATTGCAGTTCCGCGCGCGAGCAGCCCGCCGCGGTCAAGCGACGCCGAATGGGGTCAGTATGCAGTGCTCACCCGGTCCTCGATACGCCGGCCGATGTCCGCATCGACCACCGATGCTTTTCCAGTACGCGCCCCACTGGCGCGCATCTTGCTTCGGCATCGGCATCGAGTCTGCTATTGTCGAAAAGCGTATGGACAAACCTATCTGCGTCGTCGTAGGGGTCGGGGAAGGCAACGGCGCCGCGCTCGCCCGCGCGTTTTCGAACGAAGGAATGGCGGTGGCGCTTCTGGCTCGAGGGTCCGACGTCACGTCGAAGCTCGCCGAGGATCTGCCGGACAGCCGCGCCTATGCCTGCGACGTCTCCGACCCGGGATCGGTGAGCGAGACCTTCGGAAGAATCCGTTCCGAGCTCGGCGATCCCACGACCGTCGTGTACAACGCCGGCTCGGGCACTTGGGGCGACGTGGAGGCGATCGGCCTCGACGACTTCGAGTCCGCCTGGCGAGTGAACGCTTATGGCGCTCTTGCGGTGAGCAAGGAGGTGATTCCGGCCATGAAGGCCGCGGGTCGCGGCAATATCCTTTTCATCGGCGCCACGGCTTCCCGGCGAGGCGGGCCGAAGACGGCGGCGTTCGCTCCGGCCAAGGCGGCGCAGCGCAGTCTTGCCGAATCGATGGCACGCAGCCTGTGGCCGAAAGGCATCCACGTGGCTCTGATCGTCATCGATGCGGTAGTCGATCTGCCGCGGACGCGCAGTAACATGCCGGACAAGCCGGACGAGTTCTTCCTTAAGCCGGACGATTTCGCCGCGAGCGCCGTCTGGCTGACACGCCAGCCGCGCTCGGCCTGGACGTTCGAGATCGATGTCCGGCCGTTCGGGGAGAAGTGGTGAGCCGGCCTCCACCCTGTCGCGCGCACCTTGATCCCGTCCGAATTACGCCACCGCGCGACGTCAGCCGGAACGGGACGTGCCAGGAAAAACGCTCGCTTCCGATCGAGGGCTTCCAGCTGCTGGAGGTATCCGCCATATGACGATCTTGCCGTGCTCGATCCGCTCCGCCCTCGCGGGCAGCACCGGCCCGATGTCTCGCTCGGTCCCGCTCTTGGACACGATCAGCACGGGACGATCATCCGCGCCCTTCTTGATGAGGTCCGCGAGGCTTCTCGCGTCGAGGTGACGGTACTGCGCTTCCGGGTAGGACAGGCCGTACGCGAGCTCGCCGGTGCCGAGGACGTAGATGTCGTTGCGCTTGAGGACCCAGGCGACGGTGCCGACCAAGGACGCGTCGGCGACGACGATCGCATCGGGCGGCGCCGACGCAAAGCGCGCGACGGCCCCCGCAGGCGCGACGTCGTCCAGCAAGACCTGAGGAGGCATGAGCTCGATCGGCAGCAACAGCGCGACGCCGGTGCCGGCGAGCGCGGCGAGGCGCGCAGTGCGGTCGGACGTCAAAGCCGCGTAGATCGCGAGAGCGGAGCCGACCACGAACAGCGCCGCAAAGCCGGCGAGCCTAGCCTTTTCCGTGGGGCCGAACGGAATCGTGCCGAAGACGCCCGCCTGCGCCGCCGCGAGCAGAGCGAGCAGCACGACGAACACGGCCGCGATGACGAGGGCCGCCGCGCGAAGCAAGGCGGCTTTCCCTTGACCGAGATACCGCTCGAGGCCGACGGCAACGAGTATTGCGAGCGGCGCGAAGCAAGGCAGGATGTACGTGATGAGCTTGCCGCTCGATAGGGACACGAGGAGAAACGGTAGCGCGGCCCAGGCGGCGAGGTACCCGATGAAGCGCCCGCTCGGCGCCGGCGCGGCTGGAGCGTGCACGGACCGAGCGCCCGCTTGAATGGACAGAGCTGGTGCGTGAACGGACTGAGCGCGCCCATGAATGGACGGAGCTCGAGCGGGAACGGCCGGAGCCCGAGCGTAAGTGCGCAAGCCGAGCAGCGCGGACGGAAGCAATAGGCTCCAGGGCCACCCGACCGCCGGCAGCCAGGCGATGAAGTACCAGAACGGTTGCGCGTGCTGTGCGTCATTCGCGACGAAGCGATGCACGTGCTCGACCCAAAAAAAGTACCGCCAGAAGTCGGGCTCTCGAAGCTGAATCAGCACTGACCAGGGCAACGCGACGGCGACCGCGACGGCGATCGGTATCCAGGGCGCCGTGAACAGCGTCTTCCACCGGCGGCGGGCGGCAAGGTACGGCGCCGCGACGAGGACCGGAATCGCGAGCGCGAGAAGTCCCTTGACGAGAAAGGCCGCGCCGCAGGCCGCGCCGCAGAGCGCGAGGTAGGTGCGCCGCGTGCGCGCGTCGCGCGACTCGAGGGCGCAATAGAAGGCGGCGAGCGCCGCGGTCAAGAACAGCGCGAGGAACGCGTCGAGCACCGCGAACGTGCCGATCCCTGCCACGATGAACGTCGTGAGGTAGACGACCGCTGCGAGCCGTGCCGCGAAGGGCGTCGCGAAGCGCCGCGCGAGCGCGAGGACGAGGAGGGCAGTGAGCCCCGTCGCGAGCGCGACCGGCAGACGCAGCGCGAGCGCCGACTCGCCGAGAAGCTTCATCGAGAGCGCGTTGAGCCAATGCCCGAGGACCGGCTTCTCGAAGTAGCGCAGGCCGTCGAAGTGCGGGGAGATCCAGTCGCCCGTCGCGAGCATCTCGTGCGCGATCGCCCCATATCGAACCTCGTCGGGGCTCGCGAGCGGGCGTACGCCGAGCGGCACGAGATAGACCATTGCGTAGAGCAAAAGCAATGCGATCACCCACCGCGTGCCTTCGTGCGTGACCGCTAATTTCCAGCGCGGCTTCACGCCGGATTCGCCGGCCCCGCGGAAAGCACGGGCGGCGAAACGATCGCTCAGGGAGCGGGGCGAGCCCGCG
>DASTSM010000315.1:0-13690 GCA_035760685.1 Gammaproteobacteria bacterium | reverse complement strand
AAGCGGTAAGAGGCGGCGTTCAAGTGCCCGCAGAGCTCGATGATCTCCTTCTCGAGCGCCTCGGCGCGGCTGCGGTTGGCTCGAGGCCTGGGTAGGCACTGCGTTCGCTGTTCGGCTTCGACGTCCATGATCGAACCCCTTGAGAGACTGTCGTTACATCCAGTACTATGTCATAGTTTTCTCGTGGACTCAATGAGTTAATGAGAGCGAGACGCTAGTCGAATCTCCCGCTAGTCGTGCCTCAGCGCCTCCGCGGGCTCTTCAAAAAGTCGAAGAGCAGCAGACGCAGTATCTGCGCGGCGCGCGACCGGCCGATCGAAGAGAACGCTCGAGAAACGCGTGTCTCGACGATCGTCTCGGCGGGCGGAAAGACGCCTCGGCGGGATGACTACACCGATGGCGGGCGGCGTTGCCGCGCCGCGATGAGATTCACGGCGTGACCCGACTTCGGCACGGAGGCGATGAGCTCGTCGATGTCCACCTCGCTCACGCCTTCATCGCCCTCGTCGATGCGCGCGATCGAGTACCCGCGGCCTTGCAGGTCGGCCAGGAAGGCGCGCGGATCGACGCCGAAGCTCTCGACGTACGAAGGACTGAACTCGAACACGAGCACGGCCTCCGGATGCTCGGCCAAGGTCCGTTGCAGACCGTTGATCACGAGCGGCTCGGCGCCTTCGACGTCGATCTTGACCAAGGAGATGGCGGGCTGCTTTCCGAGCACGTCATCGCCGACGGCCAGGCGAACCTCGACGGGAGCGACGGCCGGGCCGAAGGTGGCGTCAACGTTCTCGGCCTGAGGCTCAAGCCGCCTCGGTTCGCGGCGGATTGATACAAGAGCGCGCCGCCGCCTTTGTCCGAGAGGCCGACGTTGTAAACCGTTACTCTTGAGAGGAGACCGTTCGCTTGCAGGTTCTTGAGCAGCAGGGAGTGGTTCTCGGGGTCCGGCTCGAATGCGATGACGCGGCCGCTCTTGCCCACTTTCCCCGCCAACGGCAGCGTGTGCAGGCCCACGTTCGCGCCGACGTCGATGACGACCGTTCCGGCCTGCGCGTGCCGAAGCAGCACGCCCTGCAGAAAGGGCTCGTAGCCGCCGTAGAGCGCGATCTTCTTCGCGATCGTCCGATCCCTCGGATCGACGTACAGACGAAAGCCGCCGACCGACACTCGGTCTCCGAAGCTCAAGCGCCCGTAGAGCCAGTTGTGGAGCGACGCGACCCATCGAACGCGACTCAATGGAGTGTGGTGAAGCAGCCGGCTCACCCGCACGTAGGCCGCCTTGAGGTACGCCTTCATCACCGAATCTTGTTCTCGCTTTTCTTGCTTTTCTCGCTCTTCTCGTGCAGCCACCATAGCTAAGCCCCCGGCAGGATCTTCGGCCGTTCGAACGACTTGCCCTCCCATGCGTGGGCGAGCCACCACGGCGTCGCCGCGGCGAGCTGGATCAAGCGGCCGATCAAAGCGATGCTGACCGCACTCGCGGCATCGACTCCGCCGAGCCTCATGAGCAGCACGAAGACGCCTTCGAACACGCCGATGCCCTCGAAAGAGATCGGCAGTCGAGAGACGAGCAGGGTGATCGGGAGCACGCCCGCGATGAACATGAGCCCGACGTCGAGCCCGATCGAGAGGGCGATGACCCAGGCGAACAGAATGGAGAGGAATTGCTCGACGACGGTGAGCGCGAAAAAAACCGTCGTGACGGAGGTACGAGCTCCGAATGCACGGTAGGTGTCGTGAAACTCCTCGAGCCTGCGCATGATCTTGCCGTCCCGCAGGCGCTCCGGGACGATGCGGCGCACGAGCGCGAAGAGCCTCTTATCGAACGAGATCGCGAACAGGGCGAGACCCGCGACGAGCATCGCGAGAGCGATGGCCCAGAGGGCCGTTAAACGCCGATCCGTGCCGCCGTAGGCCGCGAGTATCACGAGCCCGGCGATGCCCATGAGCAGCGAAGCCAGGTAGCCGATGATGCGCTCTACGACGATCGACGCGAGCACCTTGGCGCCCTGCGCGCCGCTCTTCGTCGTGAGATAGGCCCGGACGAGATCGGCGCCGACGGTCGTCGGCAGGAACAATCCCCACATCGCCGAGGCGCAATAGATCTTGAGGCCGCGCGGCAACGGCATTTCGATGTCCTGTGCGTGGAGCAGCAAGCTCCACTTGAACGCCATCAAGGCGCGGTCCGCCGTGATCACGACGAACGCCGCGAAAAGCAGCACGCCGTTCGCCTGGGCAATCGTCTGCGCGATGGCGCCGACGCCGCCGAGGTACCAGACGATGGCACCGAGCAGCAGCAGCGCGGCGCCGATGCGAAGTGCGAGATTCATGCAGAGCCGCCTCGAGCGACCACGAGACCGGGCGAGCCGCCGCGCGGGAACGCATAACGGCCCGGTCCGCCGCGGCGGAACACGAGGCAGCCCGAGCCGTCGCAGCAACGCATGAAAGAGCGACGAAGTCTACTGGGCCGCATACCTACACTTAGGTCCTCGAAAGAATTGCTTCCGGATCCGAGCATAATCAACCGAGGCGCGGCTGTCGCGCTGATAGTGTTACGGAGGCCGGCCGCTCGGGGACTTAGAGGGAGCGCTTGAACAGCAGCGTCGCCGCGCCCATCGCGAGCACGGCGAAGGCCGCGAGAAAGGCGAGATCGGCGCCGATCGCGGCGAGCCCCGTGTTCTTGAGCACGAGCGCCTTGAAGCCGTGCACGGCGTAGGTGAAGGGATCGATCGTCGTTATGACCTTCATCCAGGCCGGGAAGGCATTCGTCGGATAAACCGCGCCGCTCGGGAAGAAGAGCACCGTGTTCAGCACACCGAACACCGCGCGCGGCACGAGCGGATCGCTGATCCGGACGACCAACAGGAACATCATGCTGATCAGCGTGAGCGCCGTGAAGCCGACGAGCACCAGCATGCGCACGACGCGAAAGACGTTGAGCGGATCGGGGATGCCCGCGACGACCGAACCGAGCGTCACGAGCACGAAGCCCGCGATCGCGGCCTTGATGACGCCCGCGAGGTTGAAGCCCAGGATCAGCTCGAACTTACTGATCGGCGTCACGAGATAGCCTTCGTGGAGGCCGCGCGCCTTGTCGTCGATGAAGATGATGCCGCCGCCGATCATGGCCGAGACGAAAATCGCGAGCACGATCGTGCCTGGCAGCAGATACTGGATGTACGGCACGTACGGATAGACCTCGACGACGGAGAGCCGGACCTCGGGCGAGGCGCGGGCCGAGGACGACATGGCCCCCGCCGCCGTCCGGTTGTAATCGCCGATGAGCTGCCCGAGGCTGCCGGCCAGCGCCGACGAGCTGAATTGGTCCGTGTTGTCCTCGATGAGCGCGATCGACGGATTGCGGCCGGCGACGAGGTCGCGCGAGAAGTGCGGAGGAATCGTCAGCACGGCGCTGATCCGCCCCGTGCGAAGATCGCGCATGGCCGCGCCTTCGTCGGCGTAAGGCAGCGCCTCGAAGGTCTTCGCGTTCGCCGCGACGGCGTTGAACATGCCCTGGAGCTCGACGGCCGGCACGTGATGATCCCGATCGACGACGCCGAGCTCGAGGTGCTTGACCTTGCCGCCGAACGCGTAGCCGAGCACGACGAGCTGCACGATCGGCATGAAGATCGAGACGACGACGAGCGTCGGGCTCCGCCTGAAGCGGCGAAGGTCGCGCTCGACGATGGCCCAGACTCGATGCATTCCTTGGCTCCCGAGAAAATGGGGTCAGACCCCGTTTTTCACCGCTTCGAGGAAAATGGGGTCAGACCCCATTTTTCACCGCGTTTGCCTTCGGCTTTTCGCCTCGTCAAGAAAAATGGGGTCTGACCCCATTTTCCTTACTGCCGCCGGATCATGACGCGGCTCTCGGCCGGATTCGGCGCCTGAAGCTCGTCGCGCAGCTGCCGCCCCGTGTAGTGCACGAACACGTCGTCGAGCGTCGTGCTCTGCACGGACAGCGACGCGAGCGTGACGCCCGCGCGCCGCACCGCGTCCATGAGCGCCGTCGTCGTGCGCGGACCGTTGTTCGACGACAGCCGATACACGTGGTCCTCGGCCTTGACGTCCGCGACGTCGGGCAGCGACGCGAGCGTCTCGCGCCAGCCCTCGGGCGTCTCGGCGAAGCTGACCTCTAGCACGTTCTTGCCCGGGATCGACGCCTTGAGCTTGAGCGGCGAGTCGAGCGCGACGAGCTTGCCGTGATCGACGATCGCGATGCGGTCGCAGAGCTTGTCCGCCTCCTCCATGTAGTGCGTCGTCAGGATCACGGTGAGGTCGCGCTCCTTGCGCAGACGATCGAGCATTTCCCACACGGCGACGCGCGACACCGGGTCGAGTCCCGTGGTCGGCTCGTCGAGGAAGAAAATCTTCGGCGCATGCACGAGGCCGCGCGCGATCTCGAGTCGCCGGCGCATGCCGCCCGAGAAGTTCTTGACTGGCTTGTCGGCCCATTGCGCGAGATCGACGGCCGCGAGCAGCTCGCGGATGACCTCGCGGCGGCGCTGCCGCGGCAGGCCGTAGAGCTTCGCGAAGATGCTCATGTTCTCCTCGGCGCTCAAGTCGAGGTCCGAGGTCATGGCCTGCGGAATCACGCCGATCGACTTCCGCACCTCGTTCGCCTCGCGGACGATATCGAAGCCGTTGACGCGCGCCGAGCCCGAGGTCGGCGGCACGAGCGTCGTCAGCATGCGGATCAGCGTGGACTTTCCGGCGCCGTTCGGCCCGAGGAGACCGAAGACCTCCGCGTGCGCGACGTGGAACGAAAGCGCATCGACGGCACAGAAGTCGCCGAAGCGCTTCGTGAGCCCTTCGACCTCGACGTCGAGCGCGGCGGCCATCTCAGCTGGCGAGCGGCAGGGTGACGTACGCGCTCATGCCGAGCGCGAGGCTCCGATCCCGATTGTCGCAGCGCAGCCGAATCTCGAACGTCTTGATGTCGCGCTTCGTGCGGCTCACGTCGCGCTGCGTCGCGTAGTCCGCGTCCGCGCCGCGGAAGAACACCTTGCACTCGCGCGTCGCGCCCGAAGGGAGCCGCACGGCGAGCGAGTCGCCGAGGCGCACGCGGTCGATGTAGCTCTCCTCGACGTCGGCGCGGACCCAGAGATCGTCAGGGTCGATCAGGGTCACGATCGTCTGTCCCGGCGTGACGACCTCGCCTTCGAGCGCGGCCCGCACGTCGACCAGACCTGCGATCGGCGCGCGGATCTCGGTGTAGGCGAGCCGAACCTCGGCCTTCTCGGTCTGCGCGCCCGCGGCCGCGAGCTGCTCGCCCGCGGACTCGAGCTCGGCCTTGCGCGCGCCGATCTGCTGCTCGTTGGCCTTCGCGACCGCGAGCGCCGCTTCGGCGGCCTGCACTTGCTTCACGAGCGACTCGTAGCGGGCCTCGGCGCTCTCGTACATGGTACGCGCGGCATCGAGCTGCTGCTGCGAGTTCAGCTGCTTCTCGCGCAGCTGGCGCTGGCGCTCGAACTCGAGCCGCGCATTCTCGAGATCCGCCTCGGCTTGCTTGGCTTGCGCGCGGGCCGCCGCGACGTTCGCCTCGGCCTCGTGGATCTGCTCCCGGGTCTGCTCCTCGAAGAACTTGAGCTGCGCCTTGGCCTGCTCGACCGTGGCGGCCGATGCCTTCTCCAAGTTCTTGTAGTACGCGACGTCGGCCTTCGGCTCCTGCGGCTGGATGCGCGCGATGAGCTGTCCCTTCTCGACGACGTCGCCGGGATCGACCTCGAGCTCCTCGACGCGGCCGTCGGTGAGCGCGCCGACCCGCACGTCGTCCGTCGTGACGACGCCGGTCAGCACGATCGAGGAAGGCTCGCGGATCGCGAAGACGTAGACGAGCGCGCCGACGAGCGCGACGGCGAGGACCAGCAGAAGAATTTTGCGTTTCTTCATATCGATGCTGCGGGTCGCGTGGAGCGGGCGAACGAGCGCGGCGGCGTGCGGCAGCGACGTCTACGGGTGCGGGCGCCGTCGATCGAACGGATCCGGAGCGGCGAATCGTACGGAGTCCTTCGAAAGCCGGCAAGAACCGGCCCGCAGGGTACGCGGCCGCAAGCGCGGAGTGCCGCGAGGGCTTCGCGGCGTCCTGGCCCGGCGCTACAGCTCGATGGCCGCGCTCGGCGCCGGGCGGGAATGGTGTGCGGAGGGGGCCGCCGTGGGCGGGCGGGCCCGAGACGCTACTTCTTGGCCGAGGCGGGCTCCTCGATCTTGCTCTCGGCCGCCACGGGCTGCGCCTCGTTCGTGATGAGCGGTGGGCTCGAAGGCGCCGCCGGCTCGTCCTTGCCGTCCATCGCCTTCTTGAACCCCCTGATCGCGCTGCCGAGATCCGAGCCGAGCGTGTTGAGGCGCTTCGTGCCGAAGATCATGACGACGATGAGCAGGATGATCAGGAGCTCCCAAATGCTGACTCCGCTAAGACCCATGGCCGCATCCCTGTAGACAAGTGGCTGACTGAGGCCGCCAGCATGGCGCGAACCGCGCAGGAAATCCATTCAAGGCGGGCATTCTGTCCTATCTTTAATGTGGCGACCGACGTGCCGACCTCTAGTGTACCGAGCGGGATCGTGGGCGCCGCCGGCGGGACTTAGCGCGTCGATCGCGTCACCACGGTCTCTCGAGCGCGCCGTCCTCGACAGAGCACTGGGCGGCGGGGGGTTTCGACGCGTCCGCTGCGCGCAGCCCATCGAGCTCGCGGCGCGCCGCGGCCACGTCCGCGTCGAACTCCGGCGTGCCGTTGAGCGCGGCAATGACGGCGGCGGCCGCCGTGCGGCCGGCCTCGACGTCGGAGACGAAGTGGACGCCGCAAACGACGCGGCTTTCGCCGTAGGCTCGGCCGCGCGCGAGGATCTCCGCGGCGCGATCGGGCGCAAGCTCCGCGAGCAGAAGCGCGTACAGCCAGCCGGTCGCCGAATGACCGGACGGATACGACCCGCTGCGGGCGAGCGGCTCCGTCGCTACGCAGACGGGCCCCTGCTCGACGAGGAAGGGCCGCGGCCGCTGATACCGATCCTTCGACACACCGATGACCGGGCGCAGATCCGCCATCGAGCGCTGCAGCAGCCGAGTGAGCGCCGGCGTCGCCGCGCCGTCGAAGTCGACGCCGGCCGCGCATTCGAAGTCCTCGAGCAGCGCGCGCTGATTGATGGCGGCGTCGCTCGTCGCCCGCTGCCACCGCGGCGAGCCCTCGAGAGCGCGCGTCGCGCGGAAGATCTCGAGATCGGCTTTGCCGAGAGCCGAGTCGGGCTTCGGCGGAGGCGGCAGGAACACCGACTCGTCCGGCACTCGATCGCGGCCGAGGTAGCCGGGCGCCGGGGCGACGCGGGGGCGAGCCGATTCGCCGGGCGCGCGAGCCGCGTCGGCGGGACCCGAAGCCGGGCCCGCTGGCCCGGGAGCCGCGGTCGCAGGAGCAGCCGATTGCGCACGGACGTCCGGAGAAAACGTCAAAAGCGAGCCCGCCGTCGTCGCCGCGAGCAGGATGACGGCCGCCCAAGCGCCGCCGATTCTCATAGGGCCGATTCGGTTCATCTTCACCTCACGCGATCGCCGGACGCGCCGATTGTGCGTCAACTTCGTTACGGTGGAAACTCCGAGCGTCTTTGTGACGGTCGAAATCGAGACCAACGACGCCCACAGGAGAATCGAAATGCCGAAAGAGCTCTATCCGCAATCCACGCCCGCGCTCTCGTCCATGCGCAAGAAGCTCGCGCCGGACATCCACGCGGCCTTCTCCGCATTCAGCGAGCGAGTCTTCGCCGACGGCGCGCTGCCTTCGAAGACCAAGCAGCTCATTGCCGTCGCCGTCGCTCACGTCACGCAGTGTCCTTACTGCATTCGCGGACACACGAAGGCGGCGCTGCGCCACGGCGCGACGCCGGAGGAGCTCATGGAGGCGATCTGGGTCGCGGCCGAGATGCGGGCGGGCGGCGCTTACGCTCATTCGAACATCGCGCTCGATACGATCGAGGAAGCACAGAGCTCGCAGCCTTGAGCCCGGGAGCGACCGCGCGGCTCGCGACGCGCGCGCCGTTCCATCTCGAGGCGACCGTGCGCGTGCTCCAGCGCCGGCCCGCGAATCCCGTCGACTTCTGGGAAGGCGGCCGCTATCTGCGCGCGCTCTCGACAGCCGACGGCCCCGCGCTGCTCGAGGTGCGGAACCGCGGGACGATCGATGCTCCCGACGTGCGGGCACGGTTTCGCGGCGCGCCCCTTTCGCCGCCCGCGCGCGCGGCCTTGAAGCGAACCGTGCGCGCGACTCTCGGTCTCGACTTCGACCCCGTGCGGCTCGAGCGCTTCGGCGAGCTCGAGGATCCGCTGCGCTCGACGGCCGCGGCACTGCGCGGGCTTCGGCCGCCGCGCTTCCCCAGCCTCTTCGAAACTTTCGCGAACGTCGTGCCGTTTCAGCAAGTCAGCCTCGACGCGGGCGCCGCGATCGTGGGCCGGCTCGTCGCGCGGTTCGGCCGCTCGCTCGACACGGGCGGACGGCGCTTCCCGCTGTTCCCGACCGCGACTGCGATCGCCGGCGCCCGGCTCGATGCGCTCCGCGGCTGCGGCCTCAGCGCCCGCAAGGCCGAGACCCTGCGCGGGCTCGCCCGCGGCGTCGCGTCCGGCGAGATCGACGAAGCCGCGCTTGCCCGCATGCCGAGCTCGGCGGCCCTCGAAACGCTGACGGCGCTGCCCGGCATCGGCCCGTGGAGCGCCGCCCTCGTTCTGCTGCGCGGGCTCGGCCGGCTCGACGTCTTCCCGCCCGGCGACGTCGGCGCTTCGAAAGCGTTGCGCAGACTCCTCCGTCTCGGCCCGCACGAGGAGGTCGAGCACGCCGTCGAGCGCTTCGGCCCCGACCGAGGCTACCTCTACTTCTATGCCATCGGCAGCCGGCTGCTCGCGGAAGGTCTCATCGAGCCGGCGCGAAAAATGGGGTCAGAGCTGATTTTTCCCCGCCGCGGTCCGCAAGACGGCGGACGGCGCCGGCGGCCGACGGCGCCGAAAGAAAATTAGGGTCTGACCCCAATTTTCAGCGAGAGAGCAGCGGCAGGCGCACGGTCACCACGGTGCCCTGCCCCGCGCCCGCGCTCGACAAGGTGACGCGGCCGCCGTGCGCTTCGGTGATGCCGCGCACGAGCGCAAGACCTAGGCCGAGGCCGCCCTGCGCAAGGGGCAGCGCGGAGTCCGCCTGCATATACGCCTGGAAGAGCCGCTGAACCTGGGCGGGCGAGACGCCGATGCCGTGATCCCGGACCTCGAGCACCGCTTCGTCGCCGTCCGCCGCGACGGCGACTTTGATCGGGCTGTCGGCCGAGCTGTACTTGACCGCGTTGTCGAGCAAATTCTTGACGATCTGATCGAGCCGCGTCGCATCGCCGCTCACGACGATCGGTCCCGGCGGCGCATCGACGTCGATGATCCGGCCGCGGTGCTTCATGGCTTCCACGGCCTCGGACACGGTGCCCACGAGATCGACGGGTCCCCGCTCGAGGCGCAGCTTGCCTGCCCCGATTCTCGACACGTCGAGCAGATCGCCGACGAGCCGCGTGACGTGCCCGACCTGGCGCCGAATCACGGCGCGAAAATGCGCCGCGTCGCCCTCGCCGCCTCCGCCGAGCGTCTCGAGCGCCTCGAGCGAATGGACGACGGCCGAGAGCGGCGTCCGGAGCTCGTGCGCGAGCGTCGCGAGAAAGCGGTCCTTGCGCTCGGCCGCGTCCTGAACCTCGTCGTGGAATCGCGCGTTCTCGATCGCGACCGCGGCATGACTGGCGAGGCGTGCGAGCACCACATGATCGCCTTCGTCGAACGGCGCACCCTCCGCCCGAGCCACGGTGACCGAGCCGACCGGCCCCGAGTTCGAGGCGATGACCTGCTCGATCCGCGGGTCGGGCCCCGGACCCGCGGGCGTCGGTGTGCCCGCCCTGAAGCGCGCAGGCATGCCAGTCGCGGGGGCGTCGAGGCGGACTTCCGCGCTGTCGGCCCTGCAAAGCTCGACGGCGCCGTCGGCGATGAGCTGGAGCGTCGCGGCGAGCGGCTCGTGCGCGGTTACGGCGCGCACGATCTCGGAAAGCCGCTCCGCTTCGCGCCTTTGGCCCCGGACCTGCTCGGCATGCCAAGCCTGCTCGCGGGCGAGCTGCCGCAGCATGTCGTTGCGGACCGTCGCGACGCGCGCCCACTCGTTCTGCGGCAGCTCGGCTTGCGGGATCAGACCCGCGAGCGCGCCTTCCTCGAGCACGCGTTGATCCGCACCGATGAGCCTGCGCATCGGGCGCACGATGTCGCGATGCAGCACGAAGCCGAACCCGATCACGGCCGGCAGCACGGCGAGCCCCAACGCTAGGAGCTCGAGCCCAAGCTTCGACGCGGGCGCGAACGCCTCGCTTACGTCGCGCTCGGCGATCACCGTCCATCCCATCTCCGGAATCAGCGCCGACGCGCCCGTGATCGGCACCCCCCGGTAGTCGCGGTACACGCCGAGCATCTGCACGCCCCGCGCGGCCCGGCGCACGGCCTCCGTGTCGACCCGCTCGTTGAGCATGGCGTGCGGCAGGAAGCGGGACTCGGTCAGCATGAGCTCCTGCGCGTTGACGACGTAAACCTCGCTCGTGGCGCCGGGCTCGAGGCCCGCCCCGGTGTGACCGCGCCGCCCGCTCACGATATCGCTGAGCGAGCGCGGATCGATGCGATTGGCGACGACGCCGAGCAGGCGGCCCGTGCGCCGGCTCGACACGGGCGCCGCCACGATCCACTCGGGCTTCCCTCCGTCGTCGAGCCGCATGTCCGTCACGACGGGCGCCTTGAGGCCGTTCGCGAAGTACGGCTCTCGGGAACGGTCCGCGCCGACCTCGTCGGGATCGGACGACGCGACGACGCGGCCGTCGAGGCCGAGCACGAAGACGCCTTCGCTCTCCGGCACGAGCGTGCGCTGAATGCGAAGGTAGCGCGAAAGATCCGGCTCCGGCGCTCCGCTCTCGAGGCTGTCGCTGATATACCAGTCGTAGGCGATATCGACCGTGCGCCCGCGCAGATAGTCGAGAAACTCCTCTGTCGCAATGCGCGCGCCATCGGCGAGAGCGCGCATCGTCAGCGCGACCTCGCCGCCGACGTACTCGCGGAACTGCTTGTAGGCGATGGTTCCGCCGATGAGAAGCGGCATGACGCCGAGCACGAGCAGGAACAAAAAGAGGCGGCGCTCGAGCCCGGGCCTCGTCGACCGCGGACGGCCGCCCGGCCCTGCCCCGCTCTGCGCCATCGAAGTCGGAAGCTCGTCGAGGATTTCTTCGATTCCCGTCGTCATATTGTTCTGCGGAATCCCGCTCGCAGAGCGAATGATCGCCGACAGGCTCGGGCAAGCCGATGGGCGGGACGTGGATCGATCGTACTCGGATCGCCGTCGCACGCAAATCGCGCGTGCTCTCGCGCGCACTCGAGCGGCCGCATGCGCCTTCCGACGTCGAGGCCTTCGCGAATCTTTTCCCGATTACCGAGCTCGATCAGTCGCGGAAGTAGGGCCCGCCTCCGGCGGCGCGATGACGACGCCTTCGTCGGGACCGAGCGGCATCTCGGCGAAGGCGGCGCGCGATTCCGTCTCGACGGTCGTCGTCGAGAGCAGCACGCTCCCGCCGTGCCAGTCGGGCGGCGGATCGAAGCGGCAGGGCGCATCGCTCAAGTTCAGAGCGACGAGAAGCCTTGCGTTCTCGGAGGCGCGCACGTAGGAAAGCACCGGCGGCGGCGCCTCGACGGGCAGATAGTTGCCCGCCGTCAGCGCAGAGCTCGCGCGGCGCAGCGCGAGCAGCGCCCGGTAGAGCGCAAGCACCGAGGTCGCGCTCGCCTCCTGCACGGCGACGTTGACGATCTCGAAGTCGGGCGCGATCGGAAGCCACGCCTCCACGCCGCTGAAGCCCGCGTGCAGGTCGGCGGACCATTGCATCGGCGAGCGGTACGGATCGCGGCCGAGGCCTTTGCCCGGGACGTTGAGCTCTCTCGGGTCGCGCACCCGGGACGCGGGCACCTCGACGTTCCTCATGCCGATCTCGTCGCCGTAGTACATCGTCGGCGTGCCGCGCAGCGTGAGCAGCAGCATCGCGGCGACGCGCGCTTGAGGCGGCCCGACGCGGCTCGCGATGCGGGGCCGATCGTGATTGCCGAGGACCCAGTTCGGCCACGCGTCCTTCGGCAGCGATCCGTCGTACATGTCGATGATCGCGCGCAGGCTCGCGGCGTCCCACGGCGCGTCGAGCAGATGAAAATTGAATGGCAGATGCGCGCCGGCCTGACCGATGCCGTAGTAGGCCATGAGCCGCTCGATCGGCAGATAGACTTCCCCGATCAGCACGCGATCGTCGTACTCGTCGACGACGCCGCGCAGAAATCCGAGCGCCTCCTGAACCTCGGGCTGATCCGCCGAGTACGCGGGCACGAGCGCGTCGTAAGGCGAGTCGACGGCCGGATCGTAGGCGGGGTTCGGCGGGTTGTCCCGCAGCAGCTCGTCCTTGAGCAAGTGCCAGAGCACGTCGACGCGGAAGCCGTCGACGCCGCGATCGAGCCAGAACCGCATGACGTCCGCGATCGCGGCGCGGACCGCCGGGTTCCGCCAGTTCAAGTCGGGCTGCGCGTCGAGGAACGCGTGGTAGTAGTACTGCCCCGTCGGCTCATGCCATGCCCATGCGGAGCCGCCGAATTCGCTGCGCCAGTTGTTGGGCGGTCCGCCCTCCGCACCGGGCGAAGCCCAGAGATACCAGTCGCGCTTCGGGCTTTCCCGCGACGTCGCCGACTCGAGGAACCACGGGTGGCGATCGGACGTGTGATTCGGCACGAGATCCAAGATGACCTTCATGCCGCGCTCATGGAGCGCCGCCGCGAGGCGATCGAAATCGTCGATCGCGCCGTACGCGGGATCGACTCCCGTATAGTCGGCCACGTCGTACCCGAAGTCCTTCATGGGTGACGGATAGAACGGCGAGAGCCAGATCGCGTCCACGCCCAAGCGCTCGAGATAGTCCGCGCGCCGCAGTACTCCTTCGAGGTCGCCGATGCCGTCGTCGTTCGAGTCTTGAAACGAGCGCACGTAGACCTCGTAGACCACACCGCGCTGCCACCAGCTGAGCTCGTCCTTCACTCCGCGTCTCCACATGTGCGACGCCCGACGCGGGCGTGGGTGCGCGAATTAGTGGCTCGCGGCGTTCGGCGGCGCGATGAATACCCGGCGCTCGACGCGCGTGCCCGGGCTGCCGTTCTGGTCGGCCCAAGCGCCCGGCGACGGCACGTCCTCCGCGACGAGCTTGTAGTCCGAAGGCACCGTGAACAGGTCCGGCGCCGGCTCCTCGCGCACGAGGTTCTCGAGCCGATACGTGGTCTCGCCGATGCGCGGATCCGAGAACTTCGACATCACGACCTCGTCGAGCTCGCTCGAGTACCACGACTCGCTGACGACGTCGATCGGCAGCTCGTTGCCGATCGCGCCGACCGGGATCGTATGCGTGACCCGCGTGCCGTGCGCGAGCACTCCTTCGATGACCTCGTCGCCGAGATCCTCGGTCCGGGCCGGCTCCGCGCCGGCGTTGCCCGGCGACACGACCGTGTAGGCCAAGACGGGGCCGGCCGCGCCGGGCGGGGGCGCGGGCGGCGGAGCAACGCCGACGCTCGGAGACTGCGCGGTGGCCACGCCCGCTTGCGGCGCGGGCGGCTCGCCCGATGAAGGGGCGGGCACCCG
>DASTSM010000314.1:0-4795 GCA_035760685.1 Gammaproteobacteria bacterium | reverse complement strand
GTCATCGGCACGAGCACGGCTATCTCGCCTACTACAAGCCGGCCGGCGAGCTCACCTCGCGCGGCGATCCGGAGCGCCGCCCGACGGTGTTCGAGCAGCTGCCGAAACCTCCGCAGGGCCGCTGGATCAGCATCGGCCGGCTGGACTTCAATACCTCGGGGCTGCTGCTGCTCACGACTGACGGGGAGCTCGCGCACCGCCTCATGCACCCGCGCTACGAGATCCCTCGCGAGTACGCGGTGCGGCTGCTCGGCGGTGCCTCTCCCGAGCAGCTCGACCTTCTCTCGACGGGCATCGAGCTCGAGGACGGTCCCGCGCGATTCGACAAGATCGAGGTCAAGGGCGGCACAGGACGCAATGCCTGGGTGCATGTCACGCTCCGCGAGGGTCGGAACCGGGAGGTCCGCCGCATGTTCGACACGCTCGGCCTCACCGTGAGCCGCTTGATTCGCGTGCGTTTCGGGCCCATCGAGCTCGGCGCTCTGCAGCGCGGCCGAACGCGTGCCCTCACGAAGCCCGAAATCCTTGCCTTATATCGAGCCGTCGAGCTTCGCGCGCCGTCGCCGCGCGCGAGCGGGCGCACGGCGAGCTCCAACCGCTCCTAGCCCTGCACGTCGACGCGCTCGCCGGATACGCCTTTCGAGTCGGGGCCGAGCAGATAAAGATAGGCGCCTGTGATTTCCTCGGGCCTGCGCAGCTTGCTCCGGTCTTCCGCGGGATACGCCTGCGCGCGCATGCGTGTCCTCGTCGGACCCGGGTTGATGCAATTCACGCGGACCGTCGTCTTCTCCATCTCATCCGCGAGGACTTGCGCGAGGCCTTCCACGGCAAACTTCGACGCGGCATAGGCACCCCAATACGCCCGACCCCGGTGTCCCACGCCGCTCGTCGTGAAGAGGACCGACGCATCGGCCGACTGCTTGAGCAGCGGTATCAGGCACCGCGTCAGAATGAACGTCGTGTTGACGTTCACGTGCATGACGCGCTGCCACACGCCGATGTTGTAGTACTCGATCGGGCTGCGTTCGCCGAGGATGCCGGCGTTGTGCAGGAGCCCGTCGAGCCGTCCGTAGCGGTTCTCGATCTCGTCGGTGAGGCGCTGGTATTCCGGGCCCTGCGCGCGCTCGAGGTCGAGCTGCGCGGCCGCCGGCTCGGGGCCGATCTTGCAGAGCTCCTCATAAAGCGCCTGCAAGGCCTGCTCGTTTCGGCCGTGGAGCAGCACGGTCGCGCCATGCCGCGCGAGGTCGGTCGCGACCGCACGTCCGATCCCGCTCGTCGCGCCCGTCACGAGAATCACGCGCCCCTCGAAGAGATCGCGCCGCGGCGCGTAAGTGTCGAAATCGATCATCGCGCGTGCCCCGCCGCCGTCCAGTCCTCGACCAAACTTGCCAGCTCCCGGGGACGCCTCACCACTCGGTCCGCGCCCCACGCCAGCACGTCTTCTTGCGGCCGGATGTAACCGTAGCCGGCTGCGACCGTTCGCATGCCGGCCGCGCGACCGGCTTCGATGTCTCTCGGCGCATCGCCGACGTAGATGCAGCGGCAGGGGTCGACGCCGAGCTCCTCGGCGGCGAGCAGCAGGGGCGCCGGGTGCGGTTTCCGCTGCGGAAGCTGATCGCCGCTCACGATCGTTCCGGCCCACGCCGCCACCCCGAGCTGCTCGAGCAAAGGAACCGTCATGGCCTGCGGCTTGTTCGTGACGACGCCCCACGGTGTGCCGAAGCGATAAAGACCCTCGCAAAGATCATGCAAGTCACGGAAAAGCCGTGACTTGATGCACACCATCGACGCGTAAAGGTCGATGAACCGCCGCCGCAACGCCTCGAGCTCCACGGCGCCGAGATCCGTGCCGAAACCGAGCCTCACCAGCCCCGTCGATCCGTTCGAGACCTCGTTCCGAGCGACGGCGTAAGGCATCGGCGGCCGGCCCTGCTCCGCGAGCATCGCGGTCAGCACGGCGACGAGATCGGGCGCCGTATCGGCGAGCGTGCCGTCGAGATCGAAGAGCACCGCCTCCACGTCTATCGGGCTCCTTTGACGGCATGAGCGAAGTAATTCACGTCGACGTTGCCGCCCAGCGCGTACTCGGCGAACACCGGGTTGAAGTGCAGCCCGCTGAGGTCGACGACGTTCAAGCCGGCTCTCCTGCACCACGCGGCGAGCTCGGACGGACGCACGAGCTTCAGGTACTCGTGCGTGCCGCGAGGAACCATTCGCAGCAGGTGCTCGGCCGCGACGATGGCGAGCAGGAAGCTCTTCGGGTTGCGGTTGATCGTCGAAAAGAAAGCGGATCCGCCGGGCCGGAGCGCGAGGGCGCAGGCCGAGACGATCGCGGCCGGATCGGGCACGTGCTCGAGCAGCTCGAAGCAGGTCACGACGTCGAACTCACCGGGGCGCTGCGCCGCGAACGCCGCCGCGTCGATGCACTCGTAGCGGATTGCGAAGCCGCTCTCCGATGCGTGTGTCCGGGCGACGCCGACGTTGGACGGTCCCATGTCGATGCCGACGACCTCGCCGCCCTCGGCCGCGACGGCTTCGGCAAAGAGGCCCCCGCCGCAGCCCACGTCGAGGACGCGGGCTCCGCGCAGCACGACGCGTCCTCGCACGTATCCGAGCCTCAGCGGGTTGATTTCATGAAGCGTGCGGAACGGCCCGTGCGGATCCCACCAATCCGCGGCCCGTGACGTGAATTTCTCGACCTCGCCGGAATCGACGTTCGGCGCTGCCGCATGCTTCGACTCGATCAAACGACTACCCCTCGTGAACCAAACGCCGACCCCACTCGGCCGCAGCCTCGACGACGGCGGGGACGTCCATGCGAACCAGCTCGGCTTGCGACACGAGATGCTCGCCCGCGACCCAGACGTCGCTCACGTGGCTCCGCGAGGCAGCGTAAACCAGCTGAGAGACCGGATCGAGCACGGGCGCGAGCGCGGCCTCGGAAAGGTCGACGCAAATTACGTCGGCCGCTTTGCCCGGCACGAGGGAGCCGATCAGCGCATCGAGGTTGAGCGCGCGGGCGCCGTTGATCGTGGCCATCTCGAGCGCGGCCGCTGCGGGCACGGCCGACGCGTCGCCGGCGACGAGCTTCGCGAGCAGCGCCGCCGTCTCCATCTCCGACCACAGGTCCATGCGATTGTTGCTCGCGGCCCCGTCGGTGCCGAGCGCGACGTTGACGCCGGCGGCGAGCAGTGCGCCGACGCGGCACGCGCCGCTCGCGAGCTTCAAGTTCGACCGGGGACAGTGCACGACGCTCGCGCCCGCGCGCGCCAGCGTGTCGATCTCGTCGTCGACGAGGTGCGCCGCGTGCACCCCGATGAGGCCGGGCGTCACAAGGCCCAGCGACCGGAGCCGCTCGAGCGGCCTCTGCCCGGTCGTGCTCACGGCGGCCTCGATCTCCGCCGCGGTCTCGTGCAGATGCATATGCACGGGCACGTCGAGCTCGTCGGCGAGCTGCCGGATCCGAGTCAGCGTCGCATCGGATACGGAGTAGGGCGCATGAGGCGCGAAGGTCGTCGAGATCAGCGGCTCGGCTTTGAAGCGATCGCGAACCTCGAGGCCCTTGCCGATGTACTCGTCGGCCGTTCTCGCCCAGGCCGTCGGGAAGTCGAGCGCGATCATGCCGATGACGGCTCGCATGCCGGCCTCGACCGCGACCGCCGCGACGGCGTCCGGAAAGTAGTACATGTCCGAGAAGCACGTCGTGCCGCCGCGCAGCATCTCGGCGATCGCGAGCCGCGTCCCGTCGCCGACGAACGCGGGGCTGATCCACTTCGATTCCGCCGGCCAGATGCGCTCGTGCAGCCACCGCTCGAGCGGCAGATCGTCCGCGAAGCCGCGCAGCAGCGTCATGCCGGCATGGCAGTGCGCGTTGACGAGCCCGGGCAGCAGGACGTGCTCGGGGCGCTCGTGCAGCGCGTCCGGGGCATAGCGCGCCTCGGCCTCCGCCCTCGGCAACAGCGCGACGATGCGGCCGCCGTCGATGGCGAGCGCGAGTCCGCCGAGCGCGCGCACCTCCGGCTCGATTGGAATGGTCCAACGTGCGCAGATCAGGGCGTCGATACGCTCCGGCGGGTTCGGCATCTCGCGATCGGCCTCGGGAGGCAACGGCCTCGGAAAGCGGGCGTCAAGTATAGCGGCTGCCCCGCATTTCTCATTGACCGCGCTATGCGAGAAATCTCGCCGGAAAGGCTGCACGAGGCTACGGCGGAGCGCTTCGCTGTGATAGAATTACGCCTTGTTTTTCGAGCACTTTGGGCCTCGTTGTCGGCCCGGAATCGAGGCGTCGGCAACACTCGCCTGTGCGGCTAAACCTACCTCGCGGTCTGCGGACTCTCCTTGACGCGGAAGTCACGGAGATCGGGACGGTATTTTTGAGCGAAACGAATGGCTGAAGCAGCGAAAGAGATCGTCTCCGTCAACCTCGAAGACGAGATGCGGCAGTCCTACCTCGATTACGCGATGAGCGTGATCGTCGGCCGCGCCCTGCCCGACGTTCGGGACGGCTTGAAGCCCGTGCACCGGCGCGTGCTCTTCGCCATGCGTGAGCTCGGCAACGAGTACAACCGGCCCTACAAGAAGTCCGCCCGCGTCGTCGGCGACGTCATCGGTAAATACCATCCGCACGGCGACGCCGCCGTGTACGACACGATCGTCCGCATGGCGCAGGACTTCTCGATGCGCTACATGCTCGTCGACGGTCAGGGCAACTTCGGCTCGGTCGACGGGGACGCGCCGGCGGCCATGCGCTACACCGAAGTGCGCATGGCTCGCATCACGCAGGAGCTGCTGGCCG
>DASTSM010000313.1:0-12097 GCA_035760685.1 Gammaproteobacteria bacterium | reverse complement strand
GGAAGTCCGGTCCGTACCAGGAGGCGAGCCCGCGCTCGACATAGCCGTCGCTCGAGGCCAGCACGAAGTAGCGCTGGCCGAGCACGTCGTAAAACGGCGGGTTTCCGCGCTCCCCGCGCGGCGGATTCACGACCGTCGCGGAGCGCGCTTGCGGCGCCTCGACGCGCGAGGCGCAGCCGGACAGGCCCGCGGCCGCGCAAATCGCGAGCGAAGCCGCCGCCCGGAGCGCAGGTCTACGCCTCACTCGGCCGTCCTCGCGAAATACGCGTCGCGGATCGCCTGACTCAGCTCGAACGCCGCGAGCGCGTACTTGGGGCTGCTGTTGTAGCGCGTGATCACGCGGAAATTCCGATAGCCGATCCAGTACTCCGTGGCGCCGCCCTCGCCCTCGAGCGCGACGACGGCGGCGGGCGCCGTCCCCGGCAAGGCCGACGAGAATTTGTAGCCCATGCGCTTGAGCTCGTCCACGGTATGGTCGAAGTCGAGCGCATTTCCGGACGGCGGCCTCGCGTCGCCTCCCTCGAGCTCCGCTCGGTCGGCGACCGGTTCCGCGCGCTGCCAGCCGTGCACCTCGAAGTAGTTCGCGACGCTGCCGAGGATATCGTCCCAGTCGTGCCATACGTCGCGCCGGCCGTCGCCGTCCGCGTCGACGGCGTACGCCCTGAAGCTCGACGGTATGAATTGCCCCGCCCCCATTGCGCCCGCGTACGAGCCCACGGCGTCGAGCACGGCGGGACCCTCTTCGCGGCTCATGAGCAGGAAGGATTCGAGCTCGGAGGCGAAGAAGCGCGATCTCGGCGGATACGCGAACGCGAGCGTCCCGAGCGCGTCGAGCACGCGATAGGTGCCCATGCGCTGCCCGAAATAGGTCTCGACGCCGAGGATGGCCACGAGCATCTCGGGAGCCACGCCGTAGCGCTCGCTCGCGGCCTCGACCTCGGCCGCGTGCTGCATCCAGAAGTCCGCGCCCGCGCCGATGCGCTCGTTCGTCAGAAAGATCTTCCGGTACTCGTACCACGGCACGACGCGCTCGACGGGCTTCGAGATCGTCTCGAGGATCTTGTCGTTGATCTTGATCCCGTCCAGAGTCGCGGCGAGCGAAGCCTTCTCGAAGCCGTGCTTCTCGACCATGCGCGAGAGGAATGCGTTCTTCGCCGATTCGACGGCGGCCGCATCGACATCGGCGCGCGCGGCGCCGCAGAGAAGGCACATCACGGAACCGAGGGCTGCAACCGAGCGTGTGACGCTGCGTTCCTTCACGTTCATGGAGCGAGCAGTTTCCTGTGTCCGTTTATTGCCGCGAGAATACCGAAACCCGCCATGAGGGTCACCATCGAGGTGCCGCCGGCGCTCACGAGCGGCAGCGGCACACCGACGATCGGCAGGATGCCCGATACCATTCCCGCATTCACGAACACGTAGAAGAAGAACGTGAGGCTGAGACCGCCCGCGAGCAGGCGCGTGTACGTGTCTTGCGCCTGCGCCGCGATGTAGAGCCCGCGCCCGACGAGCACGAGATAGAGCACGAGCAGCAGCGCGAGGCCGAGCAGCCCGAACTCCTCCGCGAGCACGGCGAAGATGAAGTCGGTCGAGCGTTCCGGCAGAAACTCGAGATGCGCCTGCGTGCCGTTGAGCCAGCCTTTGCCGAACAATCCTCCGGACCCGATCGCGATCTTCGACTGGATGATGTTGTAGCCCGCGCCGAGCGGATCGGACTCGGGATTAAGGAACGTCAGCACGCGCGCGCGCTGATAGTCGAGCATGAAGGTCCAGAGCACGGGCGCGGCGACCATCGCGAGCCCCAGCACGAATCCGATCAGCCGCAGGCTGATCCCCGCGAGAAGCACGGTCAGGCCCGCGGCCGCGACGACAAGCAGCGCCGTGCCGAGGTCGGGCTGCTCGTAGATCAGCAGCGTCGGCACGAGAATCAGCAGCAGCGTCACGATGACGTGCCACAGCGACGGCGGCAGGCTTCGATCGTGCAGGTACCACGCGACCATCATCGGCGCCGCGAGCTTCATGAGCTCGGACGGCTGGAAGCGCACGAAACCGAGATCGAGCCAGCGCTGCGCGCCTTTGCCGATCTCGCCCTCGACCATGACGGCGAACAGCAGGCCGAGCACGATGAAATAGAGCCACGGCGTCCAGAAGCGCAGATAGCGCGGCGGGATCTGCGCCATGACGAAGAACGCGCAGAACGCGAGCGCCGCGCGCGCTCCTTGCCGCAGCAGCAAGGACGGATCCGCCCCGAGCGCGCTGTAGAGGACGACGAAGCCGAGGGCGGACACGGCGACGAGCGTGATCAGCAGCGGCAGATCGATGACGAGGCTGCCGAAGAGCGGCGTCTTCAGCGCCTTGCGCGTCTTGACGCCGAGCTCAATGCTGCCGAGCGACATAGTCGTTCTTCGCTTCGTCGTTCGTCGCTTCGACGATGTTCGCTTGGACGTTCTTCGCTTGGACGTTGTTCGCTTGGACGCTCTTCGCTTGCGTTCGGCCCGCGTACCAGGCGTCCATGATCTTGCGCGCGACGGGGCCGGCCGCCGATCCGCCGTGCTCGCCGTTCTCGACGACCACGGCTACGGCGATCTCGGGCGCCTCCGCGGGCGCGAAGGCGATCAGCAAGCCGTGATCCCAGAGCCGCTCGTCGATGTCGTCGCGGTCGTACTTCTCGTCCTGGCCGACCGAGATCGCCTGCGCGGTGCCCGTCTTCGCGGCCACCGTATAGGGCGTCTTGAGCATGGCCGCGCGGGCGGTGCCGTGCAGATCCTTCGTCACGCCGATCATTGCGTCGCGAATCGCCTGCCAATTCTCCGGCGCCACGTCGTCGATGGAGGCAAGGGCGGCCGGATCGGCCCATGCGACCTCGCGGCTGATCGCGTTCTCCGTGCCGATCAGAAACCGCGGGCGGAACCGCGCGCCCGAAGCGGCGAGCGTCGCGACCGCGCTCGCGAGCTGCAGCGGCGTCACGAGGGTATAGCCCTGGCCGATCCCGGCGTTGACCGTATCGCCGGGGAACCACACCTGATTCTCCGGCCGAGAGAAGTGCTTCTTCTTCCACTCGCGCGACGGCACCACGCCGGCGCTCTCGCCGTCGATGTCGATGCCCGTCTCGGCGCCGAAGCCGAATGCCTCGAGCATTTGCGAGAGGTTGTCGATGCCGAGGTTCGAGGCGAGTCGATAGAAGTAGACGTCGCACGACTCGACGATCGCCTCGTGCAGGTCCACGGAGCCATGGCCTTGGGGGCGCCAGTCGCGGTACCGATGCGTCTGCCCCGGCAGAGTGAAGTACCCCGGGCAGTAGACCTTGTCGGCCGGCAAAACGCTGTGGAAGCGCAGGCCCGCGAGACCGACGAAGGGCTTGATCGTCGAGCCCGCGGGATATTGGCCCTGCAGCGCACGGTTGAAGAGCGGCCGATTCGGATCCGTGTTCAACGCGTTGTAGTCCTGCGCGCTGAGTCCGGCGGAAAGACGGTTCGGATCGAAGGACGGCGAGCTCACGAGCGCGAGGACGTCGCCGTTGTTCGGATCGATGGCGATCGCCGCGCCCCGAGCGCCGGCGAGCGCTTGCTGCGCCGCGAGCTGCACGCGCATGTCGAGCGAGAGCACGAGATTGTCGCCGGGCACGGGCCATTTCGTCTCGAGCCCGCCGAGCGCGGCTTCCTCGTCTCCGCTCTCCGAGGCCGAGTCGAGCAGCACGCGGCCCTGTGCATTGACGACCTGCTGGCGATAGCCCACTTGCCCGTGCAGCAGATCCTCGTAGCTGCGCTCGATCCCGACCTTGCCGATATGCGAGGTCGCGGCGTAGTTCGTGCGGTCGATGCGCTCGAGGTCGCGCTTGCTGATGCTGCCCACGTAGCCGATCGCGTGCGCGGCCGCCTCGCCGAACGGATAGTAGCGGACGAGGCCCTCCTCGATGTCGATGCCGGGGAAGCGGTGCCGGCGCACGGCGAAGCGCGCGGCCTGCGTCTCGGTCAGGTTCGTGAGCTTCACGCGCTCGAACGCGCGGTGCGAGCGGATCAAGTCGATCAGCGAGTCGTGGTCGGAGGCGTCGAGCAGCTTGAGGCCCTCGAGCTCGCGGAGCACCGCATCGAGATCCGTGACCTGCTCCGGAACGGCGACGAGCTGCCACGTCGGCAGGTTCTCGGCGAGAACCGCGCCGTTGCGGTCGTAGATGAGCCCGCGCGTCGGCGCGAGCGGCTCGATCCTGAGGCGATTGCCCTGCGACAGCTCGCTGAAGCGCTGGTAGTCGATGATTTGCAGCTGCACGAGCCGGGCGATGAGCACGCCGGTCAGCACGACGACGATGACGCCGGCCGCGATGACGCGCGAGAGAAAAAGCCGCTGCTCCTCCCAGTGATCCTTGAACGTGTTCGGCCGCCGGCTCATGGCTCGCCCTTACAGACGCTCCGGCGCGTCGCGGCGGCCGCCTTCGAAGACGGACCAGACGAGGAACCAGAGCACCGTGCCGCTCACGATCGGCCATAAGCGCATGACGGCCGGAACGCTCCGCCCGGCGACGCCGTCGATCCAGAAGAGCACGAACTCGTAGAGACCGAGCAGCACGGCGATCGTCGCCGCGAGCTGCGAGGCGGGAAAAGCTCTGAGCTGCAAATAGAAGCGCTGCGCGAGATAGACGATGAGGACCAGGGCGAGCGCGTGCTGGCCGAGCAGCGCGCCGGTCAGCGTGTCGAGCGCGAGACCGCAGAGGAAAGCCGTGAGGAGGCCGTAGCTCTCCGGCGCGACGAGGGTCCAGTAAAGCAGCGCGACGCCGACCCAGCTCGGCCGGAACGGAGCGATTCCGTTCGGCAGCGGCACGACCGCGAGCACGAGCGCGAAGAAGAGCGCGAAGACGCCGCCGAGACGCAGCGATCTCATGGCTGCACCGCCGCGACGTTGGTTTTGCGTTCCGCGGTCCCGCCGCCGCCGGTCTGCGCGGCGCGTTCCCCTCGGGGCGTGGCGCCTTCGCCTCCAGGCGCTGCGCCCTCGGCTCGGGGCGCCGCGCCCTCGGCTCGGGGCGCCGCGTCTCGGCCGGCCAACGGACTCGGCTCTTGCGGAGGCGCCGCGGCGCCGGCGACAGCGGCCCGGTCCGAAACCCCGGGCCGCTGGAGCGGAACGGGAGGGTCCGAAGGCGAGCCGTCGCCCGTATCGTCGGCCGTCCACACGAGCAGCACCTCGCGCTCCCGGTCGAGCGCCGAGGCGGGCTCGGCGATGACGTCCGCGAAGGACTGCCCGGGGCGCACCTTGACCTCGACGATGCGCCCCACGGGGTAGCCGGGCGGGAACACGCCCCCGAGCCCCGACGAGAGCAGCAGATCGCCGACCTGCACGTCGGCCGTGTTCGTGAGATACGGCAGGCGCAGCCGGCCCGTGTCGCCCGTGCCGACCGCGATCGTGCGCAGGCCGTTGCGATTGATCGTGACGGGCACGGCGTGATCCGCGTCGGTGATGAGGACCGCCTGCGCCGTCATCGGCCCGACCCGCACGAGCTGTCCGACGACGCCGTCGGCGTCGAGCAGCGCCTGCCCGACGTAGGCGCCGTCCCAGCGGCCGCGATTGAGCTCGAACCTCTGGCGATACGGATCGAGGTCCACGGACAGGATCTCGGCGACGAGCACGCGGTCCGTGAGCCGGCCCGTCGAGTCGAGCAGCTTTCTGAGCCGCGTGTTCTCGGACTCGAGCGCGGCGAGCCGCTGGAGACGCGCGTCCGTCAGCAGCTGCTCGCGCTTGAGACGCTCATTGTCGGCCAGCAGCGCTCGGCGGTCGGCGAGCGCGACGGTCGCCCACCGCCAAGTCTTGAAAGGCAGGTCGACGAGCGCTTGTATCGGGTAGACCGTGACCGAAAGGCCTTCGCGGAGCCGATGCAGGCGATCGGTCCGCTCGTCGAGCACCATGAGCGCGAGACAGACGAGCACGAGCACCAGGAAGCGCAGGCCGAGATAGGCTCCGCCCCGACCGACGGTATTCGCGGTTCTTCCAGCAGCACTCATCCCGTCCGCCGCTGCGTGCGGCTGCCCCCCGCTACCTCACTCTATGGAAAAGGCTGCCGGTCCGTACTCGTCCAATAGCTCGAGAACGCGCCCGCCGCCGCGAGCGACACAGGTGAGCGGGTCGTCCGCGACGACGACGGGCAGGCCCGTCTCCTCGGTCAACAGCTTGTCGATGTCGGTGAGCAGCGCGCCGCCCCCCGTCAGGACGATGCCGCGCTCGGCGACGTCGGCCCCGAGCTCGGGCGGAGTCTGCTCGAGCGCGACCTTGACCGCGCCGACGATGCCCTGAAGCGGCTCCTGCAGCGCCTCGAGGATCTCGTTGCTGTTCAGCGTGAAGGCTCGGGGCACGCCTTCGGAGAGATTGCGGCCTTTGACCGAGATCTCCTTGACCTCTTGGCCGGGATACGCGGAGCCGATCTCGTGCTTGATCCTTTCCGCCGTGGCCTCGCCGATCAGAATGCCGTAGTTGCGCCGCACGTAGTTCGTGATGGCCTCGTCGAAGCGGTCGCCGCCGATGCGGACCGAGGCCGCGTAGACGATGCCGTTCAACGAGATCACGGCGACCTCGGAGGTGCCGCCGCCGATGTCGAGCACCATCGAGCCGCGCGCCTCGTGCACGGGCATGCCCGCGCCGATCGCGGCCGCCATCGGCTCCTCGACGAGGTAAACCTTGCGCGCGCCGGCCCCTTCGGCCGACTCGCGGATCGCGCGCCGCTCGACCTGCGTCGAGCCGTACGGCACGCAAACGAGCACGCGCGGGCTCGGACGAAAGTAGCGCGAGCCGTGCGCCTTCTTGATGAAGTACTGAAGCATCTTCTCGGTCACGTTGAAGTCGGCGATGACGCCGTCCTTCAACGGGCGAATCGCCGTGATGTGACCGGGCGTGCGGCCGAGCATGCTCTTCGCCTCGGCGCCGACGGCCTCGAGCACCTTGCCGCCGCGGCCCGGCTCTTCGCGTATCGCGACGACCGAAGGCTCGTTCAGCACGATCCCGCGACCCCGAACGTAAATCAGAGTGTTCGCGGTACCGAGATCGATCGAAAGATCGTTGGAAAAATGTCCGAGAAAACTCTTTAACATCGGGAGGGAAATGGCTGAATTAGATGTGCGGCGACTTTAGCAACGGGTAGGACAATCGGCAAGCGAAGTGTATAGTTAAATGAGACCTCAGCGTTGAGACTTGCATCACTACTCGCCGCCGTGCCGTTCTTACCTGAAGACATCGAGAAGCTGTGCGATCTCGCGCGGCTCGAAATCACCGCGGCCGAGGTCGAAGACGTCTGTTCGAAGCTCTCCGACATCGTCGCGATGGTCGACTCCTTGAAGGCCGCGGACACCGCCGGCGTCGCGCCCATGGCGCACCCGCTCGACCGAGCCCAGCGCTTCCGCCCCGACGAGGTCACCGAGATCGACCGGCGCGAGCTTTACCAGCGTAACGCCCCGGCCGTGGAACGTGATCTATATCTCGTTCCGAAAGTCATCGATTAGGTGAACTCGGCTGCGCAGCCCCCGATGCGCGAATTGTAGCCAATCTCGCACTCGAAAACATGCACGATCGCACACTCGCACAGCTGGTCCAGGAGCTACGGGCGCGAAAGACCTCCTCGGTCGAGCTGACGCGGCACTATCTCGCGCGCATCGAGGCGCACGACGAGAAGCTCAACGCGTTCATCACGGTGACGCCGGAGCAGGCGCTCGCGCAAGCGGCCGAGGCCGACCGCAAGCTCGCCGCCGGCACGGCGGGGCCCTTGGCGGGCGTTCCTCTCGTGCACAAGGACATCTTCTGCACGAGCGGCGTCAAGACGACGTGCGGATCGAAGATGCTCGACAACTTCGTCTCACCCTACGACGCGACGGTGGTCGAGCGGCTCGCTCGCGCCGGCGCCGTCATGCTCGGCAAGACGAACATGGACGAGTTCGCGATGGGCTCGTCGAACGAGACGAGCTTCTACGGCCCCGTGCGCAATCCGTGGAACCACGACTGCGTACCGGGGGGCTCCTCGGGCGGGTCGGCGGCCGCCGTGGCGGCGCGCCTCGCGGCCGCAGCGACGGGCACGGACACGGGCGGCTCGATCCGGCAGCCCGCGGCGCTGACGGGGCTCACGGGCCTGAAGCCGACCTACGGCCGCGTCTCGCGGTACGGCATGATCGCGTTCGCGTCGAGCCTCGATCAGGCCGGCGTGCTGTGCGTCTCCGCGAAGGACGCGGCGCTTTTGCTCGAGGCCATGGCCGGCTTCGACGAGCGCGATTCGACGTCGCTCGACGAGCCGGTGCCGAAGTATTCGGCCGAGATCGCGACGCCCTGGGAGAAGATCCGTATCGGCGTGCCCGACAACTTCTTCGACCCGGGGCTCGACGCCGACAACGCGGCCGCCGTGCGCGCCGCGCTCGCCGAATTCGAGAAGCTCGGCGCGACGCTCAAGACGCTGCACCTCGACAACGTGCACCTTTCCGTGCCGGCCTACTACGTCGTCGCGCCGGCCGAGGCGTCGTCGAACCTCGCGCGCTTCGACGGCGTGCGCTACGGCCACCGCGCGGCGGGCGCCGAGAAGCTCGATCTGCGCACGTTCTACATGCGGAATCGCGGCGAGGGCTTCGGCGCCGAGGTCAAACGGCGCATCTTGACGGGCACCTACGTGCTCTCGGCGGGCTACTACGACGCCTACTATCTTCAGGCGCAGAAGGTCAGGCAGCTCATCAGCGCGGATTTCGCCCGAGCCTTCGCTGACGTCGATCTCGTCGCGGGGCCCACGACGCCGACGCCGGCGTTCGGCCTCGGCCAGAAGACGAGCGATCCGATCGAGATGTACCTCAACGACATCTACACGATCGGCGCGAACCTCGCGGGGCTCCCGGCGCTCTCGATCCCGTGCGGCTTCGTGCGCGGCCTGCCCGTCGGCCTCCAGCTCGTCGCTCCGCACCTCGCCGAGAGCCGGCTGCTCAAGGCCGCGCATCACTTCCAACGCGCGACGGACTGGCACCTGCGCGTGCCGGCCGGCTACGAGTGAGGGACGTTATGGACTGGGAGATCGTGATCGGTCTCGAGATCCACACGCAGCTCGCGACGGTCAGCAAAATCTTCTCGGGCGCCTCGACAGCCTACGGCGCGCCGCCGAACACGCAGGCGAGCCTCGTCGATCTCGGCTACCCGGGCGTGCTGCCCGTGCTGAACGGCGAAGCCGTCGTCATGGCCGTCAAGTTCGGGCTCGCGACGGGCTGCGAGATCTCGCGCCGCTCGATCTTCGCCCGCAAGAACTACTTCTATCCGGACCTGCCGAAGGGCTATCAGATCAGCCAGTACGAGCTGCCGATCGTGCACGGCGGCAGCATCGAGATCGTGCTCGACGACGGGTCGGTCAGGCGGATCGGCATCACACGCGCGCACCTCGAGGAGGACGCCGGCAAGTCGCTGCACGAGGACTTTCACGGGCTCTCGGGCATCGACCTGAACCGCGCGGGCACGCCGCTCATCGAGATCGTGTCGGAGCCGGACCTGCGGTCGGCCGCCGAGGCCGGCGCTTACATGCGCAAGATCCACACGCTCGTGCGCTACCTCGGCATCTCCGACGGCAACATGCAGGAGGGGTCGTTCCGCTGCGACGCGAACGTCTCCGTGCGCCCCCGCGGGGAGACGAAGCTCGGCACGCGCACCGAGCTCAAGAACCTCAACTCGTTCCGCTTCGTCGAGAAGGCCATCGAGCTCGAGGCCGAGCGGCAGATCGACGTGCTCGAGAGCGGCGGGCGGGTCGTGCAGGAGACGCGGCTCTACGATCCCGATCGGCACGAGACGCGCTCCATGCGCACGAAGGAGGAAGCGAACGACTACCGCTACTTCCCGGACCCGGACCTCCTGCCCGTCGTCGTCGACGAGGCGCTCATCGAGCGCGTCCGGCGGTCTTTGCCCGAGCTGCCGGACGCGAAGCGCGCGCGCTTCGAGCGCGACTACTCGCTGCCCGCGTACGACGCGACCGTGCTGACGGCGCACCGGCCGCTCGCCGACTACTTCGAGGCCGTCGTCGGCGCGACTCGGGCCGGCCCCAAGGCCGCCGCGAACTGGGTGCTCGGCGAGCTCACGGCCGCGCTGAATCGAAGCGGCGCTTCGATCGAGCAAACCCGCATCGCGCCCGAGACGCTCGCGGCGCTGCTCGACAAGATCGAGGACGGCACGATCTCCGGCAAGATCGCGAAGGAAATCTTCGAGACGCTGTGGAACGAAGGCGGCGAAGTCGAGTCCATCATCGAAAGCCGCGGGCTCAAGCAGATCACCGACGCGGCCAGCATCGAGGGGCTCGTCGACGAGGCCATCGCGGCGCATCCCGCGCAGGTCGAGCAGTACCGCGCCGGTAAAACGCAGGTCTTAGGCTTCCTCGTCGGCCAGGTCATGAAGGCGTCGCGCGGCAAGGCGAACCCGCAGCAGGTCAACGCGATACTGCGCACGAAGCTCGGCTGAAAATGGGGTCAGACCCCATTTGTCCCGCGCCGACCGAAAAATGGGGTCAGACCCGATTTTTCCGGGCGGGACGAAAAAATGGGGTCTGACCCCATTTTTCTCCGAGCCCGGCAGCGCACCTTGACGTGCTACCGGAAAATCGGCTCTGACCCCATTTTTCGCTGAGGCAACGGAGTGAACGAAGTCCAAGGATTCATACTCGAGGATTGCGGGATTCGGGGCTCGCTGGTCCGGCTCCAGGAGACGTGGCAGCAGGTCATCGCGAAGCACGACTACGCGCCGGACCTGAGGCGCCTGCTCGGCGAGAGCCTCGCGGCGACGGTGCTGCTCGCCAACAGCTTGAAGTCGCAGCCGAGAGTCTCGATGCAGCTCCAGGGCGGCGGGCCCTTGAAGCTGCTCCTGATCCAGTGCTCCGAGGAGCTGCGCGTCCGGGGCATGGCGCAATGCTCGACGCCCGCGCGCGGCGAGCCGCTGCTCGGCGACGGCCGGCTCGCCGTCAACGTCGGCGCCGGCGGGCCGCACGGCTTCTTTCAGGGCATCGTGCCGATCGTGAGCCCGCGGCTCGACGCGTGCCTCGAGTCGTACTTCGAGCGGTCCGAGCAGCTTCCGACGCGGCTCGTCCTCAAGGGCACCGAGCGGCGCGTCGCGGGTCTGCTGCTTCAGGCGCTGCCGGGGCACGACAGCGAGGACGGCACTTTCGCCGACGTCTCCGCGCTCCTGAAGACGGTTTCGACCGACGAGCTCACGGGCGCCGCCGCGGAAACGCTGCTGCCGAAGCTCTTCAGCCGCCACCTGATCCGGCTTTACGACCCGCGCCCCGTGCTCCACGACTGCCGCTGCACAGCGGCGCACCTCGCCGGCATCGTGCGCATGCTCGGCGAGAAGGAGATCGACTCGCTGCTCGTGGATCCGGGCTGGGTCGAGCTCACGTGCGAGTTCTGCAATCGCGTCTTCAAGTACGAAGAGGCCGACGTGCTCGCGATCCTGCGCGGCGAGACGCGAGGACCGCTGCTCCACTAGAAAATCGCGGTCGGAGCCGAATTTCTCCGCGCATCACCGCGAGGACCGGCGCTCGTCGGCGGCTAGCGCTGCATAGCGGTCGCGCCCCGCGAGGTCCTTGCCGGCCCCGACGATCTCGAGCCCTGCCGCCTCCGCGAGCGCGGCGACGGCCGCCGCCTGCTCCGCGCCGTGCTCGAGCAACAGCCGGCCGCCGGGCGCGAGATGCGCGGCGGCGCCCCCGAGCACTCGGCGGATCGCGTCGAGACCGTCCGGTCCCCCGTCGAGCGCGAGCCGCGGCTCGAAGCGCAGCGCCCCCGAGTAATCGCGCGTCGCGACATAGGGCGGATTGCAGACGATGAGGTCGAAGCGCCGGCCGGCGAGCGCGCCGAACCAGTCCGACTCGAGCCATTCGACGGTCAGCCCGAGGCGGACGCCGTTCGCGCGCGCGACGGCGAGCGCTCGCCGGCTCTTGTCCGCGGCGGTCACGAGCCAGCCGGGCCGCGCGGCCGCGAGCGCGAGGGCGATGGCGCCGCTGCCGGTGCCGAGGTCGAGCACGCTGAATGCCGCGCCGCCCCTTCGCTCCGCGTCGGCGCTTTGCTCCGCGCCGCCCCTTCGCTCAGCGTCGGAGCTTCGCTCCGCGTCGGCGCCGTGCTCGCGCCCG
>DASTSM010000312.1:0-19207 GCA_035760685.1 Gammaproteobacteria bacterium | reverse complement strand
CTTCGTGTTCGAGGACCCCGAGTCGGCCGCCGCATACTTCAACCTTCAGGAGTACGGCAACACCTACACGCGCATCGTCAATCCGACGGTCGCCGCGTTCGAGGAGCGCATGGCGAACCTCGAGGGCGGCTGCGGCGCCGTCGCATTCGCGAGCGGGCTCGCGGGGCAGGCCGCCGCGCTGTTCACGCTGCTGTCGCCGGGCGATCACGTCGTCTCGTCGGCCGCGCTCTACGGCGGCACCGTCAATCAGTTCAAGCATCTGCTGCGCAAGATGAACGTCGAGATCACGTGGGTCGATCCCGACGACCTGCGCGCGTGGCGCGGAGCCGTGCGCCCGGAGACCAAGGCGTTCTTCGCCGAGACGATCGGCAACCCCGGCGGCAACGTGCTCGACATCGAAGGCGTCGCCGGGATCGCGCACGAGCACGGCATCCCGCTGCTCGTCGACAACACGTTCGCGACGCCGTTTCTTTGCCGGCCCATCGAATGGGGGGCGGACATCGTCCTGCACTCGGCGACGAAGTTCATCGGCGGCCATGGCACGAGCATCGGCGGCGTCGTCGTCGACTCGGGAGAGTTCGACTGGTCGAACGGCCGCTTCCCGGTCGTCGCGGAGCCGTCGCCCGCATATCACGGCCTCGCGTTCCACGAGACGTTCGGCGTGTACGGCTATCTCATGAAGCTGCGCGCGGAGACGCTGCGCGATCTCGGCGGCTGCCTGAGCCCGTTCAACGCCTTCCTGTTCCTGCAGGGGCTGGAGACGCTGTCGCTGCGCATGGAGAGGCACGTCGAGAACGCGGCCGCGATCGCGCGCTGGCTCGCGGCGCACGAGCTCGTCTCCCACGTCGCGTATGCCGGCCTCGAGACGAGCCGCTACGCGGAGCTCGCGCGCAAGTACCTGCCGCGCGGCGCGGGCGCCATCTTCTCTTTCGACATCGAGGGCGGCCGCGACGCCGGGCAGGAGTTCATTCGAGGCTTGAGCCTGTGGTCGCATCTCGCGAACGTCGGCGATGCGAAGAGCCTCGTGATCCACCCCGCGAGCACGACGCACCGTCAGCTCGACGAGGATGAGCTCGAAGCCGCCGGCGTGCACCCGGGGACGATTCGTCTGTCGGTCGGCATCGAGGACGCCGACGATCTGATCTGGGATCTCGAGCAGGGGTTCGCGCGAGTCAAGGCCGCAGGCGGTACCCGCGCCCGTGCGGAGAAGGAGGTCGTATGAGCGCAGAAGCAGGCGGCATCGGCGCGACGGCGGCGAGCGGGAAGTCGGGTTCTCCGCCGTTCGATCTCGCGCGCTACCAGGACCCGATGACGATCCAGCGCGCGCTTCTCGGCGCGAAGACCATCGCGATCGTCGGCTTGTCCGGGAATACGCTGCGGGCGAGCCACTTCGTCGGCTTCTATCTGCAGCGGCACGGCTACCGCGTGATCCCCGTGAATCCGCGCGAGAAAGAGGTCCTCGGCGAGAAGAGCTGGCCGAGCCTGCGCGAGGTGCCCGTGCCCGTCGACATCGTCAACGTGTTCCGCGCGCCGGACGCCGTGCCGGGCATCGCGAAGGACGCCGTCGCGATCGGCGCGAAGACGCTCTGGTGCCAGTTCAACGTGATCAGCGAGGAAGGCGCGCGCATCGCGGAGCAGGGCGGCCTCGCGGTCGTCATGGACCGCTGCATCAAGGTCGAGCACGCGCGCTACGTGGGCCGCATGCATTGGCTCGGCTTCAATACGCACCGCATCACATCGGTGCGGGCTGTGCTGCGGTAGCTACGCTCGGTCAGCGGCTATCTTGGGCCGGCGACGTGGACGGCGTAGGCGGCGTCGCGGAAGTAGGGCGCGTAGGCGGGGCCGGCAGCGGCGGCTGCGTGCCGACGACCTGCTCGAGCGCGCGCCAAGCGCAGATCTCGTCGCTCCATTCAGGCGTAGGTCGTTGGCCGCCGACGCCGATGAACCCGATGATTTGCTTGCCGGCCCAGATGGGCAGGCCGCCGGCGACGGGGAAGAACCCGATCGCAATCTCTTGCGCAGCGCGATCCGGGTTGCGCGTCACGTTGTTCTGCCGAAGCGAGGTGGGTTGCCGCGTCAGGAACGCCGTATGCGCCTTCATCTCAGCCGTGTGGATGGCGACGTAGTGAGCGGCGCCGTCCATTCGATGCTCGTGCACGACGTTGCCGAAGGGGTCCAGCACGACGACCGCGACGGCTTCATCATGGTCCGCCGCCATTTTTTCGCAGGCATGCGAGATCGCTTCGGCCGTCGCTCCGTTGATGGTGCCCGTGTCGCCCATCGCCTCGGCGTCCTTGGCGCCGAGGACGAGCTTCGGCGCGACCTGGGCGTGTGCGATGCCCGACACGAGCGCGAAGAGAGCTGCGGCGGTCGCGGTCGCATTCCGTCTACTTGCATGCATGAGCGGATTTCCTTTTTCGGCTGTTCGGCCTCATAAAGTGCGGCCGACCGGCGCGGTGCGCCGGCGGCCGCCGCGGTCACTGGGCGGACCTCCCGAGCATGCGGTCCGCCCACGGGATGAAGTATCTCCAGTTCGGCGCGTCCGTGTGGCCGCCGTCGTGCTGCCGCCACGCGAGCTGACCGTCGAGCAAACCGACGTTGACCGGCGGCATTTTCGCGGTGCGGTAGTCGTCGGACGTGCCGAGGTCCTTTGCACCGAGCAGCCGGAAGACGGGGCCGGCCGCGACGGCCGCCATGAAGCTGCCCTCGTGATCCAGCCACTTCGCGTCGCCTTTCTCGGGCACGCCGTAGCTGATGAACGTCGGCCGCGGCGCGCAGAGCGCGATGAGCTCGTGCGCATCGACCGGAAGGTCGCCGGCGCTCATGCTGCCGAACGTCGCCTCCGCGGCGCCGTACTTCAGGAAGTTCCCGGCCATCCAGTGGTATTCGCCCGCGGCCGTGAGATTCTCGACGGCCTCGCCGAAGTTGCGCCGGTGCAGCTTCGCGCCGCCTTCGCCCGAGGAGCCGACGAGCACGACGGCGAACCTCGGCTCGAAGGCCATCGTGACGAGCGCCGCCTTGCCGTAGCGCGACACGCCCTCGATGCCGACCCGCTTCGCGTCGACGGCCGTGTCCGTCTCGAGGTAGTCGAGCGCGCGGGCGGCGCCCCACGACCACGCGCGGAGCGCGCCCCAGTCGTCGGGCTTGCGCGGCTGGCCTTGGTTCACGACGCCGATGATGCCGCGCGTGAGCCCGGCGCCGTTGTCGGCCTGGATGCTCGTGGGGTTCAAGAACGCGAAGCCCCAGCCGTCGGCGATGAGCTGCTCCGTCGCGGGCGGGTCGGCGCTCGAGCCGCTCGGAGGCGCGGGGAACGGACCGCGCGGCGGCGGCGCGGCGCCGACGGCCTGCGCGAGAGTGCCGCGGCGAAACATGATCATGACGGGCACTCGCCCGGAGGCCCCGGCCGGGGTGACGAGCGTGAGCTCGATATCGACGGCGATGGCCGGATCGCTCGAGTCGTCCACGTGCCCGACGAGCTGCTTGCCGACGACGGCGCGGCCGCCGAGCGTGCCGGACGCGGTGTCGACGACCTTCCACTCGACCTTCGGGACGTTCGGTGGAATGCGGCCGTAAATCTCACGCTCGAAGAGCTCGACGATCTCGGGACGACGCATTTTCCACCACGCGTCGGCCGTCGTGACCTTGCCGCCGTCCGTGAGCGTCAGCGCGTCCGGCAGATCGGGGAAAGGGTTGGCCTCGGCTTCGTCGTAGTTTGCGGGGTTCGGGCCGTTCGCGTCGGCGCTTCGCCCGGGACGCAGCGCCGTGATGCCGAGCTGCTCCATCATGTTGCGGTGATCTTCGGCCGACGTCCACGTCCGCGGCTCCGGCGAGGCGGAGCCCGAGGGGGCGGTTTGCGCGGAGCCCGACGGGCGGGTTTGCACGGCCCCGGAGCTCGAGCCGCTCGTCTGCCCGCCGGCGGGCACGGAAGAGAGCGCGAGGGCGAGGGCCGCAATCGCGAATCCAGACGGACGCGCCGCCCGGCCGATCGTCATATCCCGCAATGTGGGCATGTCGAAATCTCCTCGTGCGTAAGACGTTCGCCCCATTCATCCGTCGCGCGTCGCCGATCTCGAGCGCCTGCACGCGAGGCCCTCATCGGCCGGCGGTCATCACAGCCCTAGCGCGCAAGCCTCAAGTTCGCCGTCCTGCGGCCGACATTCTTGTCCAGCCGGTTTGACATATCACGGGAATCGAAACCATGAGCGAATCACGGGAATCGAAGCCATGAGCGAACTGAACGGCCTGAGCCTGCTCGCATACTCTCTTGCATCTTCTCTAAATTTTAAAGCCTCGTCCCGCGCGAGCGGAGCCGAGAGCGAAGACACGAACGTCCCGGCGCGCGCGCCCGCGCACCGGCGCGGAGCGCACCGCCTGCACGTGAGCGGGCGCCCTGACAGGCCTGCCGGATGTGCATCGCGATCGTGCGACGGCTCCGGCGCGCGCCAGTCCGGCACCGCGGCGTCCCTGACGTACGCCCGGTCCGAGAAAGCCGCGATCTACATCCGCACTCGAGAAGGCGACACCGTCGCGCTCAAGATCACCTCGCGCGATTCGCTCTCCGCGAAAGCGCGCCTCGACGACGGCAACGTCTCGGAGCTCTCCGTCGCCGGCCGCAGCAGCACGAAGGTCGCCGTGCTCGTGCACGGCGATCTGAATCCCGACGAGCTCGCCGCGATTCAAGACCTCGTCGATCAGGTTGGGGCGTTGGCCGACAAGTTCTTCTCCGGCGACGTGCAAGGCGCGTTCGCCGCGGCCGCCGATCTCCGCATCGACGGAACGGAGCTCGCGAGGGTCGGCTTGCGTCTCGGCATGCACGAAGAGGCCGGATATGCGGCGCTCCGGAGCAGCCGCGGCGCGATCGTTTCCGCGCCGACCGGACGGAGCGGAGCAGAGGCCGCGACCGGAGCGCCCGGAGCGCCGGCGACGGGCGACGGTCCGGCCGCGAACCCCGATTCCGTCTCGTGCGCGCCCGAGGCGCCCGCGTCGACGACGAGCGCGCCCGTCGAGACGACGGACGTGCCGGCGGAGGCGCCGCCCGCGGAGACGACCGACGCGCCCGCGGAGACGACCGATGCGCCCGCGGAGACGAAGAACGGGACGGCCGCGGCAGACAACCCCGCGAGCAGTGCGGCTTCCGTGCTTGCCACGATCGGCGCTTTTCTGCACGACCTCCTCGAGGCGTTCGCGGCGCCCGCCGGCGAGAGCGGCGCCCAGTCGTCCGTTTCGCTCGACCTGTCTCTGAAGATCCGGATCTTCCAGTCGTTCGTGCTCGCGGCTTCGGCTCCGTCGGGGAGCGGCGATTCGAGCGGCGCCGAGCCCGGCGAATCGAGCGGCGCCGCGCCAGCGGATGCAGCGGGATCGCCGTCGCCCGGCGTCTTGTCGGACACGCTCGATGCGCTCGCCGCGCAGCAGCAGCCTCCGCTCGACGCCGTGGCTTGAGAAGCGCGGACGCGCGGCGCTCAACCGAACGTGAAGACGACCCCGATCAGGCTCCGGTCGGCGACGCGGCGGAACCCCTCGACGACGCCCTCGAGTGGATAGGTCGCGGCAATCAAGGCCGCGGCGTCGACGGACCCCCGCTCGATCATCCTCACGTAGCGCGGCGTGTCGCGCATGACGTGCATGCCGCCCATCTGTCCGCCGTGGATCGAGCGCGTCGAGAGGCAGAATTGCGAGGCAGGGAAGGAGATGTCGCCGCGCTGCACGGCGAGCGTCGTCAAGTGTCCGCCCCCGCGCGTGACGTCCCAAGCCTGCCGCAGCGCGAGCAGCCCCGTCGGATCCGGTCCGGTCTCGACGGCCGGCGGGAAGGCGTCGAACCCCGACGCCTCGATGACGAAGTCGGCGCCTGCGTAACGGTAGGGATTGCTGCCGCGGCCGCCGGCGTCGAGGCGATCGGTCGGGCCGTCGCAGAGCGCGGCGATGCGCGCGACGAGCGTATCGGTGTCGACGTTCGGATCGAGGACCGTCGTCGCGCCGAGCTTCATCGCGGCCTCGCGCCGATAGGCCGCAGGCTCGACCACGATGATCTGCGCCGCCGAGTGGGCGCGGGCGCCCTGCACGGCGGCGAGCCCGACGGGGCCCGCGCCGAAGACGACGACGTCGGAGCCGGGCTCCACGGGCGCGTACGTCATCGTCGACGCGAGCCCGGCCGCGAGCGTGTCGCCGAGCAGCGCGAGCTGCGCATCGGGCAGGTCGGTGAACACGGGCACGCAGTATTCCTCGAGCGCGACCATGAGCTCGCTCAAGCCGCCGATGGCCGCTTGCTCGACGACGCCCGTGCCGTCCGCCATATCGGCGATGGGCGCGATGAACGGCGCCGAGCTCAGGTAGTTGCACGCCTCGGGATGGCCGTGCAGGCATTGATAGCAGTGGCCGCACTCGGGCGAGCCCGAGACGACGACGCGATCGCCGACCCGCACGCGGTGAACCTCGGAGCCGACGGCCTCGACGACGCCGAAGCCCGAGTGGTTCGGGATCTGCGGCTGCGCCACGTCGTTCTGGCCGAGCACGCTGCGCGTGATCGTGTAGCAGCCGCACGACGCCGTCGTGCGCACGAGCACCTGCCGCGGCTTGATGTCGCGCAGCCGAAGCTCCTCGATCGAGGAGCCCGTGCCGTGACGCACGAACGCTCGGAACGGGCGGCCGGCGACCGTCCCCGTTGCGATCGCGGGTGCGGCGGCCTGCGGCTCGGGTTGCGCGGCGCCGCGGGCCGCCGCGAGCCCGGCGGCGGCGAAGACGCCGGCCTTGAGCATCGAGCGGCGCGAGAGCGCGTCGGCGCCGCTCGTGCTCTCGTCTCGGCTCAGATTTCGATCTTCGCTCGAGCCTTCGTCTCGGCTCGGATGCTCGGCTTCTGTCGTCACGACCTTTCGTCCCTCCGCGCGTGGAGTGAAGGCGCCGCGTGCCCAGCTTAGCCGGATTCCCTAGGGCTGGGGGAAGTCGAAGTTGAGGTCGACGTTGTTCGGCACGGTGAAATCGTAACCCTTCGTGAAGCCGATCCACCGCGCGAGGAAGATCACGGCAATCCAGATCAGGATCGAGGCCGCGCCCGCGAAGCGTCCCGCGAGCGGCGCCCGCGCCGTATCCCAGCCGTTCACCGTCTTGAAGGTCACGCGCTGGAAATACGCCATGTTGATGCCGGCGCCGAGCAACGCGAGCATCTTGAGCTTGAACGCGGTGTTGCCGTAGTAGGTCATCGCGTTCGCGGCGAACATGAGCGCGCCCGTGACGACGGAGACGAAGAACGCGGACCACGTAAGCTTCAGCAGCTCGTCGGCGATCTTCGTGAAGGGCCTCTTGAAGTCGGGAAAACCGAGGAGGCGCAAGTCGACGATGAGTATCGTGCCGAACACGACGCCGGCCGACATGACGTGGATCGCCTCGACGACGGGCATGGCCTTGAGGGACGTCCGCATCCACTGTCCGGCCGCGGAGGCCTCGATGGCTTGTACGAGACTTGGAAGATCCATTAGGAAGCTTTCAGGTGTTCCGATGCGATGGCCAGGCGTTCGGGGTGCGACAGGTGCTCAGCCGTGCAGCGAGAGCTTGCCCCAGACCTCGACGTCGTAGGCGATCGCCCGGCCGAGGAAGATGATCGCGAGCCAGATCGCGACCGTCGCGATCGCGACGGCTTTGCTCGCCGCGGAGAATTCGGCGGACGAGGCGCCGGTCGAGCCCGACGCCGCGCCCGTGGCACGGAATTCCGCAGTTCCGGCGCCGCTCCCGGTGCGGGGCACGGCGCTCGCCGCGCGTCGGCCCATCGTGCGGCCGAAAACGGCCGACGTCACGACGCCGATCGCGACGAGGGCCATCTTGAGCCAGAACGAAAGGGCCGTGAACTCGCGTATGGGCTCTGCCACGACGAGCACCGCACCCGTGAGGGCCATGACGACGAGGCCCGTCCACATCCACGGCGCGAAGCGGCGCCAGACGGCCTGGAACGGCTCGTCGGCCCGCACGCGGCCGAGCACGCGCAGCGTGATCATGAGGCTCGAGATGAACACGATGCCGATCATGACGATGTGGATCGACTGCAGCAGCGGAATGATCCATTCGACCGATTGGATCGTGACGCTGACGCGCGTGTCTTGAAGCCAGGCGCCGAAATCGAGCATGGCCGCGTGGCTTTAGTTCGTCGACTCCGGCAACGCGCCGCCGTCGCCGATTTGCTCGTGCCCTTCGACCGTGTCGCAGTGCTTGCCGGGCGCGGGCGGCGTCTTCGCGGGACACTTGAAGATGGCGCCGGTATCCCGCCGGCTGCCGGCCGGCTCGCCGCTGCGCAGCGGATGCAGCGCGACGCTGAAGATCGTGCCCGGCGGGAAGCTGTTCACCGTCACGCCTTCCTTCGCCATCTGCGCCGAGCCCGCCATCTCGACCGCCCAGATAACCGGATGGCCGTCCTTGTCGCGCACGACGTTCTTGCGCTCGTCGTTCATGGGCGCGAAGAAGATCTGGAGGTGGTTCGCGTCGGGATTCACGCGCGTGACGACGCCCGTGAACACCTTCGTGACATCGGAGTCGTAGATCGCGAACGAGTGATGCGCATAGGCGGCGGGTCCCGCCACGAGCGCCGCTCCCATGACCGCCGCGCCGAGAGCGTGGCCGATTCTGCCGGAAGTTTTGTCCTTCAAAGCATTGCTCCTTCTGTGCTAACGCGAGCGCGGCCGTAGCGCGCGCTCATTGCCGTTCGAAATTGAAGATGTCCTCGGCCTGCGGCTTCTGCATGCCCTGCTCGAGGTACTGCTCCCAGATCTGCGCCCAAGGGCGACCGTACATGTCGGGCACACGGTACTGGATCGCGGTGCCCGGCGATACCGGCGCCGCCTTGCCGTCGACCGGGAAGATCGTCTGAATGCACTCCTTGAATACGTAGGGATCGCCTTCGTCGAAATCGCCGAGTTTCACATAATTTCGAATGATGCGGACCGGCTGCACGAGCGCCTCGGGTCGTAGAAGATCGCCTCGTGGTTCAAGCCGACGAACTTGCCGTTGTCGTCGCGGTTCGGCGAGTAAATCTCGATAGCCTGCATCTTGTTCGAGTACTCGAACGCGCCGTGCACGTACCAGCCTTGAATGTTCGACGTCCACGTGATCAGCGCATCGTGATCCCAGAACCCGATCGTGTCGCCGTACCAGTGCGGGACGTCCTCGCCGAGGTGAGGCACGGAGCCGCCCGCGCCCGACCCTTTTGAATCCCGGATCGGCGACGTGCTGCGCCAGGGCGGACGACGCCGTCAAGATCGCCGCCGCGACCGCGCCAAGCGTAAAAATCCCCCGCGTCATGTAAGCTCCGGCCCTTCTCCGAGGTTCGGCGATTCGCGCTCCGCGCGAAGTATACGACGGCGCCGGCCGCCGTCCGACGCATGTTGACTGCGCCGGCACGTCCAACGCCTTAAGAAATGTCGGCCGGGCGTAAGTTCCGAGCACGTTCGTGCCGCTTCACTTCTCTCGCAGGAAAGCGGAATCGAGTTGGCGCTCGGCGGTCCTCGCGACCTCGCAAGAGCGGGGCTTGTTGCGCCGAAAGCACGCGGCGGGCGTTTCACACAAACCCTGGACGCCGCCCGCGCGCCCCTCGAATGGGGGCGAGCCCCGGTTCCGGTGCTTTTTCGGAAGAAAACCACGTCAGCCGACCGGAAGAATAAGGCCGCCGGACTGGAACTATCGATGCCAAAGGGCTTATCTTCATGGCTAACCGAGCCGCAAACGGGGCGGCCCGGCGGCCATCGTGCTATGGACGGCCCTGGCGCAAGATTCCCGGGGGAGTCGCTTGCATGCACCATAGTGTGGTGGATCGCTTTCGTGTTGCCCGCGGCGCAGTCTTCGCGGCCGCGTTCCTGGTCGTTCTCGCCGCTGCTCCGGGCCGCAACGCGTCCGCAGCCGAGGGTGCCTCCGCGAGCGTTGCCGCGGCCGCACGCAACGCCGACGCCGACGCCGTGCGCAAGCTCCTCGCGGAGGGCGCCGACGTCAACGCTCCGGAGGCCGACGGCACGTCGGCTCTGGTCTGGGCCGCCTACCAGCAGTCGCCGGAGCTCGTTTCCCTGCTGCTCAAGGCCGGCGCCGATCCGAACGCCGCCAACAATTTCGACGTGACTCCGCTGCTTCAGGCGGCCCGCTATGGCGACGCCGCCATCGTGAAGCTGTTGCTCGACGGCGGAGCGGATCGCTCGAAAGCCACGCGCGACGGCGAGACGCCGCTCATGGCGGCCGCGAGAGCCGGCGGCGTCGAGGCCGTCAAGATTCTGCTCGAGCACGGCGCCGACCCGAACGCGACCGAGTCGCTCTGGAATCAAACGGCGCTCATGTGGGCGACGGCCGAGGGACATCTCGACGTTGTCGACGCCTTGCTCGCCGCGGGCGCGGACCCCAACCTCAAAGCGCGCGTCACCGAGCTCACGAAGCGCAGCACGCGTACCGATTTTCCGAGCGGCGGCTTCACGGCGCTCATGTGGGCCGTGCGCGACGGCAACGAGCCGATCGTGCACCGTTTGCTCGAGGGCGGCGCCGACATCAACGCGAAGGACGGCGACGGCGCAACGCCGATGATGCTCGCGATCATCAACGATCGTTTCGATCTCGCGGCCAAGCTGCTCGACCTCGGCGCGGATCCGAAGCTCGACGACTCCCTTTATGAGGCCGTCGAGATGCACGACGCGACGACGGATTGGCGCGCGAAGGACGGCACGCGCCTGCGCTCGGATCATCCGAACGAGCTCACGGCGCTCGATCTCATCCGGATCCTGCTCGACAAAGGCGCCGATCCGAACAAGCCCTTCACGGGTCAGCTGCACAGCGCATCGATGTGCTGCGACACGAAAGGCGTCGGCACGCCGTTCTTCCGGGCGGCCGTCGCCGCCGACGTCGAAGGCATGAAGCTCATGATCGAGCACGGCGCCGACCTCGAGTGGGCGCCGAAGCCCTTGGAGGCGGCGGACGGCGCCGCGGCGCCGCCGCCCGGAGGCGGCAACGCCGGCAAGACGCCGCTCATGGTCGCGATGGACGGCGGCAAGGGCGTCGGCATGGCCGGCGGCCCCGGCGACATCCGCGAGGGTGCGAAGCCGCCGTTCCGCGAGGAGTCCAATCGCGATCCCGTCGACGCCGTCAAGCTGCTCATCAAAGCCGGCGCGAAAGTGAACGCCGTAACGCCGAAGAAGGGCGAGTCGGCGCTGCACCTCGCGGCCGAGTCCGGCAAGCTCGACGTCGTGCGCGCGCTCGCGGCGGGCGGCGCCGATCTCAATCTCAAGAACAAGGACGGCAAGACCGCGTTGCAGGTCGTCGAGGCACAGAAGCCGCGCGAGCTGCCGACGGCGGGCGCCGAGGTCAGCTTCGACAAGCCGGCTCAGCCGGCGGAGGTCGCGGCCTTGCTCCGCGAGCTCATGAAGGGCGGGCTGCAAGCTCGCGCCACGGAGGGCGGAGCGCAGTGAGAGCTTGGGTCTATATCGCGGGCACCGCGGTCGTCGCAGCCGCCGGAGCCGGCGGCTACCTTCTCGTCAAGCACTCGTCGCCCGAGGCGCAGCTCGCCGGGCGATGGGACATGCTCGGCAAGTACTGCACCGACTGCCACAACGACGCCGAGTACACCGCGGATCTGTCCTTCGAGCACAAGCATCTCGACGACGTCACCGCGCATCCCGCCGTCTGGGAGAAGGTCGTCCACAAGCTCGAGATCGGCGCGATGCCGCCTCGGGATCAGCGGCAGCCGCCCACCGAGTTGCGCGCCCGCTTCCTGAAGGCGCTGACGAGCACGCTCGACGCGGCCGCGGAGGCCCATCCGTACGCGGCCTACACGACGGTGCACCGGCTGAATCGCGCCGAGTACGCGAACGCCGTGCGCGATCTGCTCGGGGTTCAAGCGGATCTCGCGGACATGTTGCCGAGCGACGGCGGCGACTTCGGCTTCGACAACATCGCGGACGTCTTGCGGACCTCGCCGTTCCTGCTCGATCGCTACATGACCGTGGCGCTGCGCGTCGCGGACATGGCCGTCGGCAATCCCGAGGCCGTGGAATCCGCGACGTCGTACACGATTCCGTTCGATCTGACTCAGAACTATCACCTCGACGGGTTGCCGCTCGGCACGCGCGGCGGCACGACGGTGCACCATATCTTCCCGGCCGACGGCGACTACATCCTGTCCGGACGCCTCTATCGCGGCGTCGAGGAGGGGCTCTTCGGCCTCGAAGGGCACGACCGCCCGAACGAGTTCCTGATCCTCGTCGACGGCAAGACCGTCTACTCGAGCGAGATCGCCGGCAAGGAGGATCACGAGCTCGCGGTCAAGGAAGGCATCAATACGGCCGGGTTCTCGGTCGACGACCGCCTGACCTCGCCGCCGATCCACATCACGGCGGGTCCGCACGACGTCGCCTTCACGTGGCGGGAGCGCAGGAGGGAAGAGCAGAACTCCTGGGAGCCCGGGCTGCGCGCCTCGATGGAAATCCACAATCCCTCCGGTCTCCCGCGTCTCGAGAACGTCATCGTCGAAGGTCCGCGCAACGTCACGGGCGTCAGCGATACGCCGAGCCGCAAGCTCATCTTCGTGTGCCGCCCGGCGACGGAGGTCGATGCGCTGCCGTGCGCGGAGGAGATCCTGTCGAAGCTCGCGCGTCGCGCGTTCCGCCGCCCCGTCACCGAGGAGGACATCAAGACCTCGCTCGAGTTCTACAACGACGCGCGAGCGGCGGGCGGAGACTTCGACGCGGGCATTCGTGCGGCCCTCGCGCGCATGCTCGTGAGCCCGTTCTTCCTGTTCCGCGTCGAGAGCAACTCGCCCGACGTTCCGCCCGGCTCCAACTATCCGGTCAGCGACCTCGAGCTCGCGTCGCGCCTCTCGTTCTTCCTGTGGTCGAGCATTCCCGACGAGGAGCTGCTCGAGCTCGCCGAGCAGAATCGGCTGCATGACCCGAACGTCCTCGGAGGCCAGGTCGAGCGCATGCTGGCCGACTCGCGCTCGGATGCGCTGGTGCAGAACTTCGTCGGCCAGTGGCTGCAGCTGCGCAACCTCGAGAATCGCGTCAAGCCGAACTTCCTGCTCTATCCCGACTTCGACGGGAACCTGCGCAGCGCCTTCCGGACGGAGACCGAGATGCTGTTCGCGCACGTGCTGCGCGAAGACCGCCCGGTGCACGAGCTCATGACCGCGAACTATACGTTCGTCAACGAGCGGCTCGCGCGGCAGTACGGCATTCCGGGCGTCTACGGCTCGCGCTTCCGCAAGGTCGAGCTCAAGGATCCGCGCCGGTGGGGACTCTTCGGGCACGGCAGCATCCTTTCGCTGACGTCGGCTGCGAGCCGCACGTCGCCGATCATTCGCGGCAAGTTCATCGTGACGGAGTTCTGGGACAACCCTCCGCCGCAGCCGCCGCCGAACGTGCCGGCCCTCGAGCTCAGCGCGCCGAAGGGTCGTCCGTCGACGGTGCGCGAGCAGCTCGAACGGCATCGGGCCGATCCGAACTGCGCCGCTTGTCATAACAACATCGATCCCGTCGGCTTCGCCTTGGAGAACTTCGATGCCGACGGCAGCTGGCGCGACAAGACCCGGGAGGGTCTTACGATCGATTCGAAGGGCATTTTGGCCGACGGCACGCCCGTGGACGGGCCGATCGCGCTGCGGAACGCACTGCTCGCGAAGCCGGAGCTCTTTGCGGGCACGGTGACCAAGAAGCTGCTGATCTATGCGCTCGGCAGGGGCCTCGAGCCGGGCGACCAAGCGGTCGTGCGCTCGATCGTGAGAAATGCCGCCGAGCAAAATTACAGCCTTAAGGCCATAGTACTGGGTATCGTCGACAGTTATCCTTTCCAGATGCGGAAGAACGGCCCGTTACCGGGCGCCGCAACGGTCGCACAAGCGAGGGAGTAGGGCATGTTCATCACCAAGAAGCACTTGGATCGTCGTACGTTCTTGCGCGGCGCGCTGGGCACCGCCATAGCGCTACCGTTCCTCGATGCGATGGTGCCGGCCGCGACTGCACAGTCGCTGACGGCGGCGCGGCCCCGGTTCCGATTCGGAACCGTCTACATGCCGAACGGCGTCTACCCGGGCATGTGGCATCCCGAGAAGGCCGGCAAGGACTTCGAGTTCAACCACATCATGAAGCCGCTCGAACGCCATCGTGACGTTCTGACCACCATCAGCCAGCTCAAGGCGCCCGAAGGCCAGAAGAACATGGGCGGCATTCACATGGGCGCGAGCGCGGCGTTCCTGAACGGAACGGGCCCGGTCGGCAAGAACGGCGACTTCAACCTGATTCGGTCGAAGAAGTCGATCGACCAGTACATCGCCGATGCGATCGCCGGGGACACTCCGATGCGCTCGCTCGAGCTCGGCACGGAGGACATGGGCACCTCCGCCGGCGCGTGCGACGGCTATCCCTGCATCTTCTTCAACACGATGGCGTGGTACGACGACCAAAGCCCGCTGCCCGTGTCGGTGAACCCGCAGGTCACGTTCGAGCGCATGTTCGGCGACCCGGGCACTCCTGCTCAGCGCCTCGCCCGCCTGCAAGCGAAGGAGAGCATGCTCGACTCGGTGCTCGACGAGACGAAGCGCCTCCAGAAGATGATCGGGCCGAGCGACAACGCGCTGCTCGACGAGTACCTCACGAACATTCACCGCGTCGAGGAGCAAGTCAAGAAGATGATGGCGCGCTCGAGCGTGCTCGAGAGCACGAGCGACGCCCCCGTCGGCATACCGGAGGACTTCGACGCGCATATGACGGTGACCTACGACCTGCTGCATCTCGCCTTCCAGGGCGACATGACGCGCGTCTTCAGCTTCATGGTCGGCCACGAGGCGAGCGGGCGGAGCTATCAGTTCGTCGGCGTCAAGGAGCCGCACCACTCGACGTCGCACCACAAGGGCACGCCCGAGAGCCTCGATCAGTACGCGCGCATCAACGTCTATCACATGACGAAGCTCGCGGAGTTCCTCGACAAGCTCAAGGCGACGCCGGACGGCGAAGGCACGCTGGCCGACTCGGCGATCATTTACTTCGGCGCGGGCATGAGCAACGGCGTCGTGCACGACCGCCACAACGTGCCCGCCTTGCTGCTCGGCCGCGCGCACGGGCGGCTCGAAGGCAATCGTCACATCGTCGCGGAGAAGGACGTCCCGACCTCGAATCTGCTGCTCGCGCTGGCCGACAAGTTCGGCGCGGAGGTGGACTCGATCGGCGTCAGCACGGGGCGCTTCGAGATCTGAGGCACGCGGGGGCCGTGCGGCTCCCGCCTTGGCGCTCTCGCGAGGCCCGCGTTCTGCGGGCCTCGGTTTTTTAGCGTGTGGTTTGGAGCGTTCTAGGGTGCGGCGTCGTCCCCGCCGAGGTCGCGCATGACCTCCGCGACGGCGTCCTCTTCGGCGTGCAGGATCTCGAGGCTCGAGTCGTCCCGGAGCGCCTCGAGCGGCAGCTTCGCGAACGCGGGCGTCTCGTCGAGCCGAGGGAGGCCGTCCGCTTTGCCTTGCACGAAGCGGTCGTGGAGCCGTGCGACGAGCACGAGATCGGCCAGCTTGGCCGCCGGAGCCTCGTCGCGCCGCCAGTCGCAGCGGCTGCGCGCCACTTCGACGAGCTCGGGCTCGAAGTCCCAATGCTTGAGCAAGACCATGCCGACCTGCGCGGCGTACTTGTCGATGGCGTTCATGACCCGCTCTTCGTCGGTCAGCTGATCCTGATAGCGCTTCAGCACCGTCAGGATCGGCAGCACGCCGATGTCCTGAAGGAGCCCGGCCAGCAGCGCCTTTTCCGGCGGAAAACGCGGGCAGTGCCGCGCCAGCACGGCGCTCGACGCCGCGAGCCGCGCGCTCGTGCGCCAAGTGCGGCGCATGAGCCCGCCGAGCATTTGCGAGCGCGTCACGAACATCGACCGGACGGCGTGCGCGATCACGAGGCTGCGCGTGTTGTCCATGCCGAGCCACGCGACGGCGCGGTCGACGTCCCGGATCGGCGCCGACCGCGAGTAGAGGGCGCTGTTGGCGGCCTTGAGCACGTACGTCGTCGTGCCGGGATCGCCCTTGATGATCGTCGAGACGGCTCTGATGCTCCAGTTCGGGCTCGTCATGGCCCCATGAATGCGGGCCGCGACGTCGGGCATCGTGGGCAGCTTCGCCCGGTCGGCGAGCACGTTTCGGCACGCATCCGAGATCAGCGTGATGATGGGCGTCGGCCGCGAGGCCGCCGTTCGGTTCATTCGACCCGCACCGCGACGGAAGACCGAGTGTTGTATCGGCCGGAGGCGCAGAAAGTTGAGGGCGCGGCGCCGAGATCTAGGCGCGCGTTTGCGCTCGCGCCATCGGCACGAACCCGGGCAGCGCCTCGATGCGGGCGAGCCAGGCCCGGATGTTTCCGTACGGCTCGAGGGAGATCGCGCCTTCGGGCGCGTGCGCCGTATACGTGTACATGGCGACGTCGGCGATCGTGGGCGCAGCGCCGATCAGATACGGCTGCGACGCGAGCGTCTGATCCAGCACGTTGAAGAGCTGCTCCGAGACGGTCGCGGCGCGCGCGTAGTCGAACGGGGCCCCGAGCAGCTTGACGATGCGGGCCGTCGCCGGCCCGGAGGCGAGCTGGCCGGCGGCCACGGAGAGCCACCGTTGGATACGGGCGGCGGCGAGCGGCTCGCGCGGATACCAGCTGCCCGACTTGTCGTACCGCATCGCGAGGTAGACCAAGATCGCGTTGCTGTCGGCGAGCGTGACGTCGCCGTCTTCGATGACCGGCACTTGACCGAAGGGGTTTTTCTTGAGGTACTCGGGCCGCTTGTGCTCGCCGCCCCGAAGGTCGACGTCGACGAGCCGGGCGGGCAGCCCGAGCAGCGACAGGAACAGCTCCACGCGGTGAGCGTGGCCCGAGAGCGGGTTGCGATAGACGACGATTTCGTTCATTTGCGGTTCCTCTCCGGGCTTCCGTGTAGCGGCGCGAGGCCGCAGTATAACGTGCGTCGGCTGTGCCTCGACGAGCAGAGCCGGCGCGGGGGGAACCGAGGTCGAGTCGCTCTTCCTCGACGTGCTCGCGGAGCGGCGGCGCGAGGCTGCGGCGTCTTCCGAGAAGCGCCCGGATCGCGTAAATTGACGACGACTCAACGAGAGCAAATCCAATGCAGAAGTCTTGTCTTGCGCTCGCCGCGGCCGCCGTGCTGGCCGTATGCGCCCCCTCCGAGGCTCCGGCGCAGTCCGCGGATTCGTCCGCGCAAAAGTCCCCCGATTCGGCAGTGCAGCAATGGGCCGCGCTCGCGAAGTACCCGGACTGGAGCGGCGTGTGGGAAGTGGACTGGCGCAACGAGCGCGGCGCGCCGCCGCGCCCGCCCATGAAGCTCACGCCCAAGTGGCAGGCAAAGGCCGACGCCTACCGCGCGGGCCGTTCCCAAGGCGAAAACCTGCAGAGCGAAGCGGCGAACTGCGTGCCGCCGGGCCTCCCGGGCATCATGACGCAGCCTTATCCGATCCAGTTCCTCTATCAGCCGAACGAGATCGTGGTTCTCATCGAGAGCTACATGCAGTTCCGTCAGATCTGGACGGACGGCCGCCCGCATCAGGAAGACCCGGACCTCACGTTCTACGGCGACTCCGTCGGCCACTGGGAGGGCGACACGCTCGTGATCGACACGATCGGTCTGAATCCTCAGAACCAAATCGCCCCCGGCGTCGGCCACAGCGATCAGCTGCGCGTCGTCGAGAGGATTCGGCGCATCGACCCGGATTGGCTCGAGATCAAGACGACGCTGACCGATCCCGAAGTGCTCGCGGAGCCCTACACGAGCACGACGTACTACCGGCACTTGGATGACGCGATCCGCGAGTACATTTGCCTAGAAAACAATCACGACAGCGCCGACGAGCAGGGTCGGCCCGGCTTCAGCCTGGAGTAAGCGCATGAGCACACGTCGAATCTGCGGCCTGGCGGCGACGGCAGCCCTCGCGGCCCTCAGCGCGCCTGCGCTCGCGCATCATTCCACGGCGGTCTTCGACATGGAAAAGACCGTCGAGATCACGGGCACGGTCAAGGACTTCCAATGGACCAACCCGCATACGTGGACGAACGTCTCCGTGGAAGGCGGCGAAGGTGCGGCGATTTACGGTCTCGAGGGCATGAGCCCCAACTATCTCGGCAGGAACGGCTGGACGAAGCACACGCTGAAGCCCGGCGACAAAATCACGTTCCAGGTGCACCCGCTCAAGGACGGGCGCAAGGGCGGCTTCATGGTCAGCGCCAAATTTCCGGACGGCACCTTGCTTTACAACTTGCCGCACCGGGAGAAATAGGCGCTGTCAGCCGGACAGGAGAGCGCGGGCGCTGTTCCGGCGGACGGGAAAGCGCGGGCGCCGTTCCAACCACGGGAAAGCGCGTGTTCCGTGCCGGCTCATCCGCACGGGCGCAACCGCTCACACGGGCTTTCGAAACCGCAGAATACCCCACGCTAGATGGCCTTCGCGGCCCGCGGCGACCCACTGGTCGAGGCCCCGCAGCATTCGTTCGATATAAGCGCCGGAGACGAGCGCGCGCAGCCCCGGCCGGCGGCTCTCGAGCTCCTGCCTCACGCGCGAATAGTGCCGCACGAGGTGAGCCGTTAGATCGGTGAACCCGAGGTCCACCCAGCCGAGCCGCTCGGCCTCCGCGCGGTAGAAGCGGACGGAGCCGAGCGTCTTGAGATGGATTCGGTCGAGCACGGGCTGCAGGACGTCGGCGGGGCAGGCGTCCGCCTGCATGGGGTCGGTGAAGATGAACTCGCCGCCGGGCTTCAGCACGCGGTCCAATTCCGCGAGCGTCTCGGCGCGGTCGCCTGCGTGCAACAACGAATCTTGCGACCAGGCGAAGTCGAATTGCCCGTCCTCGGCCGGAATACGATCGAAGCTCGCGTCGTGAACGTCGATGAGCCCGTCGAGACCCGCCGCGCGGGTGATCTTTCGGTTGCGCTCGTTTTGCGCTTCGCTGAGGTTCACGCAGGCGACGCTGCAGCCCGCGTTGCGGGCGAGCCAGCGGGCGGCGCCGCCGTAACCCGCGCCCGCATCGACGACGCGGCTCCCCGGCGTCAGCGCGAGCCGCGACGCCATCGTCGCGACGGTGCGCTCGGATGCACGCGGAATCTCTTCCTCGTCGGAGGCGTAGATGCCGATGTGAATATCCTCTCCGCCCCATACGTGGAAGTAAAAGTTGTCCGCGTCGTCGCTGTTGTAGTAGCCGCGCGCCGTCTCGACGGCCTCCGAATACGTGGGCGTCACGACGGC
>DASTSM010000311.1:0-22453 GCA_035760685.1 Gammaproteobacteria bacterium | reverse complement strand
CGATCGCGCTCGCCGCCGCAGCCGAAAACGCACCAGAGCTCGCCGCCGCAGACGCCGTCGAGCACGCGCAGCACGCGGTCGAGACCGTCCGGTGTGTGCGCATAGTCGACGACGGCCGTCGGACGCCGCGCGCCTCCGCCGAGCACCTCGAGTCGCCCGGGCGCCGCCTTCGCGTTCGCGAGCGAAGCGCAAGCGTCGTCGAGCGGCATGTCCCAGGCGAGCAGCACGCCGAGCGCGACGAGCAGATTCTCGGCGTTGAAATCGCCGATGAGCCGCGACTCGAGCCGCGCGCGGCCGAAGCGGCCCTTCACGTGGAGGACTAAACCCGAGAGCCCGCGGTCCTCGAGCTCGGCTTCGAGATCGGCGCCGGCGCCGTCCGCGACGCGAATGCGGATCGGCTCGACGCCCGAGGGCAGGCGCTCGAGCAGCTTTGCCGCAAACGGATCGCCCACGTTGAGCACGGCGCGGCGGAGACCCGGCCGCTCGAAGAGACGCGCCTTCGCGAGCCCGTAACGCTCGAGGTCGCCGTGCTCGTCGAGGTGATCGCGCGTGAGATTCGTGAACGCCGCCGTCCCGAACACGAGGCCCGCGATGCGGCCCTGCGCGAGCGCGTGCGAGGACACCTCGAGCGCGGCGCGGGCGTTGCCGAGCGCCGCGAGCTCGCGATGCAGCGTGAAGGTGTCCGGAGTCGTGAGCGCGTGCGGCGTCAGGGCCGGCGGCACGCCGTAGCCCAGCGTGCCGATGTAGCCGCAGGCCGACTCGGGTCGCGTGGCGGCCTGCGCGACGAGATAGGCGATGGTGCTCTTGCCGTTCGTGCCGGTGACGCCCGCGAGCTCGATCCGCCCGATGCGAGGCGCGTAGAGCTTTTGCGCCAGCTCCCCGAGACGGCCGTCGAGGCCCGGGACGGCGACCGCGCGGTGCGCGGGCGGCGCAGGCCACGGGCCGAGCGGCGCGGCGGCGCGAGGATCGTAGAGCACGAGGGCGGCGCCGTTCCGAAGGGCCTCGTCTGCGTGCGCGAGGCCGTGCGTCTTGCCGCCTTGAACTGCGACGAAGGCGGCCCCGGGACGGATCTCGCGGCTGTCGAGCACGAGGTCGGCCACGGCTACGCCTGCGAGATCGCCCGCGTCCGCGCCGAGCAGATCGCCCAGCGCCGTTTCGCGAGCGGCGATTCGAGCGGCCATCATCGGAAGTCCTGCGCGACGACGGTCAGCGGCGGCTGCGGCAGGGCGTCGGGAGGCACGGCGAGCAGCCGCAGCGCCCCGGCCATGACGCGCGCGAACACGGGCGCCGAGACGTCGCCGCCGTAGTACTTGCCCTGCGGCTCGTCGATGACGACGACGGCGACGAGACGCGGATGACTCGCGGGCGCGACGCCCGCGAACACCGACGTGTAGCGATCCTTCGAATAGCCGCCCGCGCTCGCCTTCCACGCGGTGCCGGTCTTCCCGGCGATGCGATAGTTCGCGACCTCCGCGCGTTCGCCCGTGCCCTCGGGCGAGACGACGGCCTCCATCATGTGAAGCATCGCGGCCGCCGTCTCCTCCGAGACGACGCGCCGCCCCTCGGGTGCGCGATCGACGGCGAGAAACGACACGGGCCGCAAAAGGCCGCCCGCGGCGAGCGCCGCGTAGGCGCGCGCGAGCTGGAGCGTCGTGACCGAGAGCCCGTAGCCGTACGCCATCGTTGCCTGCTCGACCGGGTGCCAATACCCGGGGTCGTGCAAGACGCCGGCCGACTCGCCCGGGAAGCCGCTCTCGGTGAGCCGGCCGATGCCGAAGTCGGAGAAGATGCGCCAGAGGTAGTCCGGCTTCATCTCGAGAGCGACCTTCGCCGCGCCGACGTTGCTCGATTTCGCGAGGATCGTCGTGAGGCTGATCGCGCCGAGATCCGAGTGCTCCTCTTTGACGACCGTTCGCCCGATCTTGATGTAGCCGGGCGAGGTATCGATGATCGAGCTCGGCGTGTAGAGGCCGGCCTCGAGCGCCGCCGAGAGCGAGAACGGCTTGAAGCTCGAGCCGGGCTCGAAGATGTCGGTCGCGGCTCGGTTGCGGTAGTTCGCGACCTTGAGCTGCGAGCGGTCGTTCGGATTGAACGAGGGCTGATTGACCATCGCGAGGACTTCGCCGGTCGCGGGGTCGAGCATCACGAGCGAGCCCGAGCGCGCCCTGTTCTCGGCGACGGCTACTTTGAGCTCGCGATACGCGAGATATTGGAGCCTCAAGTCGATGCTCGTGCGCAGCGCGCGCCCCGGACGCGGCTCCTTGATGAGCTCGACGTCGCCGACCACGCGGCCGAGCCGGTCCTGCAGCACGCGCTTGCTGCCCGGCTCGCCCTTGAGCCAGTAGTCGAACTCGAGCTCGAGCCCTTCTTGCCCGCCGTCGTCGACGTCGGTGAAGCCGAGCACGTGCCCGGTCACCTCGCCCGCCGGGTAGTAGCGGCGATATTCGCGCAGCGCGTGCACGCCGGGCAGGTCGAGGCTCAGCACGTCGGCGGCCTTCGCCGGCTGCAAGTCCCGGCACAGATAGACGAACTCGCGATCCATGTTGCTCGTCACGCGCCGCGCGAGCCAATCGGCGTCGACGCCGTGCGACGCGCATTCGGGGGAGCTCCCGAGCGCGACGGCGAGCTCGTCGAGCCGATCGAGGGCGGGCTTGAGCTCCTGCGGATTGGCCCAGATGCTGTCGACCGGCGTGCTGACCGCAAGCGGCTCGCCGTTGCGGTCGGTGATCGGCCCGCGATGCGCCGAGATCTGCACGGTGCGCAGGTAGCGGTTGTCGCCTTGGGCGACGAGAAAGTCCTGATCGACGAGCTGCAGATACAGCACACGGCCCTCGAGCGCGAGTCCGCCGAGCACGAAGCCGGCGAGCACGGCGACGCCGCGCCAGCGCCGGCTGATCGTATCCGTTCGGCGCCTGTTGCCCGTGCGTCTATTTCCGCTCACGGTCCGGCTCCGAGACGATGACGATCTGCTGATCCCGCGGGGCGGCGAGGTTCAGCTGCTCGCGCGCCAAGGCCTCGATTCGCGAATGCGTCGCGTACGTGCTCTGCTCGAGCTGCAGCCGCCCCCAATCGATCTGCAGCCGATCCTGCTCGCGGTTGAGCTCCTCGAGCTCGACGAAAAGTTGCCTCGCGTCGTGCTCCGCGCGAATGAGCCGGAGCCCCGACGCGGCCACGGCGACCGCGAGCAGGGCGGCGAAACCGAGCTCCGCGAGCGGACGGCTCATGCGGCGGCTCCCGGCGCGAGCTTCTCGGCGACGCGGAGCCGCGCGCTCCGCGCGCGCGGGTTGCGGGCGACCTCCGCGGCCGACGGGCGCACGAGCCGGCCGACGAGCCGGAGCCGCGGGCGCGCTTCCGCCGGCATCGTCGGCAGTCCTGCGTAACGCGGATCGCCGCGGGCCTCGCGCGCGAAAAAGCGCTTGACGATGCGGTCCTCGAGCGAGTGGAAGCTGATGACGGCGACCCGCCCCCCGGGCGCGAGCATCTCGACGCACTCGGCGAGCCCTTTCTCGATCGACTCGAGCTCGCGGTTGACCGCGATGCGGATTGCCTGAAAGACGCGCGTCGCCGGATGGATCCGCTGCCGCTGCTTCCCGCCGCGGGCGGCAGCCGCGACGACGTCGGCGAGCTGCGTCGTCGTCTCGATGGGCGAGCGCTCCCGGGCGCGGACGATCGCCGCCGCGATGCGCCGGGCCTTCGGCTCCTCCCCGTAGCGGCGCAAGACGTCCGCGAGCTCGTCGACATCGACGCTCGCGAGCCATTCCGCCGCGGTAGGGCCGCGGCTCGTGTCCATGCGCATGTCGAGCGGGCCTTCTTTCGTGAAGCTGAAGCCTCTCGCGCCTTCGTCGAGCTGCGGAGACGAGACGCCGAGATCGAAGAGCGCCCCGCTCAACGGCCCGGGACCGAGCCAAGGCCGAACGACGGCCTCGAAGTCTTCGAAGCCGCAATGCACGATCGTGAAGCGAGGGTCGGCGCCGAACCGCCGCAGGCCCGACGCGACTGCTTGCCTGTCCTTGTCCAATGCGAGCAAACGCCCCTGTCCGCCTAGCCGCTCGAGAATCTTTGCGCTGTGTCCCCCGCGGCCGTAGGTGGCATCGACATATGAGCCGGCGGCCGCGACCGCCAAACCGTCGAGCGCTTCGTCCACCAGCACCGGCTGATGTTCGGGCTCCCCGCTCAATCGTTTATGTCAGCCGCCCTAGAGCGACAGCGATTCAAGTTCTTCAGGCAAAGCCGCGTGCTCGCCGTCTTCTGCCGCGAGCCACTCGTCTCGTCGAGCGTTCCACCGTTCTTCGTCCCAGAGCTCGAACTTGTTGCCCTGCCCGATCAACATCGCTTGACGATCGATGCGCGCGAACTCGCGAAGCTCTCGCGGCAGCAGGATGCGCCCGTGACCGTCCATGTCGAGCTCCGTCGCGTATCCGACCATCAAGCGCTGAAGCCGTCTCGCCTGTGGGTTCAGGCTCGGCAACCGAACGAGCTTCTGTTCTATTTCCTCCCACTCCGGGAGTGGATAGATCAGCAGGCAGTAATCGCGGTCGACGGTGGCGACCAAATGACCCTCCGCGCGCGCGATGATCCGCTCACGATACCGGCTGGGGATGGCCAGCCGGCCCTTGGCATCCAAGGAGATTTTCGACGCGCCGCGAAACACCGCCCACCCCGCCGGCCCATTCCTGCCCACTTTCCACCACTTCGCGACACTATAGGTACACGCGCGCCTCAGTGTCAACCGAAACGGCTACGAATCTGGTTTTGCGACAGTAAGTTAGAAAAGTGGCAGAAAAGGGGCCAAAAAGCGGCGGCATAGGCCGCCGGGCGGGCAGGAAGGGGCCGTCGCAGGTGGGCCAGAGAAGTCCGGTGGGCTGGAGAGTCAGGGGGCAGAGCGCAAAAGGAGTAAAAAGGAGTCGGCCTATAAGCCGGGTTCTGTCGAGAGCAGTCATTCATCTGCGATGCGCGTCACCGCGCACCTGTAGCGACCTACCCGGGAGCTCGTGCGGGCCGCACTCGAGCACTCCCCTATTCGGTCTTGCTCCGGGTGGGGTTTACCCTGCCGCAGCGCGTTACCGCCTGCGCGGTGCGCTCTTACCGCACCTTTTCACCCTTACCCGGCCGAAGCCGGGCGGTATATTTTCTGTGGCACTTTCCGTGGGCTCGCGCCCCCCAGGCGTTACCTGGCACCCTGCCCTATGGAGCCCGGACTTTCCTCCGGGGGTTTCCCCCGGCGACTGCCTGGCCGACTCCGGCGCGGAGGATACGCTCTTTGCGCATGCGCGCAACCCGCCCGGCTTGCGATGCTCATTTCAGCCGCGTGAGACGATAAACGGCGTTCCGAGCCATGCCGGTCAATTCGGCCGTCAGCGCGACCGCCTCGTCCGCGGGTACCGACTTGCACAGCACGCCGAACACCCTGAGAGCCTCGGCCTCGCGGCCGCTGGTCTCGGCCTCCGCCCCGCCGACGACGATGACGAACTCGCCGAGCTCGGGGACCTCTGCTCCGAGCGCGGCCGCGATCTCTCGGAGCGAGCCGGCGAAGACCTGCTCGTGGACCTTCGTGAGCTCGCGCGCCACGGTCGCCGCGCGGTCCTCGCCGAGATGCTCGGCGAGCGCCGCGATCGTCTCACGGACCCGATGCACGGATTCGAAGAACACGAGCGTGCGGGTCTCGTGCGCGAGCGACTGCAGCCGAGCCGCCCGCGCCGAGGCGCGGCGCGGCAAAAACCCTTCGAAGACGAATCGATCGGTCGGCAGGCCCGAGACGCAGAGCGCGGCGGTGACGGCGCTCGGCCCCGGCACGGTTTGCACGGGGATTCCGGCCGCGAGCGCCGCGTGCACGACGACCCAGCCCGGGTCACTGACGAGCGGCATGCCCGCGTCGCTGACGAGCGCGACGTCGCGTCCCTCGCGCAGAACCTCGAGCAGCACGCGGACGCGCTCCCGCTCGTTGTGCTCATGGGCCGAGATTAGCCGCGCTTTGCCCCCAATAGTCGATAGCAATCGCCCGGTTCGGCGGGTATCCTCGGCTGCCACGACCTCGACTCGGCCGAGCACTTGCCGCGCCCTCGGGCTCAAGTCCTCGAGATTGCCGATCGGCGTGCCGACGACGTAGAGCGTTCCGACGCTGCTCTTGCGCCGGGTCTCTTCGTCGTCATCCTTCGTACGGTCCATGGAGTGAGACCAGTGTACAGGGCGATGGTTCGGAAGATTGAGCTCGCGCTGGTCGCGCTCGTCACGGCGCTCGTCGTCGCCGCTTGCACGAGCGAGCAGGCCGTGCGGCGCCCATCGGGCGACGCGGCGTCGCTCGAGCGGCGCGCCGAGGCCGAGGAGCAGGGCGGCGACTTCGGCGCCGCCGCCCAGCTGCACCGCACGCTCGCAGAGCGTTCGTCGGGCACGGAGAAGGCGCGCCACCTGCTCGAGGCCGCCCGGCTCGACATCCGCATCGACAACCTCGCCGGCGCGGCGGCCGAGCTCGACCAGGCCGCGGCCGTGGCGGACGCCGATCAAGCCATGCTGATCTCCGTGCTGCAGGCGGACATCGCCGTTCATCGGAATCAGACCGACGCGGCCCTCGCGCGGCTTGCCGGTCTGCCGAAGCAGCTTCCGCCCGCGCTCCTGACCGAGGCCGACCGCGTGCGCGGCGCCGCGCTCTTCGCCGCCGGACGCCCCGTCGACGCCGTGCGCGCGCTCGTCGAGCGAGAGACGTGGCTCGACTCCGCACCGGCCATACTCGCGAACCAGCGCCTGATTTGGGACGGTCTCGCGGCCTCGCCCGCCGCGCAGACGGCCAAGCCGAGCGGCGACCCGATCGTCGACGGCTGGCTCGCACTCGCGCCGACCGCGGCCGCGCATCCGAGCGACGAGGAGCTGCGGAGGCGCCTGCTCGACTGGAGGCGGCGCTATGCGGATCACCCGGCGGCGACCGGACTGCTGGCGGAGCTGCTGCGCGGCCAGCGCGAGAATCAAACCTTCCCTTCCCAGATCGCGCTTCTCTTGCCGCTCGGCTCGCCACAGCGCGTCGCGGCCGTCGCGATCAGGGACGGTTTTCTCGCCGAGCGCTTCAGCGACGCGCAGGGTCGCGAGTCGACCATCCGCGTCTACGACACGGCGTCGCTCGGGGCACAGCAAGCGTATTCGCGCGCGCAGCTCGACGGCGCGGACTTCATCGTCGGCCCGCTGCTCGCGCCGGACGTCGAGCAGATCGTGCCCGGCGCCGGCGCCGTCCCGACGCTCGCGCTGAACTACGCCACGGCTCAAACGGAATTTCCCGCCGGCTTTTATCAGTTCGGCCTCTCGACGGAGGACGAGGTGCAGACCGTCGCGGAGCAGGCTATCCGGCGCGGCGCGAGAACGGCCGTTGCGCTCTATCCGACGAGCGCGCGCGGAATTCGCATTCTCAACAGCTTTCGAGCGGACTTCGAGGCGCTCGGCGGACGCGTGCTCGCGGACGCGGGATACGACCCCGCCGCGCAGGAGTTCTCGGGCCCGATCGAGACCCTGCTGAACCTCGATCGCAGCCAGCAGCGCCGGACCCGGCTCGCCGCGAACCTCGGCGTCTCGCTGGCCTTCGAGCCGCGCCGACGGCAGGACGTCGATATGATCTTCGTCGCGGACCTGGACCATCAGACGGGCCTGCTGCTCGCGCCGGCGCTGCGCTTCCACTACGCGGGCGACATTCCGACCTTTGCGACCTCGGAGGTCTACGTTCCCGGCCGCGGGAGCGGCGACAGCGACCTCGACGGCATCTACTTTCCGGTCTCGCCGTGGCTCGTCGATACCGCGCCCGATTCTCTCGCGCTCCGCCGATCTCTCGAGACGTACTGGCCGCAGCGCGCACGCAGCGACGTTATCCGCTTTTACGGCTTGGGCGTCGACGCCTATCGGCTCGTGCGCGCGCTCTACGGGCGCGCCGAGAGCTGGCCTCTCGAGGGCGTATCGGGGAATCTCGTGCTCGATTCGAGCGGCCGCATCCATCGCGAGATGCCGCTCGCGCAGTTCCGAGGCGGCCGGCCCGTCGCGGTCGAAACGGCGCCCTCGCCCGAGCGGCTCGCCGGCACGCCGTGAAGCGGCGCCGCGGCGGCGGCGACGGCGGCCGGGAGCCCGGCCCGGAGTCCGGCGGCTCAACGCGTCGGGCCGAGGGACGGCGGGTCCGCGCGGCGGGCCGTGCAACCGGGCGCGTCTGGGAGGACGCCGCGAGCGAGTACCTCGCGCGGCGCGGCGTACCGACGCTGCTGCGCGGCTATCAGTGCCGCTTCGGCGAGCTCGATCTCGTCTGCGCCGACGGCGACTACCTCGTCGTCGTGGAGGTGCGCGCGCGAAGCTCGAGCCGGTTCGCCTCCGCGAAGAGCAGCGTGGACGTGTTCAAGCAGCGCAAGATCGTGCTCGCGACGCGGCATCTGCTCATGCGCCGGCCCGAATGGCACGATCGATCGCTGCGCTTCGACGTCGTCGCGATCGAGGGCATCGAATCCGAAGCTCCCGAGATCGAATGGATCCGCAACGCCTTCGACGCGGCTTGATCGAGCCCCTCGATGCGGCTTGAACAGGCGGCGCATTGCGGGCAGAGTTCGCGGCAACGGCCGATCGGATGCGACGAGCATGGATGAGCGCGTACTCGAACACTTCCGCGAGAGCATCGCAGTCAAGCAGTCCTCCCTGGAGCTCGCGCCGCTCATCGCGGCGGCCGCTCATCTGATGACGGAAGCGCTGCTCGCGGACGGCAAGATCTTGAGCTGCGGCAACGGCGGCTCCGCGGCCGACGCGCAGCATTTCTCGTCCGAGCTCCTGAACCGCTTCGAGCTCGAGCGTCCCGGCCTGCCGGCCATCGCGCTCACGACCGACTCGTCGACCTTGACGTCGATCGGCAACGACTACGAGTTCGCGGAGATCTACGCGAAGCAGGTTCGCGCGCTCGGGCAGAGCGACGACGTGCTGCTCGCGATCTCGACCTCGGGCCAGTCCGAGAACGTTCTGCGCGCCGTGCACGCGGCGCACGAGCGCGGCCTCAAGGTCGTTGCGCTCACGGGCCGCGACGGCGGCGCGATTGCCGAAGCCTTGCACGCCGACGATCTCGAGCTCCGCGTGCCGGCGCAGCGCACGTGCCGGATTCAGGAGGTGCATCTCCTCGTCATTCATTGCCTCTGCGACCTCGTCGACGCGGAGCTGCTCGGGGCGCATTGAGGCGCGCCGGGAGGGCCCGGTCGCGGCCGGAAATCGCGTAGCGCGCGGCGCGTCTAGGTAACGCGACGCACGGCCGGCGCTCGCCGGATCGTCGTCGGTAGGCGCCTACTTCACGACCTTGAGTCCGCCTTTTTTGGGCGGCGGCCGGCCCGGGGATGAGTCGCCTTTGGTCTGCGGCCCGCCGCTGTCGGGCGGTTCCGGCGCGTCCTCGTCGGGAAACAGCATTCCGCGTCCCGACTCGCGTGCGTAGATGCCGAGGACGGCGTCGATGGGAATGTCGAGGCGGCGCGGCACTCCGCCGAAGCGGGCTTCGAAGCTGACGCGGTCGTTGCCGAGGTCGAGCGCGCGCGCCGCGGAGTAGCTCACGTTCAGCACGAGCTTGCCGTCCTTCGCGTAGCCTGCAGGCGCCAAAACGTCCTTACGCGTCGCGTCGACGACGATGTGCGGCGTGAGCCCGTTGTCGACCATCCACTGATGCATCGCCCGGAGCAAGTACGGACGCTGCTTGGTCGGCCTCGTTTCGGGCGGGCCGGGCATCGTTTACTGGCGGATCTCCTGCTCGAACTCGGTCATGCTCGCCTGAAAAGAAGGCCGCGAGAACACGTCGTCCATATAGCGCTGGATCGGCCGCGCCTGCGCGGGCAAGGCGATGCCGAACATCGGAAGGCGCCACAGGATGGGCGCGATCGTGCAGTCGACGAGCGAGAACTCGTCGCTCAGAAAGAAGCGCTTGGCGGCGAAAATCTCGACGCTGGACAGAATGCTCTCCTCGAGCAGCTTGATTGCGCGCGTGACGGGCTTGCGGTCGCCGCCGTCGTAGATCTGCTCGGCGAGCGAATACCAATCCTTCTCGATGCGAAACAACGCGAGCCGGAAGTGAGCGCGCGTGACGGGATCGACGGGCATGAGCGGCGGATGCGGGAAACGCTCGTCGAGATACTCGATGATGACGCGCGAATCGTAGAGGACGAGGTCGCGGTCGACGAGCGTCGGGACGCTGTTGTAGGGATTCAGATCGAGCAGATCTTCGGGGAGGTTGCCCTCATCGACGTCGACGATATCGATATTGATGCTCTTTTCCGCCAACACGAGTCTCGTGCGATGACTCCAAGGATCGGCCGGTTTCGAGAACAACGTCATGACCGACCGACGGTTTGCAATGACCGTCATGCAAGGAGTCTCCTTAAGGGGCGGGGAACGAGCACGCGAACGAGTCTAGTGCACGTCCTTCCAGATTTCCTTCTTGAGCATAAAGGCGACGAGCAGGAAAACGAGCAAAAAGCCGATCACGCGCAGCCCCAGCCTCTCGCGCTCCTGGCGCATGGGCTCGCCGATGTAGTCGAGAAAGTTCACGATGTCGCGCGCGACCTGGTCGAACTGAGGCTCCGTCAGGAGCCCGGGTCGCACGACCTCGAAGCCCGTGATGGCGCCCTCGTTCTCCGCGGCGCCGCCTCCCGCAGCGTCTCCGCCCGCGGCCGCATCGTCGCCGCCCGCGCCGCTCTCGCTCTTCCCATGCACGGGCCGGCGAATGCCCTGCAGCTCCCAGAGGACGTCCGGCATGGCCGTGTTCTGCAGCACGATGTTGTTCGCGCCCGTCGGCCGCTTGTCGTCCTCGTAGAAGCCCCGTAGGTAGTTGTAGATGTAGTCCGGCCCTCGGCTCCTCGCGATCAGGGAAAGATCCGGCGGTGCTTTTCCGAACCAACGCTCGGCGTCCTCCGGGCGCATCGCGTTCGACATCGTGTCGAACGGCTGCTCGCCCGTGAACATGAGGTTGTCGATGAGCTGCTTGTCCGAGAGCTGTAGGCCCTGGGCGAGGCGGTTGTAGCGCACGTACTTCGCCGAATGGCAGCCGAGGCAATAGTTCACGAAATACTTGGCGCCGCGCTGGAGCGACGCCGTGTTTCCGAGATTGTTGTTCGCGGGCTCGAGCTCGACCGTCTCCGCGGCGAAGGCCGCGGCGCCCCACGCCAGACACAAGACGCAAGCAACGGCTCTGAGTCTCATTTCGTCACCCGGGTCGGAACAGGCTTGGTTTTCTCGTGCCGCGTGTAGAACGGCATGAGCACGAAGAACGCGAAGTACGGGATCGCGAACAGCATGGACAGGAGCGGGACCTTGCCGCCGATCGCGCTGACGGGCTGCAGCCCGAGGTAGCCGAGCGCGAGGAAGCTGATCGCGAAGATGCCGAGCGCGACCTTGTACGTCCAGCTGCGGTAGCGGATCGACTTGACCCGGCAGCGGTCGAGCCAGGGCAAGAACAGCGGGAACAGCACGGCCGCGCCCATGAGCAGGACGCCGAGCAGCTTGTCGGGCGTCGCGCGCAGGATCGCGTAGAACGGCGTGAAGTACCAGATCGGCGAGATCTCGGGGGGCGTCTGCAAGGGATTCGCGGGCTCGAAGTTCGCGTGCTCTAGGAAGTAGCCGCCCAAGGTCGGCGCGAAGAACACGACGCCCGCGAAGATGATCAGGAAGACGATCACGATCACGAGGTCCTTGGCCGTGTGATAGGGGTGGAACGGCACGCCGTCGATGGGCTTGCCGTTCGGGCCCTTGTGCTCCTTGATCTCGATGCCGTCCGGATTCAGCGAGCCGACCTCGTGCAAGGCCATGATGTGGACCACGACGAGGAGGACCAGCATGAGCGGCAGCGCGACGACGTGGAACGAGAAGAAGCGGTTCAGCGTGATGTCGGAGACGTAGTAGTCGCCGCGGATCCACTCGACGAGGCCGTTGCCGATCACGGGGATCGCGCCGAACAGCGACGTGATGACCTGGCCGCCCCAGTACGACATGTTCCCCCACGGCAGCACGTAGCCGAAGAAGGCTTCCGCCATGAGGCTCAGATAGATGAGCATGCCGATGATCCAGACGAGCTCGCGCGGCTTCTTGAACGAGCCGTACATGAGCCCCCGGAACATGTGGAGATAGACGACGACGAAAAACGCGGAGGCGCCGGTCGAATGCATGTAGCGGATGAGCCAGCCCCAGTCGACGTCGCGCATGATGTACTCGACGGAGGCGAATGCATCGTCGGCGGACGGCTTGTAGTTCATCGTCAGGAAAATGCCGGTCACGAGCTGCATGACCAGCACGACGAGCGCGAGGACGCCGAAGCCGTACCAAATGTTGAAGTTCTTGGCGGCGTAGTAATCGGTCGCGTGCTCGGCGATGAGCTTCGACATCGGGAAGCGGTCGTCGATCCAGACCTTGAGGGAGCCTAGACCGCGGCCCATGCGGTCGAAAATGTCGATGTCTCTCGTTGCCATCTAGGTACTCGTGTCGGAGCCAATCTGAATGGTCGTGTCGTTGACGTACCGGTACGGGGGCACCGTCAGATTCGTCGGCGCGGGGACGTCCTTGAAGACGCGGCCGGCGAGATCGAATTTGGAGCCGTGGCACGGACACAGGAAGCCGCCCGGCCACTCGGGGCCGAGGTCCGCCGGTGCCACCTCGAAGCGCGGCTGCGGCGCGCAGCCGAGGTGCGTGCAGACGCCGATGAGCACGAGCATCTCGGGACGGATGCTCCGGTACTCGTTCATGGCGTAGTCCGGCTGAATGGACTTCTCGGACTTCGGATCCTTGAGGAGCGGATCCGCCTTCTCGACCTGCTGGAGCATGTGCTCCGTGCGATGCAGCAGATAGATCGGCTGGCCCCGCCACTCGAGCTTGAGCAGCGCGCCGGGCTCGATCTTGCTGACGTCATGCTGGACGGGAGCTCCGAGCGCTTGCGCTCGAGCGCTCGGCTGGAACGAAGCGACGAAGGGCACGGCGGTCGCGACGATGCCGGCTCCGCCGGTAACGAACGTCGCAACCGTCAAGAAATGTCGCCGCGTGAAGCCGGTGCTATCAGTCATCGAGCACTCCTCGACGTGAGAGGCCAGGCATCCATTCGCCTCCCTTGGTCAAACGTTTCCGCGATGATGTTCTGCTGAGACGCCGCACGCGACCGCCCGGCCCGCGGGGCATCGTAGAATTTTTAGAAGCGGCTCATTATACACAGTGCCGAAAGGGGTTGGCCACCGGGCGGCGCGGCGGAACTGATAGACTTGGCACTATGGCCCCGCACGGTAAGCCAATCGCGTTTGCCGCGCAATCCGCGACCGTCGGCTTGGCGCTCGCCTTCATCGCCGTGCTCGTGAAGCCCGAGCTCGCGAATTTGGAACGCATAGGAACCGGGGGCGGCGGCGGTTACGCGGCCGCCGTCGCAGCCAGCTCGCCGGCCGTCGCGAACATCTACACGGAGAGAACGCTGACCGCGCCTCGCGTGGCGCCCGGCCGCGTCTTCCGCGACGGCATGCTCGGCTCGGGCGTCGTGATCGGCCCCGAGGGCTACGTCGTCACGAATTGGCACGTGATCAAGGGCGCGGACAGGATCCGCGTGCAGCTCGCGGACGGCCGCATCGCCATCCCGAAGATCGTCGGCACCGATCCCGAGACCGAGCTCGCGCTGCTGCGCATCGACCTCGACGACCTGCCGACGATCAAGCTCGGCCGCTCCGACAGCCTCAGGGTCGGCGACGTCGTGCTCGCGATCGGCAACTCGCTGGGACTCAGCCAAACGGTCACGATGGGCATCGTGAGCGCCACGGGCCGCGGCCAGCTCGGCCTCACGACGTTCGAGGATTTCATTCAGACGGACGCCGCGATCAACATGGGCAACTCGGGCGGCGCGCTCGTGAACACGCGCGGCGAGCTCGTCGGCATCAACACGGCCGTAGTGGGCTCCTCGCTCGCCGGTCAAGATCCTCCCGAAGGCATCGGCTTCGCGATTCCCGTGAACATGGTCCGCGGCGTCATGGCGGAGCTCATCAAGCACGGGCGCGTCATCCGCGGCTACCTCGGCGTCGAGACCGAGGACATGCCCGCGGCGTACGCGGCGCAGCTCGGCATCGACGACGGCCCGGCCGTGTGGCTCAAGACCGTGCAGGGCCCGGCTGCCGCCGCGGGGCTCAAGGCCGGCGACGTCATGACCCACATCAACGGTCAGCGCGTCATGAGTCAGCAGCAGGCCATGAACCTCGTCGCGAGCGCGAAGCCCGGCGACCACATCCGCATACGCGTCGTGCGACCCGGCGCCGCGCCGCTCGAGACGGAGGCCGTCCTCGAGGAACGCAGGCTGCAGTAAAGCAGGCTGCAGTAAAGAATGGGAACGCCGCGTTTCAGCGGGGCACGCGGCGGATCTCGGCGCCGAGGCGCGAAAGCTTCTCCTCGATGCACTCGTAGCCGCGGTCGACGTGGTAGATGCGGTCGACGACCGTCTTGCCGTGGGCCGCGAGACCCGCGAGGACGAGCGAGGCCGATGCCCGCAGGTCCGTCGCCATGACGGGGGCACCCGCGAGGCGCTCGACGCCGCGGCAAAGCACCGTGTTGCCCTGTATCGACAGGCTCGCGCCGAGGCGCTGAAGCTCGAGCGCGTGCTGGAAACGGTTCTCGAAGATCGTCTCCGTGATCGCGGCGGTGCCCTCCGCGACCGCGTTCAACGCGCAGAACTGCGCCTGCATGTCGGTCGGGAAGCCCGGATACGGAGCGGTCTTGATGTCGACGGACCGCGGCCGGCGCCCGCCCATGTCGAGATCGATCCAGTCGGGGCCGAGCTCGATCGCCGCACCGGCCTCCTCGAGCTTCTGCAGCACGACGTCGAGGTGCTCGGGACGGGTCTTGAGCGTCCTGACGCGCCCGCCCGTGATTGCGCCCGCGACGAGATAAGTGCCGGTCTCGATGCGGTCGGGCATGATCGAGTGCTCGCCGCCTTTGAGCGCCTCGACGCCCTCGACGAAGATCGTGTCGGTCCCCGCGCCTTCGATGCGTGCCCCCAAGCCTGTGAGGAACGCGGCGAGATCGACGACTTCGGGCTCGCGGGCCGCGTTCTCGATGACGCTCTCGCCTCGCGCGCAAGCCGCGGCCATCATGAGGTTCTCGGTGCCGGTCACGGTCACGGTGTCGAGCACGAGCCGCGCCCCGTGCAGCCGCTTCGCGCGAGCGCGAATGTAGCCGTTGTCGATGGTGATCGAGGCGCCCATGGCCTTGAGGCCCGCGACGTGCAAGTCGACGGGCCGCGCTCCGATCGCGCAGCCGCCGGGCAACGACACGTCGGCCTTGCCGTAGCGCCCGAGCAGCGGGCCGAGCACGACGATCGACGCGCGCATCGTCTTCACGAGCTCGTACGGCGCCAAGCACTCTTTGATGCGGGAGGCGTCGATCTCGATCGCGAGCCCGCCGCTCCCCGCGCCGTCGTGAAACGTGATCTCGACGCCCATACGCCGAAGCAGCTTGACCATCGTCGTGACGTCGTTGAGATGCGGCACGTTCCGGAGGACGACCGGCGCATCCGCGAGCAGCGCGCCCGCGAGAATCGGCAAGGCCGAGTTCTTCGCTCCGGAGATCAGCACGTCTCCGGCGAGCGGAACGCCTCCGATGATTTCGAGCTTGTCCAAGCGCTGCGGCCGGCGCGAGCTAGACGCGGACCGGGATTCGGGCCCGAGCGCCGATGGAGACGAAAGGCGTCATTGCTCGAGACCGCCGCCGGCGGCCGTCCATTCGTCGGGCGTGAAGGTCTTCAGGGCGAGCGCATGGATCTCTCGGCCGACTCTGCCGCCCAACGCGCCGTAGACGAGCTGGTGGCGGGCGATGCTTCGCTTGCCGGCGAACTCGCTGCTCACGACGAGCGCCTCGTAATGGCCCAAGCCGTCCGTGTGCACCTCGACGCGGGCCGACGGCAGATTCCTCGCGATGAGCGATTCGATTTCTTTGGGATCCATGCTGTCAATGCCTGCTCGAGCGCCGGGACCCAAGTCTAGCTCAAGAGCAAGACGCGGGACGAGGAAGGACCGCTAGCGATCTATTTTTCCTCGCATTGCGATCGGTGGGAACGCCCACGCTCGACCCCTGGGAATGGGGTTACAATGCCGATTGGAGCTCTGCAGTGACAGGCATTCCAAAGGAACGTGTACAAGAACCTTCGCAACGGCGCCGCGATGCTGATGCTCGCCGCCGCCGCGGTCGCCGCGTGGTACTTCGGCCGCCCGGCGCCGCCGCCGTCGTCGCGCGCCGGGCAGGCTCGGACGTATCCGCTCGGCTATTACCTCCGCGATGCCGTGCTTCTCGGCACGAGTGACGAAGGCAGGGTCTCGTACCGGCTGAAGGCCGGACTCGCAGAAGAACGCCCCGACGCATCGCGTCTCGTCCTCGAGGACGTGCATTTCGAGTACGAGCCGAGCGAGCAAGTCCCCTGGACGATCGCCGCAGCGCGCGGCGAAGCCCCGATCGGCGACCGCACGTACCTCGATCTCGAAGGCGATGTCCGGCTCGAGCGGGTCGCAGGCGCCCCGGGCGTTCCGGCGCGTGTCGAGACGGATCGGCTGCGGCTCGAGCCCGCGAAGCATCTCGCGAGCACGTCCGGCCCCGTCCGCGTCGCCGCCGACGGCGGCGTGCTCGAGGCGGTGGGCCTCAAGGCGTTCCTCGCCGAAGATCGGCTCGAGCTGGAGTCCGAGGTGCATGGACACGCGCCTCGCTGAACGCGCGCTCGCGGCCTTGCTCTTCGTGACGGCCGCGGCGCCGATCGCGGCGCAGCAGGTGGCGACGCCCCCCGGAATGGACCTCTCCGCGAGCTTCGTTTCCTACGACGGCGGCACGAGCCGCGTCGAATTCCGCGGTCTCAAGCTCAGCCAGAACGACGTCAGCATCGCGGCCGACAGCGCGACCGCCGACACGCTCGATTTCAAGCGCAGCACATGGACGCTGCGCGGGGACGTGCGGATCAGCGTCGCAACGGCTCAGATTTCGAGCGACGAGGCTGTCCTCACCGTGAGGAACAACAAGTTCGCCACGATCGAGGTGCGGGGAGACCCGGCGCGGTTCGAGGAAAGCGCGTCGGCGCGCGGAGAGAAGGTCGAAGGCCACGCGAATCGCCTGTTCTTCGACGGCGCGAAGCGCACGCTGAACCTCACGGGCGACGCTTGGCTCAAGATGGGCGCGAACGAGATCAGGAGCTGCGACCTGATCTTCGACCTGAACGCCCAAACCTTCTCCTCGGGGGCGACGGACTGCGGCGAGAACGGAGTCCGCATCACGACCGGACAACCGCAGCAATCCCGAGAGACGAGCGAACGGGCCGCCCCCGGAAACGCGGAGCGCTCGAAATGAGCAAGCTCGAGGCGATCGGCATCGCTAAGCGCTACCGCTCGCGCCAGGTCGTCAACGACCTCTCCCTCGGGATCGAGAGCGGCGACGTCGTCGGGCTCCTCGGGCCGAACGGCGCCGGGAAGACGACCGCGTTCTACATGATCGTCGGGCTCGTGGGCTGCGATCGCGGCAAGATCCTGCTGAACGGCCAAGACGTGACGCGCCTGCCCGTGCATCGCCGGGCGCGCCTCGGGCTCGGCTATCTGCCGCAGGAAGCCTCGGTTTTCCGCAAGCTTACGGTCGCCGACAATATCCGTGCGATCCTGCAAGTCAGAAAGGACCTCGATCGGGCGGCTCGCCAAACGGCGCTCGAGGAGCTCATGGAAGAGCTGCACATCAGCCACGTGAGGGACAGCCTCGGCTTGAGTCTCTCGGGCGGCGAGCGGCGCAGGGTCGAGATCGCGCGCGCCCTCGCGGCGGAGCCCAAGTTCGTGCTCCTCGACGAGCCGTTCGCCGGCGTCGATCCGATATCCGTGCTCGACATTCAACGGATCATCAGGCATCTGAGCCAGCGCGGCATCGGAGTTCTGATCACGGACCACAATGTGAGAGAGACACTTGGAATCTGCGGCTACGCATATATCCTGAACAACGGAGAGCTCATGGCGTCCGGGACGCCGCGAGAGATTTTGGCCAACCAGAGCGTGCGAGAGATTTACTTGGGAGAAGGCTTCTCCCTCTAGCGAAACGATGCTGAAACCGTCCCTGCAACTCAGACTCAGCCAGCAGCTCACGATGACGCCGCAGCTGCAGCAAGCCATACGGCTGCTGCAGCTTCCGGTCATGGAGCTGCAGAGCCAAATACAGGAGGCCCTCGACCAGAACGTCATGCTCGAGATCGACGAGAGCGCGAGCGCGGACAGCGAGTCGCCCGAGCCCGTCGAGCACGAAGCGGAGGCCGCCGATGCGAGCGACGGCGTCGACGACGACTTTGCGGACCCCGCGACGGTCACGGAGCCCGAGTGGGAGGACGTGCAGCGCACGGGCCCATCCGAGGCGCCGCGCAGCAACGAGCCGCGCACGACGTTCGAATATGCCGATCGCTCGGAGGAGACTCTGCGCGATCACCTGCTCTGGCAGCTCGAGCTCGAGAAGTTCGATCCGCGGTCGACGGCCATCGGGCAGGCCATCATCGACGCGATCAACGACGACGGCTACCTCGTCGACGACCTCGAGGTCATCCGCGCGACGCTCGCTCCCGACGTCATCGCGTCGGTCGAGGAGATCGAGGCCGTCCTGCGCCGCGTGCAGAAGTTCGATCCCATCGGCATCGCCGCGCGCTCGGTCAGCGAGTGCGTGCTGCTCCAGCTCGATCAGATGGATCCGAAGCTGCCCGGGATCGCGACCGCGCGCGCGATCGCGGCCGAGCATCTCGAGCTCGTCGCCGAGCACCAATTCACCACGCTCAAGCGTCTGCTCAAAGTCTCGGAGCAGGAGCTCGACGACGCGCTCTTGCTCGTGCGCTCCTGTCATCCGCGCCCCGGCGCCTCGGTTTACGCTCCTGCCGCGGAATACGTCGTGCCGGACGTCTTCGTGCGCCGCAGCGACGGCAACTGGGTCGTCGAGCTCAACGGCTCGATCGCGCCCCAGCTCCGCGTCAATCAGGTCTACGCGAGCTCGCTCGGCCGAGGCGACGAATACGATGTCCTGAGGACGCAGCTCCAAGAGGCGCGCTGGCTCATCCGCAGCCTCGAGATCCGGAACGAGACGCTGCTCAAGGTCGCGCTCACGATCGTGCAGCGCCAGACCGAGTTCCTCGAGAAAGGCGAGGAATACATGCGTCCGATGGTGCTCCGCGACGTCGCCGAAGCGATCGAGATGCACGAGTCGACGGTCTCGCGCGTGACGACCGGCAAGTACATGCACACGCCGCGCGGCGTCTTCGAGTTCCGCTACTTCTTCTCGAGCCACCTTGCGAGCGACGACGGCGAGCAGTCCTCGACGGCCGTGCGCGCGAAGATACGCAAGCTCGTCTCGGGCGAGGACCCCGAGAAGCCGCTCAGCGACAACCAGATCGCCAAGCTCCTCTCCGAGGAAGGCATCAAGGTCGCGCGGCGCACGATCGCCAAGTACCGCGAAGCTCTGAATATCCCCTCGTCCAGCGACCGCAAGCGAAGCAAGCTGACCGGCTGAGCCGGCAAAAAGGAGCTTTCATGCAGCTGACCGTGACGGGACATCACGTCGACGTTTCCGAGCCGCTCCGCGAATACGTGAAGACAAAGCTCGCGCGCCTCGAGCGCCACTTCGATCAGTTGACCGACGTGCATTGCGTTCTCGGCATCGAGAAGCTCATGCACAAGGCGGAAGCCACCATCACTCTGGCCGGTGCTACAATCCACGCCGATTCCGTTCAGGAAGACATGTACGCGGCGATCGACGCGCTGGCGGACAAGCTCGACCGCCAGATCAAAAAGCACAAGGAGAAAGCGACCGACCATCACGCCCGGGAGGTCGAAAGAGACCGCGCGCGCTGAGCGATCTCAGCCGCCGGGGGCCGAGCGAGAATTCCGATGCAGAGAACGAGGGTCGGGATCGGTGCCGGGCGCTGCCCGGGCACGGACCGAGAATGGGGGCGGGCGCCGTGCGCCTCGTGATCATCAGCGGGCTTTCGGGCTCCGGCAAGAGCGTCGCGCTGCACCTGCTCGAGGACCTCGGCTTCTACTGCGTCGACAACATCCCCGTGGGGCTCTTGCGCTCGTTCGTGGACCACGTGCTCTATCCCAAGGACAGCACGATCACCGACGTCGCCGTCGGTCTCGACGCGAGGAATCGGCCGTCCGAGATCGAGCAGCTTCCGACGCTCGCGAAGAAGCTTCGCGCCGACGGCATCGCGTGCGAGATCGTATTCCTCCAGGCCGACGACGACGTTCTGCTCTCGCGGTTCAGCGAGACGCGGCGCAAGCACCCTCTCTCCGACCGCGCCGTGAGCCTGCGCGAGGCCATCGCGAAGGAGCGCGAGCTGCTCGGCCCGATCATCGACGCGGCCGATCTCATCGTCGACACGACGAGCACGACGGCCTACGACCTACGGGAGCTCATCCGCAGCCGCGTCGGAGACAAGAAACCGAGCACGCTCTCGATCCTCATCGAGTCGTTCGGCTACAAGCACGGTCTCCCCGGCGACGCCGATTTCGTCTTCGACGTGCGCTGCCTGCCGAATCCCTACTGGGAGACGCAGCTGCGGCCGCTCTCGGGCCGCGACGATGCCGTCATCGCCTTTCTCGACGCCGAGCCGCGCGTGCAGGAGATGGTCGAGGACATCGTGCGCTTCCTCGAGACGTGGATTCCGCGGTATCAGGACTTTCAGCGCTCGTACCTCACCGTCGCGATCGGCTGCACGGGCGGCCAGCACCGCTCCGTCTACGTGGCGGAGAAAGTCGCGACGAGACTGCGCGCCCATCACCAGTCGATTCAAACGCGTCACCACGAGCTGCCCTGAGCGGCGATATCCCGATCCGGTCAGCGCCGCCGCCTCCGGCCGCTCCTCGGAGTTAGACCTCCGGCATTCCGAGGGCTACACTCGCGCCCTCTCTCGGAACGGATCCGTTCGCCCCCATGAGCTCGGTCGAGAAAGAGCCTCAACCGCGGACGCGGCTCCAGATCCTGCGTCAAGCGCTCGACACGGGCACGATGCGCCAGGTCGCGCGGCTCATCGCGGCGCTGAATCCGGCCGAGATCGCGGATCTGCTCGAGTCGCTCCCGCCCGCGCAGCGCGAGATCGTCTGGGAGCTCGTCGATCCGAGCGACGACGGCGACGTGCTCGTCGAGCTCAACGAGGAGGTCCGCCACACGCTCATGAGCGGCATGGACGCCGAGGAGCTCGTCGCCGCGGCCGCGGGCCTCGATCTCGACGATCTCGCGGATCTCATCGGCGAGCTGCCGGAGGCCGTGAACCGCGAGGTGCTCCGCTCGCTCGATGCGAGCGACCGCATGCGCCTCGAGTCCGTGCTCTCCTTCGACGAGGACAGCGCCGGCGGCCTCATGAACCCCGACGTCGTCACGGTTCGGGGCGACGTTTCCGTCGAGGTCGTGCTGCGCTATCTCAGGATGCGGCGCGAGATCCCGCCCGGCACGGACGCCGTCTTCGTCGTGAGCCGGAACGGCGACTACCTGGGCTCGCTGTTCCTCACGGCTCTCTTGACGGCGGACCCCGAGAGCCCCGTGAGCCGGATCATGGACGTGGACACGCCGGCGATCAAAGCCTCGACGCCCGCCGCCCAGGTCGCGACGCTGTTCGAGAACTTCGACTTGGTGTCCGCGGCCGTCATCGATGACGCGGGCAAGCTGCTCGGCCGCATCACGATCGACGACGTCGTCGACGTGATTCGCGAGGAGGCGAGCCATTCGGTCCTCAGCATGGCCGGCCTCGACGAGGACGACGACATGTTCGCGCCGATCCGCGTGAGCGCCCGCCGGCGGTCGATCTGGCTCGGCATCAACCTCGCGACCGCGTTCCTCGCCTCATGGGTGGCCGGCCTCTTCGAAGGCACGCTCGCGCGCGTCGTCATGCTCGCGATCCTGATGCCGATCGTGCCGAGCATGGGCGGCATCGCGGGCACGCAGACGCTGATCCTCATCACGCGCGGCCTCGCGCTCGGCCACATCGAGCGGGCGAACGCGGTGTGGCTGCTCGGCAAGGAGTTCGGCGTCGCCGTGCTGAACGGCATCGGCTGGGCCGTCGTCGTCGGGGCCGTGACGACGTGGTGGTTCCACACGTGGAAGATCGGCATCGTGATCGGCGCGGCGCTCACGATCAACCTGCTGGCCGCCGCGATCTCGGGCTTCGGCGTCCCGCTCACGCTGAAGCGCCTCGGCATCGATCCCGCCATCGCGGGCGGCGTCGTGCTGACGACGTTCACGGACGTCGTCGGCCTCATGTCGTTCCTCGGGCTCGGCACGCTGATTCTCACATAGCCGGCTGCCTCACATAGCCGGCTGCCTCACATAGCCGGCTGCCGCCCACAGCGAGCTGCCGCCCGCGATCGGCTGCCGCCCGCCAGCCGAAGAGCCGAAGAGCGCTCCGGAGACACGCCGTCCCGCGAACATCCGCCACGTCGATTCACGGCGGTCCCGTGAATCGGTATGACGGATGTTCGCG
>DASTSM010000310.1:0-5475 GCA_035760685.1 Gammaproteobacteria bacterium | reverse complement strand
CCGCATAGTCGTAGCCGTTGTTCGAGCACGTATCGATCGCGCGCGCGTATTTGGCGACGAGCTGCTGAATCTCGATGTAGTCGAGGGCCGTGAGCTCCATCGGTTTCTGCTCGGTGGGCTTCTCCGGGCTCGACGGCTGCGCGCTCGAGCTCTGCGCTCTGACATTCTGTGCCATGCCGCACGCGGGAAGCGCGAGGATCGCGGCGGCCGCGACGGCTCGGAATCGGATGCGCGTGGTCATGCGCTTCTCTCCTTACGCTGATTACGCTGCTCGCGCTGACGGATCGCTACGGTCGCCGGCCTCGATCGTTCGCCTTCGTCGTGCGCCGCCTCGCGACCTCGGCCGAGTTCTGCCGGCCCGGGCGATGCCCTATTATGAGCCGAGATGACCGGCGCGGTGCCGGAACCTTTGGGGAGGATAAGAGCAATGAGAAGCATCTGGACGGCGCTCCTCGGCGGCGCCGCGCTAGCCGGCTTGGCCGGCCCCGCGGCCGCGGGTTACGGCGACGACCGGGCGGAGATCGAGAACCTCCAAGCGCGCTACGTGCTGGCCATGGACTTCCATGACCCCGACGCCTATGCGGCCACGTTCACCGAGGACGGCGTGCTCGATTGGGCCCGCGGCCAGATCGTCGGCCGTAAGGCGATCCGCGAGTTCCTCGCGAGCGGCGCCTACAATCCCACGCGCGGCGCGAAGGAGGTGGAGGGCTGGCCCGCGGCTTACCGCCACTTCATCCTGAATCAAGTGATCAAGGTCGACGGCGATCATGCGACCGCGGTCACGTACTGGTTCCAAGGCGGCAACCTTCAGGACCGCGGGAAGTTCGAGTTCGGCCTCTTCGGCACCTACGAGGACGAGCTCGAGAAGGTCGACGGCCACTGGCTCTTCAAGAAGCGGGCGATCTACAACGAGGGGCTCCAGAACCGGCATCGCGCCGGGATGCCGAACCCGGATCCGGTCCTCGAGGGCGCGCGGCAGAGCAAGCAGTAGGGCGGAGTCTTTGCCAAGGGGTCTCGAAAATCGGGGTCTGACCCCATTTTCTTCGGCCGCCAAGAAATTGGGGTCTGACCCCATTTTCGGCGGCCGACCCCATTTTCCGGCGACATGACAAAACTTAACGTTGGGCGGGCCGGCGTCACTTTTCGGCCCGCGCGGGGGCGGCGCCGCAGCGTCGCCCGCGTACCCGGCGTTCTGCTCGCCTGGAACCGGACTAGGCGGTGTGCCGAGGGCGCTCGACAAGACTGCTTCGACCTCGGAAAATCAAGGGGTCGCGCCGTTTCGGCGCCGAGTGCTATATAGAGGAGTGGTCTCGCCGCGGCGTTGGCCCGGCGAGCTTGCAAACGGGAGCTGCCGCCATTTCACTCAAAATCGCGATACCAGCCGCTCTCGTCGGCGTCGCCGCCGCGGCCGGCGTCGGGGTCATGCTCTGGCAGCACGCGCACACGAACCAGGCTCACTGGTCCGTCATCAAGAAGTATTGCTTCGATTGCCACAACTCGGCCGAAGCGGCGGGCAATCGCGTCTTCGACAGGCTCTCGCCGGATCACATCGCGGACAACGCGGAGACGTGGGAGGCGGCGATCCGGAAGCTCCAAGGCGGTCTCATGCCGCCGGCCGGAGAGCGCCGTCCCGACCGCGGGACCGTGCTCGATCTCGTGTCGTGGCTCGAGAACGAGATCGACGATGCGGCCGCCGCGAAGGCCGATCCCGGCCGAGTGGGGCTGCGCCGGCTGAATCGCCGTGAATACGCGCATGCGATCCACGATCTCCTCGACCTCGACATCGATCCGGCGCAGTGGCTGCCGCAGGACAACGTCGTCGGACATTTCGACAACGACGCCGACGCGCTCCAGGTGTCTCCGGCCTTCGTGAGCCAGTACATCGACGCCGCGCGCGCCATCGCGCAGGAAGCGATCGGGGACTTGAGCGCGCAGCCGGTCACGTCCACGTACGGCGACCCGGCGAACATGGTCATCTCGCTGCCGCCGCAGGGCGATCCGGGCACCGGCCGGCAGCAGCACTACATTCCGGGCATGCCGTTCGGCACTCGCGGCGGTTTCACGATCGAGCACGACTTCCCCGCCGACGGCGAGTACGAGCTCACGATCGGCGACATGGCGCTCGCGCGCGAAGTGCCGCGCATGGAGTTCGAGAACACCGTCGTCGCGCTGCTCGACGGCAAGGAGTTCTACCGCACGAACATCGGCGGCGAGGCCGACCACAAGGCGATCGATCAGCACCTCGATCCCGCCGTCGAGGCGATCAACAACCGGCTCCGCAAGATCCGCTTCAACGCGACGGCCGGCCAGCACGAGCTCACGGTCACGTTCGTGCAGCGCAGCTTCGCCGAGAGCGACGAGCGCATCCGCGAGGTCGCGCTCGAGGGCGGGCAGGAGCGCATCCAGGCCGCGCACGCGCTGCAGATTCGCGGTCCGCTCAAGGTCACGGGCCTGAGCGACTCGCCGAGCCGCAAGAAGATTTTCGTCTGCCGTCCGCCCGAGGCGCCCGAGGAGGCGTGCGCGAACGAGATCGTCACGAATCTCGCGGAGCGCGCGTTCCGCCGTCCCGTCACCGACGACGATCTCGATCCGCTCATGGCGTTCTACGACGCGGGCAAGCGCGAGGGCGGCTTCGAGCGCGGCATCCGCGACGCGCTGAGCGCGATTCTCGCGAGCCCGAACTTCCTGTATCGAGCGGAGACGGGCCAAGGCTCGGGCGTCGTCGCGCTGAACGACCTCGAGCTCGCGTCGCGCCTCTCGTTCTTCCTCTGGGGCAGCCTGCCGGATGCCGAGCTGCTGAAGCTCGGCGAGGAGTCGAAGCTTCACAAGCCGAGCGTGCTCAAGGCGCAGATCGACCGCATGCTCGCCGACGACCGCGCGAAGTCGCTGACGGACGATTTCGCGTTCCAGTGGCTCGGCGTCGCGAAGCTCGACACGATCGTCCCCGACCGCGCCGCGTTCCCGCAGGCGAGCGGCCTGTACGATCCGCGGAACATGTTCAAGGAGGAGCTGCGGCTCTTCGTCGACAGCGTGCTCAGGAGCGACCAGAGCGTCACCGCGCTTCTGAACGCGGACTACACCTTCCTCAACGAGCGCCTCGCGATGCACTACGGCATCGAGAACGTCAAAGGCGCCCGCTTCCGGCGCGTGCAGCTCACGGACGAGTCGCGCTACGGCCTGCTCGGCAAGGGCGCCATCGAGATGATGACGGCGTATCCGAACCGCACCTCGCCCGTGCTCCGCGGCGCTTGGATCCTCGAGCGCATCCTCGGCTCGCCGCCGCCGGAGCCGCCGCCGCAGGTGCCGACGCTCAAGGAGAACCGCCGGGGCGAGACGCCGAAGACGCTTCGCGAGCGCATGGAGCAGCACCGCGCGAATCCGACCTGCTTCGCGTGTCACGGCGTCATGGATCCGCTCGGCTTCGCGCTCGAGAACTTCAGCGCGGTCGGCCAGTACCGCACCGACGATCCGGACACGCATACGCCGATCGATGCGAGCGGTGTGCTGCCGGACGGCACGCCCGTCAAAGGGCCCGAAGATTTGCGCCGCGCGCTCGCGAGCCATCCGGATCAGTTCGTGCAGGCGCTGACCGAGAACCTCATGACGTACGCCTTGGGGCGGCGCTTGACTTACCGCGACATGCCGACGGTCCGTGCGATCGTTAGGGAGGCCGCGAAGGACGATTATCGTTTCGCGTCCATCGTGCTCGGCGTCGTCTCGAGCGATGCCTTCACGAAGCGCGACGTCGAGACGCTGACGCAGGTCGCCCCGGAGGGTACGAAGCAGGCGTCCTTGACGCCGGCGGATCGACAGCCGTCTTTGCAGCCGTAGGCGCGCCGCGCGCGAGCCCTCGGCAGAAGCGAGAGAGCGAAGGAGGAGTGGAGCCATGTTTTTGACCAAGAAGCATTTGTCGCGGCGCACCGTGCTCAAGGGCGCCGGCGCGTCGATCGCTCTGCCGCTTCTCGACGCGATGCTTCCGGCCGGCACGGCGTGGGCGGAGACCGCCGCGGCGCCGAGCCCGCGCCTCGGCTTCGTCTACTTCCCGCACGGCGCGCTTCAGGACCAGTGGCAGCCGAAGAAGGTCGGGCGGGACTTCGATTTTCCGTTCATCATCGAGCCGCTCGAGCCGCTGCGCGACTACGTGACCATCGTGAGCGGCCTGCGCAACAAGGGCGGCGAGAGCCCGAGCCCGCACGGCATCGTCGAGGAGACGTGGCTCAACTGCGTGAACCCGCGGAAGCGCAACGCGGCGACGGGCGTCGGCGTCACGGTCGATCAGATCGCCGCGCGCCACCTCACGAAGAACATCACCGTGCCGTCGATGGAAATCTGCGGCGAGCCGGGCGGCATGATCTCGTTCCGAACGCCGACGCAGCCCCTCCCGATGGAAGGCGATCCGCACAAGGTGTTCCTCTCGATGTTCGGTCAGGGCCGCACGAAGGAGGAGCGTCAGTCGATCCTCGAAACGAAGACGAGCCTGCTCGATTACGTGCGCGACTCGACCGCGAGCCTGAACCGCAAGCTCGATGCGGGCGACCGCGCCAAGGTCGATGCGTACCTCGATTCGGTCCGCGCGGTCGAGCTTCGCATCCAAAAGCTCAAAGCGAGCAACGCGTCCTTGGACAACCTGCCCGATGCGCCGATCGGCGCCCCCGACGACTTCGGCGAGCTTCTCGACGTGCAGTTCGAGATGTTCGCGCTGGCCTTGCAGACGAACCGCACGAACGTCGTGACCATGAAGATGGTCGAGGAAGCGAGCATGCGGACGTACCCGAATCTCGGCGTCCACGAGGCGTTCCATCCGACCTCGCACTGGGGCGGCTTCCCCGAGCGCATCGCGAACTTGCGGCTCATTCAGAACTACCACACGAAGGTCTTCGCGAACTTCGTGAAGCGTCTCAAGGACACGCCGGACGGCGACGGCTCGCTGCTCGATCACTCGATCATTCTGTTCGGCAGCAACATGGCGAACAGCGACGCGCACAACCAAGATCCGTTGCCGCAGGCGCTGATCGGCCGCGGCGGCGGGATCAAGGGCAATCAGCACCTGCACTACAAGCAGGACACGCCGCACGCGAACATTCTCGTGACGATGCTCGACCGAGCCGGGGTGCCGGCGCACGAGTTCGAGAAGTTCGCGGACAGCACGGGGCCGTTCTCGGAAGTCTGAGGCCGCTCGAATCCTGATTCCCGTCGAAGCGTGATCATGAGAAGTCTCAGCAAAAAGACCGCCTTCGTCGCGGTGCCGGCGCTTCTCGCGGCCGCCGCGGCGGCCGTCCTCGTGGCCGGCATCGGCGGCGGCGCCGCCAAGGGCGCGGACCGGGCCGTCGAGAACGGCACGGGCGGCGCGGACGGCGCCGCGCTCGAGGACGTCAATCACCGCAACGCGGACGGCAGCACGCCGCTCCAGTGGGCCGTCTACGAAGGCGACGCCGCGAAGGTGCGGCGCCTCATCGACGCGGGCGCGGACGTCTC
>DASTSM010000309.1:0-35595 GCA_035760685.1 Gammaproteobacteria bacterium | reverse complement strand
CATCGAGCCCGGCGGCATTCGCAGCAGCACCGCCGTCGATTTCCTGGCCAGGCTCATCGACACGCACGACCACTGCAATCGCACCGTGACGCTCGCGAGCAACGGCGGCGGCTCCAGGTTCTGGCCGACGGGCCGGTCGGTCGATCTCACGTGGACCGCGACCGATCCCGGGCCGCGCGACGCTTCCGGCCTCGGCAACAGCGTCGAGCTCACGCAGCACGTCGAGGTGCGCGACAGCTATCCGCCCGTGCTGCTCGCCCCGCCGAGCCAGGTGCGCGAGCTTCCGCCCGGGCAGGAGAACGGTCAGGTGCAGATCGATCTCGGCGCGCCGCGCGTCTTCGATCTCGCGAACCTCGAGCCGGTCGTCGGCAACGACGCGACGGGCGACGTCTTCGGCATCGGCCTGACCGAGGTCCACTGGACGGCGTCCGACGGCGTCAACACGAGCGAAGCCGTGCAGCTCATCAACGTCAAGGCGAACGGGACGAACACGCCGCCGGTCGCGCACGCGCAGTCCGTCTCCGCCAGCTCCTTCGAGGACACGGAGATCCTCCTCTCGGGCTCGGACGCGGACTTCCACCCGACGGTGAACCGGTACGACCCGCTGACCTTCAGCATCGTCGACGGACCCGATCACGGGCGCTTCGTGGCGCCGCTGCTGCCCTACTTCATTGACGACTATCGCCTCGAGGCTTCGGCGCTGAAGTTCGACGGCGATCCAAAGCAGGAGGATCCCGCGCAATATTGTCAGACGCGGGGCGGCAGCGATCCGGTCGCCTGGCAGATCGCCTATCCCTACGATCCCGAATGGATGGCCGTCGGCGACGACGGCACGACGATGGTCTACGACCGCGGGTCCGCTCGCTGCGACAACAACAATGCATTGACCACGTCGCCGCGGCTAGTGATCTTCGACGCGAGCCACGACCTCGGCGCATCGCGCGAGATCAGCGCCGGCGGCGTGCCGACCGACATCTTCTGGGATCGCGCGACGAACCGCATCTACGTCGCCCGCGTGGACAGCCAGGACGACGATTTCGTCTACGTCTACGGGCCGGACCTCACGCAGATCGCACGCTACAACCTTGGCACGGGCTTTTCCGAGGACTGGCAGCTCGATCGGCCCGTGGCGGTCACGGTGGACGGCCGCGGCATCCTCTATGTCGCGAACACGAGCCGCGTGAACGCCTACCGCCAGGTCGACGGGGTGCCGGACATCGAAGGCAGCAGCGTGTTCCTCGGCACCGCATGGGTGCGCGCGGATACCCGCGAGATCCAATCGCTCGCGACCGATTCGTCAGGGCACCTCTACATCGGCGAGCCGGACCGCATCCTCAAGCTCACGCCCGCCGAGCTCGGCGGCGGCGCCGTGTTCGTGCCCGGAACGCTCGTCGGCTGGCTCGGCTACTGCTCGAGCAACCTAACCGGCGAATACGCGTGCGACACGCCGAGCCAGCGCAGCGTCGGCTTCGCGTGCACGGACGCGCTCTGCGGCCCCGGCGGCGTGCAGTACGGCAGCGCCCCGGGCCAGTTCAAGGAGGCCAAGGGCATCGCCGTGGACCCGCACGACGTCCTGTACGTCAGCGACTACGGCAACTCGCGCGTGCAGCGCTTCACCTCGGACGGCACCTTCGGCGGCGAGGCCAAGTCCGCAGGCGCCGGCTACGGTTTTCTGCTCGGCGATTTCGGCCGGCCCCAGGATATCGAGGTCAACTCCGATCACTTCTACATTCTCAATCGAGACGCGAAGCTCCTGCACATCTTCGCGACGACGCCGCTGACGCCCGTCGACGACCAGCACGCGAAAGTGACCTACCGATCGGACAACAACTTCGTCGGCATGGACGCCTTCCGTTTCGCCGTCACCGACGGGTTCGATTCCGCGGAGGCCGACGTCACGCTTGAAGTGAGCCGCAACTTCCGCCCGCCCGAGGTGCCGGACAGCGGCCTCGCATACGCGGCGCCGGCCACGCAAGAGGATCAGGCCGTCACGTTCACCGTCCCCGCGACGGACCCCGACGGCGGCCTCGATACGCTGACCTTGCAGATCGTGCGCGCCCCCGCGCACGGCACGATCGCAGCGAACGGGCTCGACGTGACCTACACGCCCGACGCGAACTACTCGGGACCGGACGACTTCGCATATCGCGTCTACGACGGCCGCGACACGTCCGCGCAAACGGGCGAGGCCTCCGTCGAGGTCGACCCCGTCGAGGACGCACCCACGATCGCGGCCGACGCCGAGCGCACGGCGAGTCTCGGCTTCAAGCTCGCGCACCGCGTCGACGTCTTCGATCCCGACGAGGACGAGCAGCTCCTCGTCACGATCGATTGGGGCGACGGCACGCGCACGGACGAGGGACATTTCGAGCTCGACGGCATGCCGATCCCAGCCGAGGACGCGCGCAACGACGACGGCACGATTCGAGACGACGTGAAGACCACGGGCCCGATGCTCTCGGTCGATCCGACGGGTCGAGGCGTGCTCATGGCCGATCACGTCTACACGACCGCCGGCACCTATCAGCTGTCGTCCTGCGTCTATGACAAGGTGCAGCTCGACACCGCGACGCAGGTGAAATCGCTGACCGGCGCCTCGAAGCAAGCCTGCGCCGCGACGGCGGTCACCGTCGGCTCGGCCGCCGAGCTCGTGCTCGACGCGGCGGCGCCGGACGAAGCGGAAGCCCCGGGCGCGGCCGTCGAGATCGCGGTGACCCTGCGCAATCTCGCATTCGACCTCGACGCCGCGGATCCGCGCTTCTCGCAGCTCCCGGCGCAGGGAAGCGACATCGTCGGCCTCGAGCTCGACGGCGAAGTCGCGGACGGCCTCGAGCTCTCGGGCGTCGATGCGCCGGGCGGCGTCTGCACGACCAGCGGCGCCGAGCTCCACTGCACGTTCGCAGCGCTCCTGTACGACTCCGAGCAAGCGCTCACGGTGCGCGCACGAGTCGCGGACACGGCGGCCGGACGAGCCGTGCTCGGCCTATCGCTCGAAGGCCGTTGGCTCGACATGCCGCAAGCGGCGTCGGGCGGCGCGACCTTCGAGGTCGCGAGCAGCGGCGCCGCGCCCGAGCTCACCGAGATCTCGCCGACGACCGGCGATCCCTCGGGCTTCACGAAGGTCACCCTGACCGGCAGCCGCTTCGAAGCGGGCAGCGCGGTGCTCTTCGGCGGCCGTCCGGGCACGCAGGTGCAAACGATCGACAGCCGGACCATGACGGTGCTCGCGCCCGCGGCGTCGATCGGCACCGTGGACGTGACGGTCGTGAACCCCGACGACCAGCAAGCGACGTTGAGCGGCGCGTGGACCTACGCGGCCGCGGCGCCGCCCGAACCGACGCCGCCGGGGCCGGGCCCGAATCCGACTCCGCCCGGCGGCGGAAGCGGAGGCGCGAGCGGCGATGGTGGCGGTGGCGGCGGAACGGGCGCGCTCGACCTGCTGCTGCTCGCAGCCGGTCTGCTGCGCGCGGCACGCTGCGCGGCGTTCGCCATGCGCGATGTGCGCGGTAGGCGGTCGGCACGGCGGCAGACTCGGAACGGAGCAACGCACGGAAGGCGCGCCTCGACGAGCGCGCGTCATTCCGGGGTGCGCGAATATCCGCTAGCGCGGATCGTCGGCGGCACTTGAGGTGATCACCCTATTCGCGGTACGAACGCCGCTCGCGGACGGCGCCGCCGAGGAGCGGCACTCGTCGCCGAGGAGCGCCGACGCGCTCGGTCGTCGCGACCGTCACGGCCGAGAGCTACTCGTAGCGCAACGCCTCGGTCGGCGCGATGCGCGACGCTCGCCGCGCCGGCAGCCAGCTCGCCGCGAGAACCACGGCCGCGAGCAGGACGGCCGCGGCGCCGATCACGGCGGGATCGCGTCCCGACAGCCCGAACAGCACGGCCTGGGCGATGGCGCCCAACACGAGCGCCGCCGCGAGACCGCAACCCAAGCCGATCGACGCCATGACGCCGACCTGCTTCAAGACGAGCGTCTGAAGCCGCTTCGGCTCCGCGCCGAGCGCGAGCCGAAGCCCGAGCTCGCGCGTGCGCTGCTGGACGTTGTACGCCACCACGCCGTAGAGGCCGATGCCCGCCAGCAGCGTCGCGAGCGCGGCGAACCCGGTCGACAGCGTCGTCAGCAGACGGTCGATGTACACGTTCTCGTCCACGCGCTCGCGCATCGTCTGGACGATGACGAGCGGCACGTCGGGCGCGATCTCCGCCATCACGCGCGGGATCATGGCCTTCAACGCGTCCGCAGGGATGCTGCCGCGCACGTAGACCCACAGCGATTGGAGCCATCCGGCCATCTGGCGGCGCGGGAAATACACGAGCGGCGGCACGTCGCCCTTCACGGAGGCGTGCTTCGTGTCCGCGACGAGACCGACGATCTCGATGGCGTTCTGACCGCCGCCGAGACGCCTGCCGACGACGTCGTCGCCGAGGTTGAACTTGCGCGCGAAGGCCTGATTCACGACGGCGACGCGAGGCTTGTCGGCCGCGTCGCGATCCGTGAACACGCGCCCGGACATCAGCGGGATATCCAGCGTGTCGAAGTAGCCGGAGCCCACGGCCGTCGCGGCGGAGTACGTGTCGGCGCCGGGTGCGGTCTCTATGCCTTCGACCGTGAAGCTCCCGCCCAATGTGAAGTCGTAAAAGAGCGGTATGGCCGTGGTGCCGACGCCGCGCACGCCAGGCTGTGCGGCGAGGGTCTCCTCGATGCGATCGTAGAGCACCAAGAGCTCCGCCTGATCGTACGAGCTCAGCTGCGCCGTGATGCCGAAGGTCACGAGCGAGTCGACGTCGATGCCGAGATCCTCGCGGCCGATGTTCGTGAGACTGCGCGTGAACAAACCCGCGAGCACGAGCAGCACCATCGAGAACGCGATCTGCGCCGTGGTCAGCGTCGCGCGAAAGCGCGCCGAGCCGCGGCCGCTGACGGCCCGCCCCCCCTGCATGTTCAGTACCTGCCCCGGATTCGCGCCGCTCACGCGCCAGGCGGGCAGGAGGCCGAACACGAGCACCGTCGCGAGCGATGCGCCCGCCGCGAACAGCATCGCCGCGGGGCTCAGGGCCGCGAGCCCGAGCGAGAGGTTCGAGGGCAGCATGCCGGAGATGAACCGGACGATGAGCGCGGCGACGAGCAGGCTGGCGAGGCCGCCGATCGCGATCAGCACGAACGACTCGGAGAGCAGCACCTTGACGAGCTGGCGGCGCCCCGCCCCCAGCGACGAGCGGATGGCCATCTCGCCGCCGCGCGCGGCGCCGCGCGCGAGCAGCAGGTTCGCGATGTTCACGCAGACGATCAACAGCACGAGCGCCGTCACGCCGATCAGCAGCTCGAGCGGACGCTCCGCACGCTCGCGCACGGGGCCCCATCCGAGCTCGCCCGGCGAGAACGCGATGCGCCGCTGACGAAACTGCCGGACGGCCTCCGGCGGCGCTTGCCGCGCCATCAAGAGCGGCGCTTCGACCTCGTTCAGAATGCCGCTGTAGAGGCTGTTGAGCTGCGCATCGGCCTGCTTCAACGTGACCCCCGGCGCGAGCCGGCCGAAGACATACAGCCAATAGTTGAAAAACCGGGTCGGGTTGCTCGGGTTGTACTCGCCGAGCGTCGGGACCATGAGCCAGCGCAGCGACAGCGGCACGAACACGTCCATGCGTACGCCGAGGATGGTGCCCGTGAAGCCTTCGGGCGCGACGCCGATGATCTCGAGCTCTTGTCCGTTGACCGTGAGCAGCTCTCCGATCACCTTCGGGTCGCCGGCGAAGCGGCGCTGCCAGTAGTCGTAGCTCAGAACGACGACCTTCGACTCGCCGACCCGGGGCTCGTCCTCCGGCGCGATGAGCCGTCCTAACGCCGGGCGCAGGTTCAGCACGCTGAAGTACCGCCCGGACACCAGAGCGCCGCCGCGGCTGTAGCTCGGCTGCTCCCGAAAGCTCAGGTTCGCGACGAAATCGGTGTGGCCCGCGAGACCCGTGAATCCGGTCTGTCGAGCCTCGAGCTCACGGAACATCTCATAGCTGAATTGGGCTTCAGCGTCGCCGATGCCGAGATCGCGGTACGTTCCGCCGATCTTCGCCGGCCCGGGCGCCGCAAGGTTCACGAGCCGCTCGGGCTCGGGGACGGGGAGCGGGCGGACCAGGATCTGGTAGTAGAGCGAGAACATCGCCGTCGTCGCGCCGATGCCGAGCGCGAGCATCACGATGACGACGAAGGAAAGGCCGGGCCGCAGCCTGAGCTGACGCAAGGCGAGTTTGAGCTGATTCACGAGCCCCCCGAATGCAGCCCGCGAACGGGCCTTGTCGTTTGCGCATAAAGGCAAGCGCCGTGCCAGCGTCGGACGCGGCGCCAAGTCTTTGTTTGCGCTGCTACCGGGTTCCGCTCGTCGATCGGAAGGCGACGGACGCCGTCCCGCAACCGGGAAGGTCGTCCCGGTTTAGGTATCGAGCAGCCCCTCGCGCAGCGCGAACGCAATGAGCTCGGCGGCCGAGTGCACGTCGAGCTTGCGCATGAGGTTCGTGCGGTGGTTGTCGGCGGTCTTCGGGCTTATGTGCAAAAAGGCCGCGATCTCGGCGTTGGTCCGTCCTTGCGCGGCGAGGCTCAGAATCTGCCGCTCGCGCATCGTGAGGCCCGCGCCGCCGGACGCCGCGGCGATGGAATCGCGCGCGCGATCGGCGATGTATTCCTGACCGGCCGCGAGCAACGCGAGACCGCGGGCGAGCTCTTGCGGCGAGCACGACTTCAGCAGCAGCCCGACGGCGCCGCTCGCGCGAAGCTGCGTCCAGGTGGTCGAACGATCGATCCCGGTCAACACGGCGACGCGCGTTTTGGGGCTCCATCTCGCGACCTCGCCGATCACGGCGAGTCCTCCGGCATGCGGCATCGCGACGTCGAGCAGCAACAAGTCGGGCTTGAGCCGTTTCGTCAGCGCGATCGCGCGGATGCCGTCCTCGGCCTCGCCGACGAGCTCGACGCCGTCGATGCAGGCGAGGATCTGACGTATCGCGTCGCGGACGATAGCGTGATCGTCGGCGATCAAGACCCTGCACCGACCTTCCATTCGTCGCCCCCCCCTTCAGGCCGCCCTTGGTCGGGTCGAGAGAATCGCGTTTCTTTCCTTATTCGGAAACTCCGCTAAGATGGCGTCGTTCCTCCGGCAGCATGGGGATGCCGCCCTCGCGAATCGCACGGAAAATCCGCACGGCTCCCGGGATCGTAGCAAAGTCGGAGCGCAGTGCCTCCCTCGCGGTGCCGCTCGTGCTCGCGAATGCGGCCTTCTGCCTGCTCGCAACCGCCTCGCTGCACGCGCAGACGCTAGACCTCTATCCGGATCGGCCCGATCGGAGTCTCGCCTCGATCGTGCGTTACGTTCAATTGCCGGGATCTCCGGCCGACACGCTGCCGCAGGCGCGCGCGCTGCCGGCGAGCGCCTATGCGCCGATCGGCAAGCGTTACATCGATTTCGGCAGCACGCCCGACACGATCTGGCTGCGTCTCGAGCTGCACAACGCCAGCGCGACAGCGACCGGCTGGGTGCTGAGCTTCAATGCGCGGTTCATGACGGAGCTCACGGCGTTTCTCGACGGGGGATCGAGGCGCGTGCTGCTGAGGCAAACGGAGCGCAGCACGTTCGGCGAGCGGCCGATTCGCCACCGCTTCCTCGCAGTGCCGTTTTCCTTGGAGGCGGACGAGCGTGCCGAGCTTTTGATCGGCTACCGTTCGAAGGGCGGTACGGCGCTGCCGCTCTCGATCGAGACGCCGGCGAGCTACGACGCGCGCTATGCGCGGGAAGACGCCATCAATCTCGCCGCATACGCCGCAGTCGCTTTTTTGATCGTGCTGACGGTGCTGCAAGCATTCGCGTTCCGCCAGCCGAGTCAAAAAACCTATGCGCTCTATCTCGGCGCGACGCTCGCCTACATTCTTCACATGGATGGCTTGACGTTCGAGTACCTTTGGCCCGGCCATCCCGTTTGGAATTCCTACGCCGCCGTGCCCTTCGGCTGCGTGATGAGCATCACCGCCTTGATGTTCGGCCGCAGCTTCGTCGAGACTCGGCGAGTCGCGCCCGCGTACGACAAGCTCATGCTTGCGCTGATCGTCGTCGCCGCGGTCACGAACGTCGGCGGCCTCGTCGCGAGCGAGGCGGCGGTCAAGGGCTTCGCCTACCTGATCGCCTCGCTGACGGCCGCGGCGTGTCTCGGGGCGGCGGTTCTCGCGTACCTGCGCAAGCGTTCCGCGATGCGCTTCTTCGTCCTCGGCTGGACAGGGGTATTCTCTGGCGTGTTCGCAACGAGCCTCGCCAACAATTTCTCCGCGCTGATTCCGAGGACGACGGCGAACATGATCCCGAAGCTCACGATCATGTTCGATGCGCTGATGTTCTATATGGCGCTTGCGGACCGCGCCCGCGCCTGGCGCGTCGAGCGCGACTACGCCCAGCGCCGAGAGGTCGAGGCGCTGCAGAAGCAACAGGAGATCGCGGAGAGGCTGCATGACGCGGAGCGAGAGCGCCTCGAGGCGCTGATCGTCGCACAGACCAAGAGCCGGCAACTCGCCATGGCGAGTCACGACATCCGACAGCCGCTGACCTCGCTGCGCCTCACGCTCGACCGGCTGGCGGGCTCGGGCGATTTCGGGCTCATGGCCGCGGGCTTCAAGCAGAGCATCGACTATCTCGATCGGCTCACCAAGGAGTACAGCGAGGAAGCGCGGCTCGGCGAGAACGGCGGGAACGCCGAGGATGGCGAGTCGGGCCGCGGAATCGCGAAGTCGGCGGCCCTGCCGACGACGAACGTGTTCGACGTGGAATCCCTGTTGCAGAACGTCGACCTCATGTTCCGCGAGGAGGCGGAAGCCAAGGGCTTGGCGTTTCGGTGTCGAGGCGCCGGCGGCCGCGTCCGCGGCGACGCGATGGCCGCGATGCGCATCGTCAGCAATCTCGTCGCGAACGCCATCAAGTACACGCGCAGGGGCAAGATTCTCGTCGGCTGCCGGAGGCGCGCGGCGCATATCACGGTCGTCGTAGCCGATACCGGTCCCGGCATTCCGCTCGAGGAGCTCGACCGCGTCCTCGAGCCCCGCGTCAGAGGCTCGACGGCGCGCGACACCGTGGGCGAGGGCCTCGGGCTTGGCATCGCGAGCGCGCTTGCGGAGCAGCACGGCTACGCCTTTCGCTGCCGTTCTAAGCCCGGCCGCGGCACGGCGTTCTTCGTCGACCTGCCGTCGGAAAGGCGGGAATCCGCGCCCGCCGCGAGTGCGTTAGGCTGAGCCATCTCGGCTAGCGAGTCAGCAGCGCGCCGATGCGCTCCTCGAGCGCCCGCGTGCTCTCGCCCTTGCTCAGCACGCCGTGCGCCCCCGCCTCGAGCAGCGCGCTGAGATCGCCGCTGTCTTCGTCGTCGCTGAGGACCAGCACTTTGGTGCGCGGCGCATAGGCGCGGAGCGCGGACACGGTCTGCGGCCCGCCCGTGAGCGGCAGAGTCGTGCTGAGCAGGATCAGATCCGGCTGTAGGCGCTTCGCCTTTCGAAAGGTACTGAAGGCGTCGTCGCTGAAGGCGATGACGCATTCGTCGCGGAGCAGCTCCGCGACGCGCTCGACGACGATCTGCAGGCCCGTGCGCGCGATGGGATGGGAGTCGGCGATGAGAACGTTGAACATTTCGTACGGGCCGAGGAACGGTTGTCGCCATGCTAGGCCGTCGAGGGAGGGGGGCGTATAGGGTGCCGACCCTAATTGCGAGGCCGAAACTCGTAGCTGACTTGCGCCTCGAAGCGCCGCTCGATGATGTCGCCGAAGATATGCTGCTGCACGCGCGCGTCGGTCAGGTTCTGCGCCGAGATCTTGAGCGCGAGGCGCCGGTCCATGAAACGCCATCCTGCGGCCGCGTTGAGCTGCGTGAACGCGTCCGTCGGCGCACGGGCGAACAGAACGTCGGCCCAGTACGCCTTGTCTTGGTAGCTCAAGGACGCGTTCCAAAAGCGGCGGCCGACGTCCCGCGCGACGCCTAGATTCGCGCGCCACTCCGGAGGGATGTTGATGTCCGCGGAGTCGATGCCGCCCTTGATGGCCGGGGCCGGTTGTCTCGAGGCGTTGAAGAACCAGGTCCATGCGCGCGCGCCGCCCGAGAGCCCGAGCTCGACGCCGTGATAGACGAGTCCGCCCACGTTCCGGTAGCTGTAGTCGGACGGCACGGCGCCCGCGAGCCCGGCGAACGGGCATGCCGCGGGACCGGTGCCAGGGGCGAAGGCGAAGCACGGAATCACGGCCGCCGGCAGCCCCGGCCCCGGGGCGGGCAGGTTTAGGGGCCCATACGTGCCGGCGACGAAGAAGTCGATCGAATCGGAAATCTCGTTCCGATAAACATCGAGGGTCAGCGCTAGCCGGTCGAGGAGCCTGCCCGAGTAGCCGATCTCGTACGCTTTGAGACGCTCCTCCTCGAGCGCCGGGTTACCGACGGCCGCCGCAGGAATCGCGAGCGGACCCGCGGCCTGAAGGACCGTCACGTCGAGATGCTCGTTGATCGCCGAAGGCGTCCGAAACGCCTCGTTGTAGGAAACGCGGAAGGAGTGCTTTCGGGACGGCGAGAACACGAGCGTCGTGCGCGGCGCAAGCGCCGCGCCCGCGAGCGCGTCGTCCTCGTAGTAGCGAGTGCCGATATACCACCGGAAACGTGCGCCGAGCTCGAGCTCGTCCTGAACGAAGGCGCTCCACTGACGCCGGCCCGATGCGCCCGGCGCGATCTCGAGCGTGAAGTCGTCGCTGCGGCGGCTCACGCCGTAGGTCAGCGTGTTGCGAGCGCCGAGCGTCGAGGTATTCGAGACGTCGAGATCGTAGGTGTCCGTGACGAACTCGAACGAGAGCGGCGACCCGTCGCCGCGGCGCGTGAGCAGGTTCAGGGCATCGCCGTCGAGGAAGGTGCCCGCCAGAGCGATGCGCCAAGCGCCGCTGCGCCAGGTCGCATCGACATAGGACAGCGAGGAGCCGTTCCGCACGTCGAACGGACCGATGCCGCTGTGAAGGATTCCGCCCGTGTCGGCGTAGCCGGCGCCGACCGACAGCGTCCCGCTTCGATCGAGATCCCAATCGACCTCGAAATTCGCGCGGGCCTGGCGGGTATCGCGGTTCCGGAAGTCGGGATAGAGCTGCGGCGGGCTCGAGCCCGGAATCACACCCGTCGGGCGCGGATAGGCCGACTCTCGGAAGTACCCCGCGGAGACCTTGTACGCGAGGTTCTCGGAGGCGCCCGCGTGCAGCACGCTCGCCGTGTTCGTGCCGAGCACGGCCGTCGTCCCCAAAAGGTCGCGCGGGCGCTTGGTGATGACGTTGACGACGCCGCTCATCGCGTTCGCGCCCCATACCGCGCTGCCCGGGCCGCGAACCACCTCGATGCGCTCGATCTCCTGCGGCTGCACGGGCAAGAGATCCCAGGCGACGAAGCCGAAGAAGTCGAGGTAGAGCGAGCGGCCGTCGACGAGCGCGAGCTGCGAGTTCGCGAGCGTCGACGTCGCGCCGCGGGCCGTGACGTTGATGTCGCGAGCGCTGGTCTGCGCCACGTTGAGACCGGGGACGGTGCGCAGCAGATCGCCGTAGTCGTCGGCCGCGGAGTCCGCGACGTCCGCGGCCGTGATCACGGTCGTCGCGGCCGGCGCGCTCGCGAGCTGCGTCTCCGTTCGGGACGCGGTCACGACGACGGTGTCCAGGCGCGAAGCGCTCGCCCCCGGCGATACGGCCTCGATGCCACGCTTGCCGGACTGGCCGAAAGCCGCGCTTGCGGTCATCGAGAGCACGCATGCGGCGAGGACGCGGAGCGAGCTCGACCCCCACCGCTTGCTTCGCAGTGCCGTTGCGTCGGACATCGGCATCCCCCCCGGGCTCGATAGCATTGAGTGTAACCGGCCTTCGGCTAAGATGCGGGAAAACGCATCGCTGGGTACACGGGGGGGAACGCAGCATGGAATCGACTCGACACGAGTCGGAGGCAACCGCCTCCGGCATTCTCACGTGATAACTACGACGTCGGGATGTTCATCTCGGCGGATTTGAGGCGCATTCGCGCGCGGCATCCGGCTTAAGAGATAGAAGCAGAGGACGCGCATGCCGGCGCGCGCATCGATCATGTTGTGCTTTCGAATCGCCTTTATCGTGCTGTTCGCGCTCGCGCTGGGGCCGCCGGCCGCGCGAGCTCAGGGCGAGGTCGGCGCCGCGGCGGGAACGCAAGGCGACGTTGCCGTCCCGGCCCGAACGTCGAGCGACGCTGCCGCCGCGATCCGAACGCTGAGCGACGTTGCCGTCCCGGCCCGCGCGCTGAGCGACGTCGCGGGCGAGCTCAAGCGGCGGGTCGAGCAGCTCCGGGTCACGGCCACCCTGACGATCGGCGGTGAGACGATTCTCGCCTCGCGCCCGCTGTTGGAGCTCTACGAGGCGCGCGCGTTCGCGCCGCTCTGGGCCGGCGCGGGCGCGTCCGGTCGGGAGTCGGCCGCGGCCGGTCTCGACCGCGCGCTGCGCGACATCGCGGCCGACGGCCTCGATCCGAACGACTACCACGCCCGCGGCATCGCGTCCCTCGAGGCCGGACCCAAGTCGGCGTCGAGCGACGCCGAGCTCGACCTGCTGCGGACCGACGCGCTGCTGCGCATCGCGGAGCACCTGCGCTACGGCAAGGTGGACGAGGCGACGCTATCCGTGAACCGCGATCTCACGCGGCCGCTCGGCGCCGGCACCGAGGTCGCCGCCACCCCGCCGCTCGGTGCGGGAACCGACGTCGCCGCCACCCCGCCGCTCGGTGCCGGCACCGACGTCGCCGCCACTGTGCTCGACATGCTCGAGTCGGGATTGCTGTACGACCGCGTCATGGCGCTCCGCCCGTCGCACTTCGTCTATAGCGGCCTCGTCGCGGCGCTCGCGGGCCTCGAGAAGGTCCGCGCGGAAGGCGGCTGGCCGGCGATCCCCGCGGGGCGGACGCTGCGCATCGGCGACGAGGATCCGCGCGTGCCCCTGCTGCGGCGCCGGCTCGCCGACGACGTCGGCGTCCTGCCTTCGGAGTCCGCGCCATTCGCGGTCGAGGATCTCCCGTCTTTGACCTTCGACTCCGTCCTCGAGGCCGCCGTCAAGTCGTTCCAGCGCCGGCACTCGCTGAACGAGGACGGCGTGGTCGGCGCCGCGACGCTCGCGGAGCTCAATGTCCCCGCCGAGGCGCGGATCCAGCAGGTGCGGGTCAATCTCGAGCGTGCGCGATGGGTCGCCCATGACCTCGCCGACACGTTCGTGGTCGTCAACATCGCGGGCGCCAAGGTTTATTACGTCCGCGGCGGCAACGTCGTCTTCGAGACCCGCGCCGTCGTCGGCCTGCCCTATCGCCAAACGCCGGTCTTCTCGGCGCCGATGCGCTACATCGATCTGAACCCGACGTGGACCGTGCCGCCCGGGATCGTCGGCGAGATCCTCGCGCACGTGCGCCGCGACCCCGGCTACCTCGACCGCGAGCACTTTCGGGTGCTGGATCGCGCCGGCAATCCCGTCGATGCCGGGGCGATCGACTACGCTCGCTACAACGCGAGCAACTTCCCTTATGTATTCCGGCAGCAGCCGGGGCCGTCCAACCCGCTCGGCAACGTCAAGCTCGTCTTCCCGAATCGCTACAACGTCTATCTGCACGACACGCCGGCGCGCGAGCTGTTCGAGCGCGAGCAGCGGACGTTCAGCCACGGCTGCATCCGCGTCCAGGATCCGCTGCGCCTTGCCGAGCTCGTGCTCGACGACCCCGAGCACTGGAGCCGCGCCGCGCTCGAAGCCGCGATGGCCCCCGGCACGACGAGGACGATCGCGCTGCCGAAGCCGATCTCCGTCCTCGTGCTCTATTGGACCGCCTCGGCGGATGTTCGCCGCGAGCTGCACTTCTTTCGCGACGTCTACGGCCGCGACGCGCCCGTGCTGCGAGCGCTGGACGAGCCGTATTCTTAGCGCCGAGGACGGGTAGCACCAGGGGCGGGCGCCCTCGCGGGATTTGCTCAAGATTTCGCCGAGCGAGATTCAGACGATCAAAGCTTCAGCCTATCAGCGACTGCACGCGCGAACTGCTCGAAATCTCCGAGGCGTTCGCGTGCGATTCGGTGCACGATCGACCAGTCGATTTTTCTGTAGCTGTGCACCGCGACGTTCCTGAAGCCGACCGCCTTCTTCAACCGCTCTGCAAGATCCTCTGGGATCACCTTTTCGCCTGCGAGGGCGTCGAACGTCTCGCCCATGGTATCCGGCGCAGCTACGTTCAGGTTCGCGATTACATGCGAGGCGATATCCACGCTGAGCTGCACGGCACGCGTGAGATTCACGGACACGATATCTTGCAGGTCGGGATCGCTCTGCAAGACCTTCACATCGGCCGGGCATTTGTCGGAGACGCGTTGGACGCACCGCCGCAGCGATTCGAGCTTTTCCTCGACTAGCGGCCGATCCACGCGTCTCTCCTTTCGGCGAGAATTCTGGCACGGTACGGAGCGAAGTCTGCCTGATCGAACACGTGGCGGCGAATCAGCCCCGCGTAGTCCGAGTCCGAGCCTAGAACGCGCTGCCCCCTCCGAAGGATTTGACCTAACAGCGGCTCGCCCGCGGCATGTAGATCGATGAGGTCGACGGGCCGTCCGAGCGCACCCCCGAGATCCGAGATCAACGCGAGTTTCTCCTCGGCGGTCAACGGCCGTCCCGCGTCGACTGCCAGATCGATGTCGCTCTCGTATGTCTGTCGGCCAGACGCGCTGGAGCCGAACAGGATCGCCTGACGAATGTGCAGCTGCGACGCGAGCACGCTGCGAAGTGCTTCTACGATCTCCACACATTCACCCCAGATCGGATCGGCGTCTCGAGCAGCTTCGAACCTTCGAGCAAGCATGCCGTTCGCGGTCAACAACCGGGCTCGAAGCACGAGGGCTCTCGGGCTGTAGACTCCCTGCCGAGCGTAGCGCCCAGCCATCGGCGAGTTCAAGGCGGCGCGCCCCTATCGAGTGCCTTTCGCCGACGCGGCTGCGGCCGGTCGCGCCGCCTCACGAGCGCGACGCGACGTCGAAGCGCACACCTTGAGCGAGGGGCAACCGCGTGCCGTAGTTGACCGTGCACGTCTGCCGGCGCATGTACGACTTCCACGCGTCGCTGCCGGCCTCGCGGCCGCCGCCCGTATCCTTTTCGCCTCCGAAAGCGCCGCCGATCTCGGCGCCGGAGGTGCCCACGTTGACGTTGGCGATGCCGCAGTCGCTGCCCTCCGGCGAGAGAAAACGCTCGGCGTCGCGCAGCCGCTCCGTGAAGATCGCGGACGACAAGCCCTGCTCCACCGAGTTGTGCAGCGCGATCGCTTCCTCGAGATCGCGATACCGCATGACATAGAGAATCGGCGCGAACGTCTCGGTCGCGACGATGGGCAGTGCGTGAGGTGCGCGAACGATGGCCGGCTCGACGAAATATCCGGGCCCGTCGAGCGCCCGGCCGCCGCAGAGAATCTCGCCGCCCTGCTCGACCGCGGCCTCGAGCGCGCGCAGCATCGCCTTCCGCGCCTCGGCGTTGATCAACGGGCCGACGAGCACGCCGTCTTCCCACGGCGGACCGATGCGCAGTCGCCGGTACGCATCGATGAGCCGCCCCGTGAACGCCTCGGCCACCGACTCGTGCACGATGAGCCGGCGCAGCGTCGTGCAGCGCTGTCCGGCCGTGCCGGCCGCCGCGAACACCACGGCCTCGAGGGCGAGATCGAGATCGGCCGATTCCGTGACGATGAGGCCGTTGTTGCCGCCGAGCTCGAGCAGCGACCGGCCGAGCCGCGCGGCGACCGCGGGACCGAGAGCGCGCCCCATCGCGCAGCTTCCGGTCGCCGAGACGAGCGGCAGGCGGCGATCCTCGGCCATCCATCGCCCCGCCTCGCTGCCCGCGACGCAGAGGTTCCAGACGGCCGGCGCGCCGCAATCGGCCAGCACGCGCTCGGCGATTCGCTGCACCGCGATCGCGGTCAGCGGCGCCTGCGGCGACGGCTTCCAGATGACGGTGTCGCCGCAGACCGCGGCGAGCGCGGCGTTCCAAGCCCATACCGCGACCGGAAAGTTGAAGGCCGTGACGACGCCGATCGGCCCGAGCGGGTGCCACTGCTCGAACAGCCGGTGCTGCCGCCGCTCGCTCGCGATCGTGACGCCGTACAGCTGGCGCGACAGGCCCGTCGCGAAGTCGCACATGTCGATCATCTCCTGGACTTCGCCGGCCGCTTCGGAGCCGATCTTGCCGACCTCGAGCGTCACGAGGCGCGCGAGGTCACTCTTGTGCTCGCGCAGCGCGACGCCGAGGCGCCGAACGGCCTCGCCGCGCTCGGGCGGAGGCACGACGCGCCAGGCGCAAAACGCTTCGGAGGCGCGCGCGACGACGCGGTCGTAGTCGGCGCGGGCGGCCGCGCGCACGCGCGCGATCGGCTCGCCGGTCGAGGGGTTGATGGACTCGATGACGGGGCCGGGCGCCGCGGCGACCTCGGCGCCTTCGATGCCGCCGCCGGCCGCGGCGCCTTCGCACGCCGCGACGCCGTCGTTGACGTCGTCGATTCGGATTCCGAGCCGGGTCAGCGCTTCCTCGTACATGACGTTGCCTCCTTGGGCGGCCTTCGCGGAGGCGGCGCCGCGCTGATTCGCCCGCCGCTTCGCCGCTCGCCGCGCTCCGCGCCTCTGCGCAGGCCGCAGCCGGCGCTCCGACGAGCGGCTCGAGGCGCTAGCCGGCCGTGAGCGCGGCCTCGAAGATGTCGACCGCGATTTCGACGTCGCGTTCGGTGACGATCAGCGGCGGGCAGAACCGGACCGTGCTCTCGCCGGCGCCGAGCAGCAGCAGCCCCCGCTCGAAACAGGCGCGAACGACGCGGTTACGCTCGTCCGGCGCCGGACGCATCGTGCGCCGATCGGCCACGAGCTCGACGCCGATCATCAGGCCGACGCCGCGCACCTCGGCGATCGTGTCCCGCCCCGCGGCGAGCGCCGTGAGGCGCGCGCGCAGGTAGTCGCCCGTCCGCCGCGCGTTCTCGATGAGCCCGCGCTCGAGCAGATCGATTGTCGCGAGCGCGGCCGCGCACGAGACGGGATTGCCGCCGAACGTGCTGCCGTGCGAGCCCGGCGGCCAATCCATGATGTCGGCGCGCGCGATCATCGCGCCAAGCGGCATGCCCGAGGCGATGCCCTTGGCGAGGCAAACGATGTCGGGCACGACGCCCGTGTGCTCGATCGCGAACATGCGTCCCGTGCGGCCCATGCCGCTTTGGACCTCGTCCACGACGTAGCAGATCCCGTGGCGCTCCGCGAGCGCCTTGAGACGCGGATGAAAATCCGGCGGCGGAACGATGTAGCCGCCCTCGCCCTGGATCGGCTCGACGACGAACGCCGCGACCTCCTCGGGCGGCACGGTGCGGCCGAACACGTCGCGCTCGATCTGCTGCATGCACTCGTCGACCGTCGGTCCGCGCAGCGGATTCGGGAACTCGACGTGCGTGACCTCGGGAATCAGCGGCGCGAAGCCGGCGCGCTGCGTCGCCTTGCTGCCGGTCAGCGCGAGCGCGCCCATGGTTCGGCCGTGGAACGCGCCGAAGAACGCGATCATGTGCTTGCGGCCGGTGTGAAAGCGCGCGAGCTTGAAGGCCGCCTCGATGGCCTCGGCGCCCGAGTTCGTGAAGAACACGCGTTTCGGCACGTCGCCCGGCGCAATCTCCGCGAGCTTCTTGGCGAGGTCGCGCTGCGGCGCGTAGTAGAAGTCCGTGCCGGACATGTGCAGCAGCTTCGCGGCTTGGCGCTGGATCGCCTCGACGACCTGCGGATGACAGTGCCCCGTCGAGCAGACGGCGATGCCCGCCGTGAAGTCTAGAAACCGGTTGCCGTCGACGTCCTCCACGACGGCGCCCTGCGCGCGCTCGACGGCGAGCGGGTACACGCGCGTATACGACGGCGACGTGTAACGCTCGTCGCTCTCGATCAGCGCCCTCGCCTTCGGTCCGGGCGGCGGCGTGACCAGACAGGGTACGGGGCTCTGCGTATTCGGCCTATCCACGTGCGCCGCTCCTTGCAAACGGCTCGACAGCCATTTCATTCCGATAGGCCGAGCAACACAAGCTCGTATCAGTCACGACGGCGGCCCCGATTCGAGGCGGGAGCATTCAGGCGGAAGTCGCACTGCAGTGGAACGACGGCCGCCGGGAAACGCGGGGCCAAAACGCGGATGCAGGCCGTGCCGCGCCGGACACTGGCGAGCAGGCGAAACCGCGCTTGCGCACGGCCACGACCGCGAATAGTCTCGCGTGCTGGAATTGTTAGGGAGCCGGCACATGAGTCGTTTCGCGAGCATTTGCGGCCTCTTCGCCTTCTCGGCGACCGTCCGCTCGGCGATCGTCCTCTTGGCAATCGTCCATCCGGCCGCGGCCGCGGCGGCGGAACCGATCACGTTGAAGGTAGCGCTCTATCCATCGGTGCCGATGCCCCGCGACTTGTTCGCGGAGTTGGAGGGCGCGTTCGAGGGCAAGCATCCCGGGATAAACGTCGAGCTTGTCGACACGCAGCATTTCAACGACGACTACTATTCCGGCGCCCTCCTGGACACGGAGGCCGACGTCTACGAGGTCGATACCATCCTGCTCACGGACATGATTGCAGCCGGCAAGGTACAGGCCCTCGATTTGCCGCGGAACGACTATTTCGCGGACTCGATTGCGGCAGTCACCCGAAACGGCAAGACGTATGCCGTACCGCACTGGCTGTGCGGAAACCTTCTCTTTTATAGAAAGGCGGACGGCTGGATCGGGCAGGCGAAGAGTTGGGACGAGCTGATTGCCGCCTTCCTCGAGCACGGGCGCCACCTCGCCGTCGATTTCGAGGGACACTCGACCTTGGGAGAGTGGTATCTCACGCTGCTTTCGAACAAGCTCGGTCTGGAAGAAGCCGAGAAGCGCGTTTTGAAGTCGCACGGCCTCGACGACGAGGTCGTCGCGGAAATGCGCAAGATTCTAGAGGCGTGTCTCCCGGGCACTTGCCGCAGCCGCGATCTTCACGATCGTACCGGCTACTATTCGCGTGCTTTCGTTCGCGGAGAGGTCGGCGCCTATGTCGGCTATTCGGAGAGCCTGCATTACGGATTGCAGGAAGCGCTCGAGGACTGCCGCCTAGACTCGTGTCTCTCCGAGAGCGATATCGCGGTTCGCGCACTTCCGGTTGCAGGGAACGCGTCGGAGCACGGGTTAGGCTGGGTCGACGGCCTGGCCATCGACAACCATGTGTCCGCCGCGAAGCTTCAAGCAGCGAAGGACTTCATTGCATTCCTGACTTCCGACGATGCCTATTCCCTGATTCTCGAGCCGGAGGAAGGTGAGGCGCCGAGATACCTCATGCCGGCGTTGCCCGTGACGATCGAGCATGCGGCGATGTATCCCTCCCTCCAGGTTGCCCTCGAGGGCAGAAGCACGGGCACCGAGGCAGGCCTGAACGCACGATTGCGAGAAACGTCGGAGACCCTGGATTGCGTCCTAGCCGCCGCCGACAAAGCGGCCGAAGCGGCTTGCGAGCACCCCTAGCTGATTTGCGGGTCCGATTGCGAGCACGCCCTCGTCGCGCGCGGGGCCACGCACAAGGCGCGTGCGCCGACCTCGGAGCGCGGAACGCCGGCGATCACGCGACCGCCGCCGGCTCCCCCTCGGCCTCGCCGGCGGCTGCCGCTCCGCCCGGCCCTTGGCGGCCCGTCCCTTCCGGCTCGGCGGCGGCCTCCTCCGCGTGCCCGCGGAACAGCCGCCTGACCCACGTCTGAAAGTCGTCGACGACCGTGAACATGGCCGGCACTATGAAAAGGCTCATGACGGTCGACACGAGAATGCCGCCGACGACCGCGATGCCCATCGGCGCGCGGAAGCTCGGATCGCCGGCGAGCCCGAGCGCGACCGGCATCATGCCTGCGCCCATCGCGATCGTCGTCATGACGATCGGGCGCGCGCGCTTCGAGCACGAGTCGATGAGCGCCTCGAAGCGCGAGAGGCCGCGCTCGCGCTGCGCCATGATCGCGTACTCGACGATGAGGATCGAGTTCTTCGACACGATGCCGAGCAGCATGAGCACGCCGATCAGCGAGTTGATGGCGAGTCCGTTGCCGGTCAAATAAAGCGCCGCGAACGCGCCCGCGACCGAGGGCGGCAACGCGCTCAGGATCGTGATCGGCTGGATGAACTTGTGGAACAGCATGACGAGCACGGCATAGATCGAAAGCACGCCGATGGCCATGGCCGTGCCGAACTGGCCGAAGATCTCGACGATCCAGCGCGCGTCGCCCGTCGGCACGTCGCGCACGCCGTCCGGCAAGTTCTGCATGACGGGCGTCGCCTCGATCTTCTCGAGCGCGTCGCCGAGCGCGACGCCTTCGAGACGCGCCGTGATCGTGATGTTGCGGCTCCGGTCGATGCGCGTGATCTGCGCGGGTCCGGCGCCGAGCGTCACGTCGGCGACGTTCATGAGCGGCACGATGGCGCCGCCGCGCGCGGGCACGGGCAGCGTGCGGAGCCGCTCGAGGTCCGCGCGCGACGCGTCGTTGAGGCGCACGCGGATCGGGATCTGCCGGTTGTCGAGATTGAACTTCGCGAGGCCGTTTTCGATGTCGCCGCTCGTCGCGATGCGCGTGACGAGGCCGAGCGTCTCGGTCGTGACGCCGGCCTCGGCCGCGCGGTCCGGGCGCGGCCGAATTACGATCTCGGGCTTCTGGAGCGCCGCGCTCGTCGTGACGCTCGCGAGGCCCGGCATCGCGCGCATGACTTTCTCGACTTCCTGGGACGCGAGCGCGAGGCGCTCGGAGTCGTCGCCCGCGAGCGTGATCTCGATCTGATCGCCGCCGCTGCCCTGGAACTGGAGCCGCGCGCCGGGGATGTCGGCGAGCAGCGCGGTCGCCTTGCGCTCGAACGCCTGCTGCGCGCCGCGCGTGCCGTCGACGTTGTTGATCTGGATCGTCATCGTGCCCTTGCGCACGGTGCCGGCCGATCCGCCGCTAAAGCCGTTGCCGCCGCCCTGCGTGCCGATCGTCGTGAAGATGCTGCCGACCTCGGGCAGATCGACGAGGCGCGCGCGAACCTGCCTCACGACGTCGAGCGTATCCTCGAGTCCCGCTCCCGGCGGGAGCTCGACGTTGAGCCGCGTGAAGCCGTTGTCGCCGGCCGGCGAGAAGGCCTTCGGCAGCAGCGGAAACAGCCCGAGCATGCCGAAGATGACGACGGTCGCGACGCCGAGCGTGATCCAGCGATGAGCGAGGCACCAGCGCGCGCGCCCGAGGTACCACGTGAGGAGCCGCGGCTCCTTGGCGGGCTCGGCGTGCGGCTTCAGGAAGTACGCGGCCATCATCGGCGTGAGCGTCCGCGCGACCAGCAGCGAGAAGAGCACGGCGACCGTGACCGTGAAGCCGAACGGCGCAAAGAACTGACCGGCGATGCCGCTCATGAACGCGACCGGGATGAACACGGCGCAGATCGTCAGCGAGGTCGCGACGACGGCGAGGCCGATCTCGATGGCCGCGTCCATCGCGGCCTGCTTGGGATTCTTGCCTTGGCGTAGATGCCGGACGATGTTCTCGACCTCGACGATCGCGTCGTCGACGAGGATGCCGACGACGAGCGTCAGGGCCAGCATCGTCAGGATGTTCAGCGAGAAGCCGAGCATGTAGACGGCCCAGAACGTCGGGATGATCGAGAGCGGCAGCGCGACGGCCGAGATCAACGTCGCGCGCCAGTCGCGCAGGAACAGCCACACGACGACGACGGCGAGGAACGCGCCCTCGACGAGCATCTCCATGGAGGAGTCGTAGGACGTCTGGATGTAGCCGACCGTCGAGCTCGCCTCGGCGAACTGGATGTTCGGATACGCCTTCTGAAGCTCCTCGACCTTCTTGCGCGCCTCTTTCGCGACGTCGAGCGCGCTCGCGCCCCAGCTGCGCACGATCTGGAAGCCGACGACGGGCTTGCCGTTCAAAAGCGCGATCGCGCGCTGCTCGGCGGCCTGGTCGCGCACGTCCGCGATCGTGTCGAGCCGGACGCTGCGCCCGTCGCTGAGCACGACCGGGAGCTCCGCGAGCTCGCGCACGGAGTCGATCGTGCCCGTCGTGCGCACGGTCTGCTCGAGGCCGCCGACGCGGGCCTCGCCGCCCGGGTACTCGGCCTGGATGCGCCTGAGCTGGCGCGAGACGTCGCTCGCGTTTGCGCCGAGCGCGGCCATGCGATCGGGATCGAGGTCGACGCGGATCTCGCGATCGACGCCGCCGACGCGCGAGACGCGGCCGATGCCGGGCACGGACGAGAGCTCGCGCGAGACGACGAGGTCGACGAACCACGAGAGCTCGGTGTCGCTCATGCTGTCCGAGGCGACGGTCCACGTCACGAGCGCGCCGCCCGCGGTCGTCACGCGCGAGACGATGGGCTCGTTCGCGTCCTGCGGCAGGTCGCCGCGGATGCGCGTCATCGCGTCGCGCACGTCATCGAGCGCGGCGGAAAGGTCGGTGCCGAAGCGAAACTCGATGCTCGTCGTCGACGCGCCCTCGTCGACGGTCGACGTCATCTGCTCGATGCCGGAGATCGTCGCGACGGCGTCCTCGACCTTGCGCGTGATCTCGGACTCCATCTGCGTCGGCGCGACGCCGGGATAGGTCACGGTCACGACGACGGCCGGGAACTCGATGTCGGGCCGGTCCTGGACGCCGAGCTTCGGAAAGCTGAAGAGCCCCGCGATCGTGAGGCCGATGAACAGCACGATGACCGGAACCGGGTTCCGGATCGACCAGGTGACGAAGTTCATCGGCGGGCCTCCGCGGGAGCGCGGTCGCCGCGACTCGTGCCAAGCGCGGCGGATGCGGTGACGAAGCTCACGCGCCGCCTCCCGCCGCGGCCTTGAGGTCCGCGGACGACGGCGGCACGGTCGAGCGAGTCTCTTGCGCGGCGTCTTCCGCGACGTTCACGAGGTCGCCGTCCTTGAGGAAGCCCGCGCCCTTCGCGACGACGACGTCGCCCGGGACGAGCCCGTCCTTCACCTCGATCGTCGCGCCGAGAATCGCGCCCGTCTGGATCTTGCGGCGCTCGACCGTGTGGTCGCGCTTGAGCACGAACGCGTAGCTGTAGCCGTCCGAGCTCACGACGCTCTCGAGCGGCAGCGTGAGCGCCGGTCCTCGGCCGATCTCGATCTCGCCCCGCGCGAACATGCCGGGCCGAAGCCGAGCGTCCGACTCGAGGTCGACGTAGACGAGCCCCGTGCGGCTCTGATCGGCGACGGTCGGCGCGACGACGCGGATCTTGCCTTCGAACGTCGTGCGGTCGGCCGTGGTGACCGTGACGCGCTGCCCGGCCGAGAGCTCGCCGAGCCGCGCCTCGGGCACCTCGCCGCGCCACTCGACGCGGCTTTGCCTGAGCAGGCGCATCATCTCCGCGCCGGCCTGCGCGACTTGCCCGACGGTGACGGTGCGCGCCGTGATGATGCCGCTGTCGGGCGCGGTCACGTGCGTGAACCGAAGCCGGAGACGCGACGTCTCGAGATCGGCCTTCGCCGATTCGAGCGCGCCCTCGGCGGCCTTCGCCTGGCTTTCGATCTGATCGAGATCGGCCGCGGACAGCGCCGCCGTCGCGGTCAGCGAGCGCCCGCGCTTCAGCGAAGCTTGCGCGTTCACGAGCTCGGCCTCGCGCTGCTTCAGAATGGCTTCCTTGGAGGCGACCTCGGCCTCGAGCAGGCCCGACGAGAGGCGGACGAGCTCCTGCCCTTTCTTGACGGTGTCGCCGACGTCGACGTTGACCTCGGCCACGCGATAGCCGCCGACCTCGGGCGCGATGATGACCTCCTGCCAAGGAAAGATGGAGCCGTCGACGGTGATCGTGCGCGCGAGATCGACCGGCGCGACCTCGACCGTCGTGACCGTCAGGGCCGCGGCCCGGCTATTCGCGCCGGCGCGCTGCCCCGCCGCCGCGGATTGCTTCGTATCCGCCGATGGCGCGTTGCCGAGCAGCAAGACCGCCGCCACGGCGACGGCCACGACGGCGCCCGCGGCGGCCGCGGCGGCCGCCGCGCTACGCTTGAGCTTAGAACCCCACACGAGATGCTCCTTCACCGCCGACTTTCCTTATACGGGAGCCCGGACCGCTTTATTACGGCCGGGCCGAGCTGCTTCTTGAGCGGGGGGCCGCGCCGGGTGCAGCCTACCTTGCTAACCATCAGCTTGCTGATATGATATCAGGAAGCTGATATCTCGCAACACGCCCATGACAAGAAACCTTGAGCGCCTCGACATACCGGAGCCCACGGATCGGGAGGCGCCGCCTTCGAACCGGGCCGAACAGGCTATCGGTTTTTTGTTCAAATCGCTGCATCACAGCCTCCGGCAAGCGGTCGACGAGGCGCTTCGGCGGAACAATCTCGATCTTTCCTTCGCGCATATGGCGACGCTGTTCGGCCTCCACTTCGAGCCCGGCAGCACCGGCGCGCAGCTCGCGCGCCGCGCCATGGTCTCCCCGCAGACGATGAATCCCGTGCTGCGCAGGCTCGAGGCCGAAGGCCTCATCGAGCGCCGTCCGCATCCCGATAGCCTGCGCGCAGACAGCTGGTTTCTGACCGCCGAAGGCAGCGCACAGTTCCGTCGCGCCCACGCGGTCGCGGAAGGCGTCTTCTCGCGCATGCTGTCCGCGCTCGAGGAGGCCGAGATCGAGCGGCTTCAGGATTACCTGCGCCGCTGCGTCGCGGCGCTCGGCACGCCGAGCCGCGAGGAGACTGCCGCCGGGGACGGGCGCCGCGGGCGGGGCGGCGCGAGGCCGCGCCGCGGGGGCCGCGCGGCGCGGATCGAATGATCCCGGGGAGGCCACGAATGAGACCCGAGGTACGAGAAAGAATCCGGGCGCTGGGCCGCGAGCTCACGCCCGAGCTCATCGAGGGAACGCACCGCTTGTTCGCGGAGCTGCATGCGCGCGCCGGGAACGGCGAGGACGGCGGCGGCACCGCCGGGAGCCGTGTCACGCGAGACCTCCGCTACGGACCCGACGAGCGGAATCGGCTGGACCTCTGGCTCCCGGCCGCCGCCGAGCGCGGGGCGCGTGCGAACGGCGGCGGCGAGCGCACCGCGGGCGGGGGACGGCCAGCCTTGCTGTTCGTGCACGGCGGCGGGTTCGTGCGGGGCGACAAGTGCATTCCGGGGCTGCCGTTCTACGACAACATCGGGCGATGGGCGGCCGCGCGCGGCTTCATCGGCGCGACGATGACGTATCGCCTCGCGCCGAAGCACGCGTGGCCCGCCGGTGCGGAGGACGTCGGCCGGGCCGTCGAATGGCTCGCCGAGCACGTGGCCGCGCACGGCGGCGATCCCGGCAAGATCTTCGCGATGGGCCAGTCGGCCGGCGCCGTGCACGTCGCGACCTACCTCGCGTTCCCGCGCTTTCAGGGGTCAGCCGGCGCGCGCCTCGCGGGCGCGCTGTTGACGTCCGGGCTCTACGACCTCGATCGCGCGGACCGCAACGAATTCCAGAAAGCCTACTTCGGCTCCGACGAATCGCGCTATGCGGAGCGGTCTTCATTGACGGGCCTCGTGCGGACGAACGTGCCGATCCTCGCGTCGGTGTCGGAGTTCGACGCGGACGATTTCTATCGGCAAGCCGCGCTCTTCGTCTCGGAGTTCGCAAACACGCGGAAGCGCTATCCGCGCATGCTGTACCTCACGGGGCACAACCATCTCTCGAGCGTGCACCAGATCGGGCTTCCGGAGGACAGCTTGGGTCCCGAGGTCGCGGCCTTCATCGAGGCGGTGTCGACGGCGAGCGCGGAGTAGCGCACGCTCATTCGGCCCGGAGAGCGAGCGCGGAGTTAGCGCACCCTCAGTCGGCCCGCAGAGCGATGATCGGATCGACGCGCGCTGCGCGGCTCGCCGGCAACCAGCTCGCCGCGAGCGCAACGAGAACGAGCAGCGCGACGACGCTCAGGAACGTCAGCGGGTCGCTCGGCGAGATGCCGTACAGCAGGCTCGCCGCAAGCTGCGTCGCGGCGAGCGCACCCAAGGCGCCGCAGACGACGCCGACGAGCGCGGGCGTCAGCCCGTGCCTCATGGCAAGGCGGCGAACGTTCTCGGTTCGCGCCCCGAGCGCCATGCGGATACCGATCTCGTGCTTGCGGTCGGCCACCTCGTAGCCGATCACGGCCGCGAGACCGACGGCCGCGCGCACCAACGTGATCACGGCAAACGCCGTCAGCAGCGCCATGTTGAACCGCGGCGCATCGATCGAGCTCGCGAGCGCCGTCTCCGTCAGCAGCACGTTCTCTATCGCGATCTCGGGGTCGAGCTCGCGCACGACTAGCTCTCGGCAAGCGAGTCTCAAATCCCGCAGCATTGTCGCGTCCCCCTACGCCGCGGCTTCGCGCGGACACGGCCGCTCGACCGAGATCAGCCGCTGCTCGGTCGGCAGCTCAAACGGCAGCTCAAACGGCAGCTCAAACGGAATATCGCCCCGTCGACATCGCCTCGGCCGGCGCCCAGCTGCCGTGGAAGCTCTTGATCTTGACCGGCAGCCTCAGCGTCGCGAGGGGGCCTTCGGAGATCCGCGTCGCGTCGAGCACGACGAGGTCGTTGCGGTTTTCGGCGAGCCGGTTCACGGGCACGAGCAGGAAGCCGTCGCCCTCGGGCGCGCCCGGGCGCCGCGGCACGAACACCGGCTCCTGCACGCCGCTGTCGGCCCCTGCGTCCCAGGTCTCGAGCTCGCCCGTGCGATGATCGACGCGGCCGACGGCGCTCAAGCCCATGGCGCCGGCCGGAGCATCGGGAGGACGGCACATCAGATAACCGTGCCGGTAGGGGCGGCCGTTATACCGGTCGTCGCAGCGCGGCATCTCGCCGGCCGTCTGCAGCAAACGCCTCGCATCGTAAGTCTCGCTGCCGTTCGATAGGTCGAACGTGAGCCGCGTGAGGAGCGGCGGCGCGGGCTTCCACGGCGAGCCGTCGTAGCTCGGGAAGAACTCGAAGCAGTTGCCGTCGTAGAGGCAGAGGTCGAGGTGCACCTTCGAGCCGTCCGTGAAGGCGTTCATCATGTGCCCCGCGCTGACGGCCGGTCCGCGGAACCAGCGGATCTCGCTCGCCGTGCCTCGGCGGGGGAACACTGCGAAGTGGCTCGGCTTGTCGGGATGCCATTGATAGAACGGGCCGCCGCGCTTCAAGACCTCGAGGTCCGTGATGAGCGGGAAGAACGGCACGACGACGTGCTCCTCGGTGATCGCGAAGTCGTGGACCATGCCGGGATACGGCATGTCGAACCACATCTCGTGCGAGACGCGGCCGTCGCCGCCGACGATGTAAAAGGCGAAGTCGCGCGTCGCGTCGCCGCGCGCCTGGTACGAGAACGCGAGATATTCGTTGCGCTCCCAGTCGAGCTTCGGGTGCGCGGTCATGCTGACGGCGCTCACCGCGCCGTAGAAGTCCCACGGGCCGCGCGTCGCGAGCGTCTCCGGATCGAGCTCGTACGGCAGCGAGTCTTCCTTGAGGACGAGGAGCTTGCCGCCGTGCCAAAACACGTGCGTGTTCGACGTGTTCATGCTGACACCGGCGACGCTCGGGTCGTTCGTATAGCGGTTGCGGTAGCGCCCGAACAGCGAGCGGCGCGCTTTCTCCTGAAGCACGAAGCGCTCGTTGCGCACCCAGCGGCTCTTGAAGTCGACGTGCCCGTCCTCGAAGCGGAACATCGAGACGATGCCTTCGCCGTCGATGAAGATGTCGTCGCCCTGCATGGGCGGGTACTGGCGATCGGGACCGCAGCGGTAGAGCGTGCCGTTGAGCTCGCGCGGGACGGAGCCTTGGACGACCTCGACGTCGCGGAGGTCCGACTCGAGGCGCTGCGGGGCGCCGAAGCCGCGGTACAGCGGAATGTCGGGGAAACTCACATCCATCGCTCTGCCTCCTCTCGCCGTCGAATCGTTTCCCGGCCGAGATTAGCGCGAAAATGGAGTCAGAGCCGATTTTTCAGGGAATAGAGTAAATGGGGTCGGAGCCGATTTTTCTCGTCGGCACGGGAAATGGGGTCAGAGCCGATTTTCTTCCTTTTGGCCGAGACAGCATGCGGCCTTTCGAATGCGCCGTTCTTCAGATCCCGCTTCTTCAAAACGCCTCGACTAAATTCGGCTCTGACCCCAGTTTTTCCGTCTTCGCGTACGCGCTCCGTCTTCGAGGAAATTGGGGTCTGACCCCATTTAGGCAAGCTCGGCGAGGATGGCGTTGAAGGTGGCGCTCGGGCGCATGGCCTTCGACGTGAGCTCGGGATTCGGATGGTAGTAGCCGCCGATGTCGACGGGCTTGCCCTGCACGCCGTTGAGCTCGGCGACGATCTTCGCTTCGTCGCGCGCGAGCGTGGCGGCGATCGGCGCGAACTTGGCCTTGAGATCGGCGTCCTGCGTTTGCGCGGCCAACGCCTCGGCCCAGTAGAGGGCGAGATAGAAATGGCTGCCGCGGTTGTCGATCTCCCCGACCTTGCGCGACGGCGACTTGTTGCTCTCGAGGAAGCGCGCGTTCGCGCGGTCGAGGGCCGCGGCAAGCACCTTCGCCTTCGCGTTGCCGCTCTTGAGCCCCAAGTCCTCGATCGAGACCGCGAGCGCGAGGAACTCGCCGAGCGAGTCCCAGCGCAGGTGGTTCTCGGCGAGGAACTGCTGGACGTGCTTCGGCGCCGACCCGCCCGCGCCCGTCTCGTAGAGCCCGCCGCCCGCGAGCAGCGGCACGATCGAGAGCATCTTCGCGCTCGTGCCGAGCTCGAGGATCGGGAAGAGATCCGTCAAGTAGTCGCGCAGCACGTTGCCCGTGACGGAGATCGTGTCCTTGCCCGCGCGCACGCGCTCGAGCGTCGCGCGCATGGCGTCGACGGGCGAGAGGATGCGGATGTCGAGGCCCGAGGTGTCGTGATCCTTGAGATAGAGCCGGACCTTGTCGATGACGTTTCGATCGTAGGCGCGGTTCGAATCGAGCCAGAAGATCGCGGGCTGACCCGTCGCGCGCGCGCGGTTCACGGCGAGCTTGACCCAATCGCGGATCGCGACGTCCTTCGTCTGGCACATGCGCCAGATATCGCCCTCGTCGACCTCGTGCTGCACGAGCACGCGGCCGTCCGCGTCGACGACGCGCACGGTGCCGGGCGCCGCGATCTCGAAGGTCTTGTCGTGCGATCCGTACTCCTCGGCCTTCTGCGCCATGAGCCCGACGTTGCTGACGTTGCCCATCGTCGGCACGTCGAACGCGCCGTGCTTCTTGCAGTCCTCGATGACCTCGGCATAGATGCCGGCGTACGAGCGGTCCGGAATCATCGCCTTCATGTCGTGCGGCTTGCCGTCCGGCCCCCACATCTGGCCCGAGGCGCGAATCGCCGCGGGCATCGAGGCGTCGATGATGACGTCGCTCGGCACGTGAAGGTTCGTGATGCCGCGGCTCGAGTCCACCATCGCGAGCGGCGGGCGCGCGGCGTAGACCGCGCGGATATCCGCCTCGATCTCGGCGCGCTTCTCGGCCGGCAGCTCCGCGATCTTCGCGTAGACGTCGCCGATGCCGTTGTCGGGATCGACGCCGAGCTCGTCGAAGAGTGCCGCGTGCTTCGCGAAAACGTCCGCGTAATATACGGTGACCGCGTGGCCGAACATGATGGGGTCCGAGACCTTCATCATCGTGGCCTTCAAGTGCAGCGAGAGCAGCACGCCTTTCGCCTTGGCGTCGTCGATCTGCCGGGCATAGAAATCGCGGAGCGCGCGGCACCGCATGACGGCGGACTCGACGACCTCGCCCTCGCTGAGCGTCACCGAGGGCTTCAGCACCGTCGTCTTGCCCGCCGCGTCGACGTGCTCGATGCGGGCCTTGCCGGCCTTCGCGATGACGGCCGAGAGCTCGCTCGAGTAGAAGTCGCCGTCGGTCATGTGCGAGACGTGGCTCTTCGAATCGCGGCTCCAGGGCCCCATCGAGTGCGGGTGCTTTTTCGCGTACTCCTTGACGGGCGCGGCGACGCGGCGGTCCGAGTTACCCTCGCGCAGCACGGGGTTCACGGCGCTTCCGAGCACCTTCGAGTACTGCGCGTGAATCTTGCGCTCCTCGTCGGTCGCGGGCTCGGCGGGGTAATCGGGCAGCGCGAAGCCCTGGCGCTGAAGCTCCGCGATCGCGGCCGTGAGCTGCGGCACGGACGCGCTGATGTTCGGCAGCTTGATGATGTTGGCGTCCGGGTCTTGCGTGATCTCGCCGAGCTCCGCGAGGTCGTCCGGCCGGCGCTGCTCCGGCTTCAGGTGGTCCGGGAAGCTCGCGAGCGTGCGGCCCGCGAGCGAGATGTCCCGCGTCTCGACCGCGATGCCGGCCGCCTTAGTGAAGGCCTGAATGATCGGCAAGAGCGAATAAGTCGCGAGCATCGGCGCTTCGTCGGTCAGCGTGTAGATGATCTTTGCGTTCGTCATGGGACTCCCGAGATGTCGTCGGAGCGGGGTCTGCCCCCCGCGCGGAGCGCCAATTATGGGGCGCGAAGGCGGCAGCGACTACCGCGGCTTGAGATTTTGGAAGCGAAGCGAACAAGGCGGCGCCGGCGGCGAACCGTGCGCCCTGCTCGCGGCACAAACGAAGCGGCCGGCGCTCCGGCCGGCCGCGATCGGGACGATTCCGCTCCTCGGCGCCCTAGCCGGGATGGAGGAGCGTGCCCTAGCTCCTCAAATCCCGAGCGTATAGAGGAGCGTGTCGTTGTACATGATCATGCGGCCGAAGAAGATGACGGCGAACCAGGCGACGAGGGAGATGGCCGCGACGACTTTCGCGTTCAGCGGAGCCTCGCCGTCCGGCGCCACGTTATCGGCCCGGCGCGCGATGCCGAGGAAATAGAAGGCCAGAACGTTGAGGCCCGCGATGAGAATCAAGATCATCTTGATTCGGAACGAGAGGTTGTCGAGATAGTCGAGCGGACCGCCCACCGGATTGCCGGCCACGAACGTGAAGCCCGTGATCACGTTGAGCAGGAAACCGACGACGCCGAACGGGATCAGCTTCTCGAGCGCCGCGATCGGGAGCCCCTTGGCGACGCCCAGGATCCGAACGTCCGCGAGACCCACGGTGCCGATGATCGCGGCCATGCCGAAGAAGTGCACGATCTCGCAAACGGGCCAGACCCAATCGTGAGTCGCCACGAATTGATCGACGTGCAGACTCAACATGAAGTTCGACAACGCTTCCATCTCTCTCGCCCCTCAAAAGCCGAACCACTTGTGGACGAAATCGGGATATTCCGTCAACCGGCCCGCGATGATCGCCAGGCTCCACAGCGCGATCGAGTTCAATGCAAAGATGCGCGCGTGCTGATGCAGCACGCCTTGGCTAAGCGCAACCGGGCTCTCGAACACGCGCGATCGTGTGAGCTCCATGTTCACCATCGCGAGCGCGATGAACGTGAGCTTCGAATAAAACATCCAGTTGGTCAGGTCGTTATGCGCATTGGCCGCGAGCAGCGAGAGCCCCGAGAACGCGTTGACGGTGAAGCCGAAGTACATCCACGGGAACAGCTTTCGGAGCGGGGCGAGCGGCAGCGAGGTGTCGACGCCGAGCAGGCGCAAGGCGACGACGGTATTCAAGCCGACGACGATCGCAAGTCCCATCGCGTGGAGCGAAAGGATCGTCGTGTAAGCGAGAATCGATGGCGATTCGCGGACCCAGGTCGCGTACGCGCTGTTTTGAACCGCATCTATGAAGCTCATGCTTTTCAAGCCCCCCTCTTCTGGGCGCCGATCCTACGCCACTGCGCGGCCGGAGCAAAGATGGAAAGTGCGAATGCCGCTGCGGAAAACCCGAGTGCCGCTGCGGAAAGTCCCGGTGCTTCACGCGCAAACGAGGCAGCGTTTCGGCGGCCGCTTCAGAGGCGCGCGCGCTCGCGCCGCGGAGACGGCGCTCCGGCCGCGGCGAGACTCGTTCTAATCAGCCCACCGTCGCTATGAATTCTTTAGACTCCGCGATCGCCCGCTCCATATCGGCAACGAGCGCCGCGGTCGCCTTCTCGACGTCGTCGAGCTCGTTGTCGAGCGCGCCGATCGCGCGGGCGTTCAAGTCGTGCTTGAGCACGAGCACCTGATCCTGGAACAGCGCGAGGACCGGATCCATCGACTGCTCGGCCCGATGCATGGCCGTCATGACCTGACCGTATTTCGTGCGAGTCGCGCGCAGCTGCCGCTCGCTGCGCCGGCGCAGGTCCGGGTCCGAATACTCGCCGAGCTCCCCTTCCCATTCGGCGAAGAGATCGTCGGCGACCGTCTGGACGGCGGCGACGCGCTCGCGCACCGCGTCCGCGCGCCTCATGCTCTGCTCGAAGCTCGCGTTGAGGCGGTCGTACGTCTTCTCGAGATCGCCCCCTTCGACCTTGACGACGCTTCGGTACGTGTCGAGGGCCGAGACGAACTGGTCTTTGGCGCTGGCTTGAGCGTCCTGCGCGGACTGAAGGCGGTCGGCGAGGATGTCGCGCTTCTCGACGCCGAACTTCTCGAGCGTCCCGTAGTAGACCGACGAGCACGAGGAAAGCAGCGTACAGGCGAGGAGGGATAGGAGCGGCGCGCGCCGTGCAAAGCGCGTTTCACTTCTCGGATGCTCGCGCATCGTGGCTTCTCCGCCGGGTCTCTCGAAGGATTATCGGGCGGCGGCGAGGGCGGGTTCTATCGGTGGAATTTCCGTATGCGGAAAGGACGAAGCGAGGGACTCGAAATAGCGGCCGACGATCGCGATTTGCTCGCGCGCCGTCTCGGCCTGATTTACGGCGGCGCGAAACGCGTCGGAGTCCGGCCGGCCCTTGGCGTACCAGCCGAGATGCTTGCGCGCGATGCGGACGCCGGCCTGCTCGCCGTAGAAGTCGTGGAGGGCGCGCACGTGGCCCAGCAGGATCGCGCGGACCTCGGCGAGCGACGGCGGCGCCGGGGCCGTCATCGCCGGAAGCGCCGGCCCCGTTCCGGCAAGAAGCGATCGCGCCGTCCGGGCCGGCAACGCCGGCGCCGTGCCGGCCGCGAGCGCCGCCGCGATCTCGCGGAAGATCCAGGGCCGGCCTTGCGCGGCGCGGCCGATCATGAGGGCATCCGCGCCCGTCTTCGCGAGCACCTCGCGCGCTTTCGCCGGGGAATCGATGTCGCCGTTCGCGATGACCGGAATGCGCACCGCCTGCTTGATGGCCGCGATCGTGTCGTACTCGGCCTCGCCCGTATAGAACATGTCGCGCGTGCGGCCGTGGACGGCGAGCGCGCGCACGCCCGCGTCCTCGGCGATGCGCGCGATCGCGACGCCGTTCTTGTCGTCGCGGCTGAAGCCCGTGCGGATCTTGAGCGTGACGGGGACCTCGACGGCCGCGACGACGGCCGCAAGCAAGCGCGCGACGAGCGCTTCGTCGCGAAGCAGCGCCGACCCCGCCCACGCGTTGCAGACCTTTTTCGCGGGACAGCCCATATTGATGTCGATGATCTCGGCCCCGCTCGCGACGTTGTGCCGCGCCGCCTCGGCCAGCCGCTCGGGATCCGCGCCGGCGATCTGCACTCCGATCGGCGCGGGCTCCCCCGCGTGGTCCATGCGCTTGATGCTCTTGCGGGTGCCCCAAAGCCGCGGGTCCGCGGTCGTCATCTCCGAGACCGCGTAGCCGGCGCCGAGCCGCTTGCAGAGCAGGCGAAAGGGCTTGTCCGTCACGCCGGCCATGGGGGCGAGGATCAGCGGCGGGTCGATGACGACCGCGCCGATCCGCAGAGGCCGGAGCGGAGACGGATGCGCGGATAGCGACGGTAGCGCGGCTAGGGACACTTTCTAGGGACGCTCTTTAAAGGAGTCGGCGGACTCGGGGACCCGGCGGCGAGTCTATCGGCTTTCGCGGGGTGCGGCGATCCGAGCGGGTTCCGACGCCGTGCCCCAAGTCGCTCGTTAGGCGCTAGAATACGCGGCGGCCGACGGTTCACCGTGAAATCCAAGCTCGTGCTTTTCCAAGGAGCGCGGGGCTGCAGGGATGGCGAACCGGAACGCCGGCCGCGCAGGGCGCGCGGTGCAGTCCTTGGAACCGGTGGTGATGTAGCTCAGCTGGTTAGAGCAGCGGATTCATAACCCGCAGGTCGGTGGTTCAAGTCCACCCATCACCACCATCTTCGGTTGATCCGCTTCCGACCGCCCGTAAGCAGAGCCTTCCGTCGCGTGCGTTAAGGTCCCTGATCCGCTCGTAGGGAAGCCGGTCAGGAGCTAATAGCGCTGAAAACTGGTAGATGCGGCGGCGGTCGGCGGTCCGACAATACCGGTCTGGAACAACGAGGCCGACGGACAACTGCGGTGCTTCGAGCGGTCGGTTGGGCTCGTAGCGTGCGCCCTGCGGAGCTCGCACCGCGATCTTGCATCTGCGCGAGCAGCACGCGTCACGGGGCGAGCCGTCTAGAACTCGATATCAATCTCGGCCTGCTGTTGGACGAGTACAGAGATCGGCGTGTGCAAGTCTATGTCTACCCCCGGCGCACTAAGCGTTGCAACGAGCGCGTATCGTGTCCTTGTGTTGCACTCCTCAAGATTTCCGCGGGTCCGCCACCACCCGATCACTGGTTTGACGCAAATAACGTCGCGTGCTGCCAAGTGGACTGCGGGCCCAGTCCATTCATCACAGTGCAACGACCCGGCCGAAACGCTCTTCGGACCGAACCGCCATCCGTCGTCAGCGACCCCACCTACGCCTTTCTCCGGCTCCTCCCGTTCCATCGCATTCACGCGCTGGACGAACTGCGGCACTGTTTCAAGCCGCCGCCGCAGATCAAACCGCAGGCCATGCGACTGATACCGTTGCGGGTCGATCGCCGCCGATGCTCCGGGATTGGGCTCGACGAAGTAGGACAGCGTGATCTTTAGACGCACCTCCCTGTCGCCCAGCGCTTCGAGTTCTTCGCGCGGCCAAGGGATGCGGTAGAAGTGACAGTCCTTGAAGCGGCGGCGTCCATCCTCAGATCGAAACGGCGTGATTTCCTGCTGTGCGATGAGGGCTAAATGGTTGTCAGCCGAGGCGACAGCCCGTTCAAACGATGGCACGCCGTAACCGAAGCGCCGAAGCAACGCATAGCATTGCCTCTTACCTGCGCCATCCAGTGCCGCTTTCATCGGTTCTGTCCATTCGGCGCTATGAATGAGTAGAGCCCGGATTGTTTCTGGCCACATATCGGGATACGCCGCCGTCAGCATGGCTGCCATGCGTGCAACCTGAGCAGTTGCCGCACTCGTGGCCGCGAACGGTACGAGCGGATTCTGTCCAACGTCTTGCCCCGTCGTCAGCAAAGCAAGGGAATCGACGGACAATACCTCCGTGCCGGCAGGGCTGCGCGCCCTGTTGCCAGCTTCCATTACAACTTCCGGCTTGAATGGCGTCCTGCTCTGGGGCCACGTGACGGATGTGCGCGTGAACGGACTAAGGTCTCCTGCATTCGCCAAGGGCGACCAGTCCTCATAACCGGGATCGTCGACCGTGATCTTATCTGTGTATCCGCCAACGGTTATCGCGTTCCATGCCTGGGCCGGGTCCTCGATCGGGTAGTCGTCCGCGGACAGAATCTGTGCCGCATCGATATGAGCTGGTGCGTTTCCAGCAGAGACAACGAAC
>DASTSM010000308.1:0-5624 GCA_035760685.1 Gammaproteobacteria bacterium | reverse complement strand
TACGGCGGGCTCGTCCGGTTGACCTCGAAGACGTCCGGGGTCGCGTTCGCGTCTCCGGCGATTTGAAACGTCAGTGCCGCGGTCAGATCCCGCGGGCCGTCTTGGCCGAACAGGTCCGCTACTCCGACGAGGATCGATCCGGCGAAGTCGGCCGTCGCGCGGCGATATTGCAGCGGCCGGCCGACGAGCACGTACGGCTTGAGCTGAAGCTCGCTGTTGTCCGTGGAAAGCTGCCGGACGACGCCGCCGAAGCTCTTGATCTCGACCGGCGCATTATTGAATTGGCCGCTCGCTTTCACGCTTTCCTCCAAAACCGCCCGTGTCTGCGCCTCTTGGCCGGCCTCGAGCGGGACGACAAAAAGCTGCCCGGCACGCAAAGAGGCGACCGGCGCGGGCGGACGCGCAGCCGCCGCTGCGCGGTTCGGCCGCGACGCGTCGACGGCTTCCTGGGCGGCCGCGGCGTCCGCCGACGGCGGCTGCGGTTGTGCGGCGGCAACTTCGGCAGCGGCGCGCGCGGGGACTTCCGCCGCCGGGCTGTTCGTGATGGCCGCCCGAAGCGCCGCTTTATTGATCTGGGCGCCGGCGTTCAGCGTCGCCGCGAACGCCAAGACTCCTGCGACTCCCCATGGTGCACTACGACGCAGACGGCCGCCTGCTTTGAGCAAATCGCTGAGCCTGTGCATGTTCGTGGTCCTCTGCGACCGACGGTTAGTGATCACGCCGACGTCTCTCGGCACGCGCGTTTCGGTAAGACTTACGAATCGACGCGCCGGCGTGCCTTTGTATGTTTGCGAAGATATTACATCCAAGCCGATCGTGAGGTGTCGCGGCCTTGTTCGTGGGCACGCACGGCGGGGTCGAGAGCGAGAGCGGGAGCGGGAGCGGGAGCGAGCGGCCGTCAGGCCGCGCACTCGACACGGCGTACAAGACGTCGATCCACGAAGAGCAGAATAACTCTGAGCTGGATCCTTCCCAGTGAGAAAACCGCGCTTCCGCGGAAACATTGAATTAGCCCTGACTGAGATAGTGCTCCTAACTTACTGATGCCGCTGCGCTTCATTCGTCATGCCAAGCACGTCGCGCTGGGGGACCGGCGAGGGGCCGATGCGCCGGCGCTGCACGTCGTGCTTGGCGGTTCCTTGCGCCTATGCTTTGATGCGTCGCGGTAGGGGGCTTTCCAGGGGAGTATTTAATGAGAACCAACATCGCGCTGCTCGGCGCCGTCCTGGCCGTGACCGGCTGTGCGCCGCAATCCGATCCGCGTCTCGACGCGCTCGTCGACCGGCAGGCCATCGATCAGCTCGTGGCCGGGGACTATCCGCGCGCGCTCGACGCCCACGACTGGGATACCTACGTCGGCTACTTCACGGAGGACGGCGAGCTTTCGCTCGGGCCTCAAACGGCGAAGGGCCATGCCGAGATGAAGAAGCTGCTCGAAGGGCTCGGCGACGAGCGCATCGATCACGTGATCTCGAATCTGTCGTACCGCATCGAAGGCGATTCCGCGACCGGCGGCGCGTACTGGGAGGACATCGGTCTCGTGAACGGCGCGCCGGGGGTCATCGTCGCGGGCCACTACGACGATGCGCTGCGCAAGGTCGACGGCGAATGGAAATTCTCGAAGCGCACCATCGTCATCGACTTCATGGCGCCCGCCCAGCCCGCTGCCCCCGCCGACTCGGCGGGGAAGGGGGACTCCTCCGAGACGCCGGCGGAGCCCGCTCCTGCACGGCAGTAGCGAGGCGGTTGTCTTGCGGCCGGCCCGCCGCCGGCATGACGCATCGCTTCCGCTGTCGCGTCTGACCTCAAGAGGCGTCTGACCTCAAGAGGCGGCTGAAGATTCGATGCCGAAGCTGCGCCTGACCGTCCTCAGCCTGCGCTACTCGTCGTGGTCGATGCGGCCGTGGCTCGCGCTGACGCACGCGGGCGCCGAGTTCGTGACTGACACCGTCGAGCTTCCTGACATGGGTCGGCAGGCAGACCCGAGCGACGTCGCGAAGGTGGAGGCGACCTCGCTCTCGGAGCGGCGCGCGCTCGGCAGCGTGCGCGGCTTGTTTCCCGTGCTGCGCATCGACGGCGTTCCGATCCACGAGTCGCTCGCGATCTGCGAGTACGCGGCGGAAGCCTTCCCGGCAGCCGGCCTCTGGCCGGAATCCGCCTTGGCGCGCGCGGAGGCGCGCGCGATCTGCAGCGAGATGGCCACGGGCTTCACGAGCATGCGCGCCGAAATGTCGTGTCATCTGTTCGGGCGGGTGCCGCGCTTCTCTCCGAGCGCCGCCGCACGCGCCGACGCCGATCGCGTCTTCGAGATCTGGAACGAGTGTCTCGACCGCTCCGGCGGGCCGTTCCTCTTCGGCAGATTCGGGATCGCGGACGCGATGTACTTTCCCGCGCTCACGCGCTTTCGCACGTACGGCGTTCCGCTTCCCGGGGATCTCCGCCGCTACGCCGAAGCGCTCGATGATCAACCGGCCGTCTGCGCGCTCATCGGCGTCGCGCGCACGGCGCCGCACATACCCGTCTACGACGCGTATCTGATCGGACTCGGCGGAGAACCGGACGCGGCGCTCGCCGCTTCTTGAACCTTCGGACGGGCGAAAGCGGACTCAAGTCCGCTTCTTCGAGAAATCGTTGTCGCGAGTAATGGTTGTCGCTTGGGTGTAGCCGGCGTCGATCGACGGCTTGACTAGCCCCTCGGCGTGCCGAGCGTTGGCGAATCGAGCAGCGCCTTCGCGGCCTCGCAAACGGACTCGACTTGCTTCGGGCTCGAGAACACGAGCCGGCTCGCGAACGATCCCTCGAGCAGCAAGGTCAGCGCGTCGCCGAGCTCGTCGGGGCGCTGCGCGCCCATTTGCTTGCAGAGCTCACGCAGGCTGCTCGAGATGCGGCCGTGGTGCTCACGGATGAGGTGCTTCGCGGGATGGTTCTCGTCGTCGATCTCGACCGCGGTGTTCACGATCGGACAGCCGCGCTCCGCTTCCTCCGCGCACATGTGCGTTTTCAGCGCACCGAAGACGGCCTCGAGCTGTCCGCGCGCATCGCCTTCGTGTGCCGAGACGACCTCGTCCCAGATCTGCCAGAAACGCGTGATGTGGTCTTGCAGGCATTGGACGATGAGATCGTCCTTCGAGGAGAAGACGCGATAGAGCGTGACCTTCGTCGTGCCGGCCTCGGCTGCGATGGCGTCGACGCTGACGCCGCGAATGCCGTGCTTATAGAAAAGATTCCGCGCGGCTTGAAAGATCCGGTCCTTGGCACAGCTGGCCTCGGTGCATGCGCCGGGCTGGCCGAACGGAGGGGCAGAAGGCGATACGGGTTTCGGTGTTGACATGTTACTAACCAGTAAGTAACCTAGCGCTGTTACTAAACGGTATAGTAACAGACAACGGCTCGAGACGCGAAACCCCCCTCATGGCAGGCAGCCGGCGGGTCGAGCCGACAGGATCAGGACGAGAACACTGCAATAACCCAGGGAGTCCGTCATGCACTCGCGCTCACGTTCCACTCGCGCTCAAGGGTACACCGGCTATAGACCGGCCGTCGCGGCCTATTCTCCTCTTCTCGTGCCGGCACTCATGGCGCTGGCCGGCTGCACCGCCGGGGAGGCCGAGAACGCCCCCCAAGCGCCCCCCGCGGCCGAGGTCACGACGGCCAAGGTGCTCATGAGAGACCTCCACAGCTGGGCGGATTTTACGGGCCGCATCCAGGCCGTCGATACGGTCGAGGTGCGGCCCCGGGTCGAGGGCTATCTCGAGTCCGTCGGCTTCGAAGAAGGCGGCCGCGTGGAGAAGGGCGCCGTGCTCTTCGAGATCGACGCGCGGCCGTTCAAGGCCGAGGTCGACCGTCTTCGCGCGGAGCGCGAGCAGGCCAAGGCGGAGCTCGGCCTCGCCGAATCGAACCGGAAGCGAGCCGAGCGGCTGTTCGCGCAGAACGCGACGTCGCGCGAGGAGCTCGAGTCGCTCGAGTCCGGCGCCTCCGTGGCGAAGGCGAAGCTCGCGGCCGTTGAGGCGGCGCTCGAGTCGGCCAAGCTCGACCTCGGGTTCACGAAGGTGACCGCGCCGATCTCGGGACGCGTGTCGCGCGCCGTCGTGACGCCCGGCAATCTCGTGGACAGCTCGACGCTCCTGACGACGATCGTCTCCGACGATCCCGTCTACGTCTATTTCGACGCGGACGAGCACACCTATCTCGATCAGGTCCAAGCGAGCGCGCATGCATCGGGCAGCGAGGGCAATGAGGGCAGCGAGGGCAGCGACGTCTACGTCGGGCTCATCAACGAGGAGGGCTACCCGCACGCCGCGCGACTCGATTTCGTCGACAACCATGTCGACGCCGAGCACGGCACGATTCGCGCACGCGCAGTCCTCGACAATCCCGACGGGCGCTTCACGCCCGGTCTCTTCGCGAGGCTCAGAGTCGTCGGTCCGGAAGTCGAGCGCAGCGCGCTCGTCGAGGACCGCGCGATCGGCACCGATCTCGGACGCAAGTTCGTGCTGACGGTCAACGAGCAGAACGTCGCGGAGTATCGGCCCGTCGAGACCGGCGCTCTCGTCGACGGTCTTCGCGTCGTGACGAGCGGCCTGCACGAGGGCGACGTCGTCATCGTGAACGGCTTGCAGCGCGTGCGGCCCGGGATGCCCGTCGCAGAGAAGCGCGTCGCGATGGAGGGCTCCGGCAAGCGCGGATTGCTCGCGGCCGTGGTCGAGGAGAGGCGGCCGTCGCCGGCGGCTGCGAGTGCGGAGCCGGCCGCGACAGGGCCGTCGCACGCTGCGACGAGGACGGAGCCGGCCGCGGCCCACCTCGAGCCGGCGGCGCAGCCCTTCGAGTCCGAGAGCGCACCGCGCCGAGCCCAGTACTGAAGACACCGCCCCTCTCGTAGGGAAACCAAGCAGCAGCAACAAAAAAGCGCGCGCGCGAAGCGCGCGCCGAGCGGAGCTTTCCCATGAACTTCTCGCAATTCTTCGTCAAGCGGCCCATCTTCGCCGGCGTGCTGTCGGCCGTGATCTTCATCGCCGGCGCTTTGTCTTTGCGGCTCTTGCCCGTCAGCGAGTATCCCGAGGTGGTCCCGCCGAACGTGGTCGTTCGCGCTCAGTATCCGGGCGCGAATCCGCAGGTCATCGCGGAGACCGTGGCCTCGCCGCTCGAGCAGGCCATCAACGGCGTCGAGAACATGCTCTACACGTCGTCGCAGTCGACGTCGGACGGGCTCATGACGTTGACGGTCACGTTCGCGCTCGGCACCGATCTCGACAAGGCGCAAGTGCTCGTCCAGAACCGAGTCGCGCAGACGCTGCCGAAGCTGCCCGAGGTCACGCAGCGCCTCGGCGTCGTGACGGAGAAGTCCTCGCCCGACCTCACGCTGCTCGTGCACCTCGTCTCGCCGGATCGGCGCTACGACATGCTTTACCTCTCGAACTACGCGACCTTGCGCGTCCGGGACGAGCTCGCGCGGATCCAGGGCGTCGGCGAGGCGCGCGTGTTCGGGGCGGGCGAGTACTCGATGCGCGTCTGGCTCGATCCCGAGAAGGTCGCCTCGCTCGGGCTCGCGGCGAGCGACGTCGTGCGCGCGATCCGCGCGCAGAACGTGCAGGTTGCGGCGGGCCAGCTCGGGGCGCCGCCCGCGT
>DASTSM010000307.1:0-2243 GCA_035760685.1 Gammaproteobacteria bacterium | reverse complement strand
GAGAGCAGCTCGAGCGCGTTCAACGCCGCGCCGATCGCCGGCCGCGTGTCGGGCGCGGGCTCGTAGCCGCAGCACGTCTGCTCGCCGACGCCCTCCTCGGCGAAGACTCGCTTGATCTCGGAGTCGGAGGCCGCATCGCGGAGCCCCGCCGCCACGACCGCGACTCTGGCGTCGGGCGAGCGCTCGATCCTGCGCCGCGCCCATCGCGCCGCCGCCGCGATCTCCGCTCGGCCGTCTTCGAGTTGGACCCGGACCGCTCGACAGGGACCGTCCGGAACGGCGCGCGTCGCGATTCGCGCGCCCGACGCCGCGAGAGCGTCGAAGAGCCGCCGCGCCGCCGGCGTCGGCTCGAAGGGCGGCGCGATCTCGATCGGCCCTTCGTCGCGAGGCGCGCGCTCGATGAGCTCGGCCTCGAGGCCGGCGGCATCGATCCAACCCGAGGCGTCGAGCCGCTCGAGATAGCGCGCGCGCCAGCGCAGGAAAGCCGCGAAGTCGTCCTCGGCGCGGGCCGCCGCGAGCGCCTTCGGGCGGACGCACGCGGCCGCGAGGCTCCGGTGCGCGTCTTCGGCCCACGCGGCGACGCCGGGCGCGCCGAGCAGCGCCGGCCCCTCGGCAGAGTCCGCGATGATCTCGCGCCAGAGCGCCGCGCTCTGGCCCGGGCCGAGCAGCGCGCGCGACTCGGGCCGCCCGTGCGCGAGCCACAGGCGCTCGAGCCAAGCACGGTAGGTCAGGATCGGCGCCGAGGGCCAGGCGCGGGCGCGCCGCTCGAGCAGCGGCGCGGCGAGGTGGATCTCCCATTGCAGGGCCGCGAGCCGGCCCTCGACGATGATCGCGGCCGGCGGCGCTCCGTCCGCTGATGCTCGAGCGTGCCCGCGACTCAACGCGCTCGCGCTTTGTCTTTAGGCCAAGGATTCGAGCTGCGGCGGGCGGCTCGCGATGTCGGTCAACACCTCGTTCATGCGGCGGAAGACCTCCGTCAGGCGCTCCTCGTCCGGCAGCGTCGTGATCCTGAAGTGATCTCGGTACGGCGTGTTGAAGCTCGAGCCCGGTGCGATCAGCACGTGCTGCTGCTCGAGCAGCTCCATCGCGAACGCCTCGTCGTCGAAGCCCGGCAGGAGGCGCGTATCGACGCCGATGAACGCATACATGGAGCCGCGCGGCTTCACGAGCTTCAAGTACGGGCTCCGGTCGACGGCGTCGATGATCGCGCGCCGCGATTCGTAGAGCCGTCCCCCGGGAGAGCAGAGCTTGTGGATGCTCTGGAAACCGCCGAGCGCCGTCTGCACGGCCCATTGGCCCGGCACGTTGCTGCAAAGCCGAAGCGCCGCGAGGAGATCGAGCCCGCTCAAATATTTCTCGGCCCGCTCGAGCGTGCCGCTGAACGCGACCCAGCCGACGCGATAGCCGCACGCACGGTAGACCTTCGAGAGGCCGCTGAACGTCGCGCAGAGCGTGTCGCGGCAGAGCGTCGCCATCGGCACGAACTCCGCGTCGTCGTAGACCATCTGATCGTAGATCTCGTCGCTCATGAGCACGAGCCCGTGCTTCTCGGCGAAGCGCGCGATCTCGGTCAGGCATTCGCGCGTGTAGACGGCGCCCGTCGGATTGTTCGGATTGATGACGACGATGGCGCGCGTACGCGGCGACACGAGCTTCTCGAGCGCCGACACGTCGGGATTGAAGTCCTGGTCCTCGGCGCACGGATAGTAGACGGCGCGCCCGCCGTTCAGGACCGTCGCGGCCGTCCAGAGCGGGTAATCGGGGCTCGGGATCAGCACCTCGTCGCCGGGATTCAGCAGCGCGCGCAGCGTGAGATCGATGAGCTCGCTGACGCCGTTGCCCATGAAGACGTGCTCCGCTTTCGTGTCGAAGACGCCGCGCTCTTGCTGCTGCATGACCACGGCCTCGCGGGCCGGGAAGATGCCTTTTTGGTTGCAGTACGGTTCCGCGGCGCCGAGGTTCTCGATCATCGCGAGCCGCATCGTCTCGGGCGTCCTGAAGCCGAACAAGCCCGGGTTGCCGATGTTGAGCGAGATGATCTCGTAGCCCTGCCGCTCGAGCTCCTGCGCTCGGCGGGCCAGCTTGCCGCGAATCTCGTAGCGGACGTCCTTGAGCTGACTGCTGGCCTCGAGGCTGTGAGTGTGGCGCGACACGGGTTCGGTCCTTGAAGAAAATGACGGGCGCTATTCTGCCCCCAAAGGGCAGAGACGCGGAAGCGACGCAGGTCCTAGCGCGCAAGGGCC
>DASTSM010000306.1:0-5071 GCA_035760685.1 Gammaproteobacteria bacterium | reverse complement strand
TGCAGGACGCCCGCGCCGTAATCTGTGTGACGGACAGCGGCGTCGGGATCGCGGCGGAGCACGTGCCGCACATCTTCGATCGCTTCTATCGCGTGGACCGTGCCCGTTCGCGCTCGACCGCCGGCGCGGGACTCGGCCTCGCGATCGGCCGCTGGATCGCGGAGGCGCACGACGGCGCGTTGAGCGTCGCGAGCGAGGTCGGGCGAGGCTCGCGGTTTACGTTCGAGGTGCCCGCGATCGACGCGGCAACGGCGGCAACGGCGGCCACCGCGGCAACCCCGACGTCGGCGGATTTGCGCACAATCGAGCCGCAAGGGGACGCCGCTTCGGGCTCGAGTACGCCGGTGGCGATCGAGCCGAGGTAGGTCCCGGATCGATCCCCGCTCGACGACGGCGCCGTCTTGCCGGCCCGCCGCTGCCGTAACAATCCTGTAATGCGCCTCCCCTAACCTGGCCGCCGTCTTTCCCAGGTCGATCACTTCCCACGGAGGAGCGTTCCTATGAGCAATAGGCTGTTTTGGGCCGTTGCGTTCGCGTGCGGCGTCGCGGGAGCCGAGGCCGCCGCCGCGCCCGGCGAGACCACGGTCGGGGGCAAGGGCTACATCGATCTAAGCCATATCGCTCAGACGAGCGACGGGGCGACCGTCGACCCGACCGGCACGAGCGTCGACGCCAAGCGCTTTTACGTCACGATCGCCCACCGGTTCGACGAGACCTGGTCCGCCAACATCACGACGGACTTCAATTACGTCGGCAACGACAACCAGACGCAGCTCTTCGTGAAGAAGGCGTATTTGCAGGGTTCGTTCGGCGACGCCTTCACGGTGCGCTTGGGCTCGGCCGATTTGCCGTGGATCCCGTTCGTCGAGGACCTCTACGGCTACCGCTACGTCGAAAACATCCTCGTCGAGCGTGCTCGCTTCGAAACCTCGGCCGATTGGGGCCTGCATGCCCTCGGCGAGGTCTTGAACGGGAAGATCAACTATGCCGTCGCGGCCATCAACGGCAACGGCTACAAGAATCCGAGCCGCAGCTCGAGCATGGACTTCACGGGGCGCATCGGCTTCGTGCCCATCGAAGGACTGAGGCTTGCCGCCGGCTTCCGCAGCGGGAAGCGCGGTCTAGAGAATGAAAACGTCGACCCGCTGCATACCGCGAAGCGCTACGAGCTGCTCGCCGCCTACGTGAACCCGAAGCTGCGCGTCGGGGCGGAGTACTTCGAAACCAAGAACTGGAATCAGGTGCTGGCACCGGAGACCGATGAGGCCGACGGCTACTCGGTATGGGGATCGATCAACATGAGGAACGACCTCGCAGTGTTCACCCGGTACGACCACGTGAATCCCAGCAAGACGTTGCAGCCGGCGCTCGAGAGTACCTACTTCAACGTCGGCCTCGCCTATAGTCCGCGGCCCAAAGTCGATCTCGCGCTCGTTTATAAGCAGGACAAGGTCGAGAACGGGTCGTTCACCACCACAAACGGCACGATCGGGGGACTACGCGAAGGCAAATACGACGAGATCGGCCTCTGGGCGAAGTTGCAGTTCTGAGGCACCGCAGGTCTCGGCCTTGCTCCCGGGTTCCCGGGCGCTTCTCCTTGTCGATCCATTCGCACGCGTCATTGCCCATCGCCATCCCGCGATCGAGATGGAAGTACCGATCCCGGGAAGAGTCAGGACGCGCGGTATGAAGGGTCCTTTTGAGGACCAAGAACTTATGGACCCGACGGCGTTGGCACAGCCGTTGCTCCGACGAGAGATCGAAGAAGACGAGAAACATGGAACGAACACGTCGCCGCATCTCTGACGGGAGGAGAGAGTGAATCGAGTCGACCACGGACTCGCGCGCGGTTCGGGCGTCGCTTCGCTCGTCGCCGATCTGCGCCATGGCTTTCGGAGCCTCGTGCGGCACTCGCGCTTCACGGCTTTGATCGCCGTCACGCTGGGGCTCGGCATCGGGGCCGGCACGGCCGTGTTCGCCGTTCTAAATGCCGTCGTGCTGCAGCCGTTACCATTTCGGGAGAGCGCTCGCCTCGTCCGGCTCTGGTCCGTGCGCGCGGAGAATCCGACGAAGCAACGCGTTTCGTATCCGGACCTGCGAGATTGGCAAGCCGAGAGCCGGACGTTGGATCTCGTCGGCTATGGCGGACTCGATACGGTCATGACGGGGACCGGAGAGCCGGAAAGGCTCCATGCCGAGCTCTTTCTCGGCGACCTTTTCTCGCTGCTCGGCGTGTCGCCGTCGCTCGGGGCCGCGCACCTCGTCGGCCCCTCCGACGAGCCGACAGTCATTCTGAGCCACGAGCTTTGGCGACGCCGCTTCGACGCGAGTCCGAGCGTCGTGGGGACGCCCATCACGCTGGACGGCAAGCAGTACATTGTCGCCGCCGTGATGCCCGCCGGATTCCAGTTCCCCATCCGCGTCGCCGCGCCGGTCGATCTGTGGATACCGTTGAAGCAGTTCAATCCCGCGCTCGCGGATCGGCGCGGCGCGCGCCTCATCGACGTGATCGGACGGCTCCGTTCCGGCGTCGCGCTCGAGCAAGCGCAGGCCGAGATGGACCTCATCGCGTCGAGGTTGAGCGATCGATATCCCGATACGAACGAGAGCATCGGCGTTCGGGTGATGCCCGCGCTCGAGGAAGTCGCCGGCGACGCCTCTCGAAGCTTGCTGCTCGTGAGCTGCGCCGTCGGTCTTCTCTTGCTGATCGGCTGCGCCAACGTCGCGAGTCTGCTTTTAGCCCGAACGGCCGTGCGAGAGAAGGAAATTGCGCTCCGGGCCGCACTCGGCGCGAGCGGCAAACGGCTGGCGCGTCAACTCCTCATCGAGAGTCTGTTGCTTGGGCTCGTCGGGGGCGTCGTCGGTTGCTTCCTGGCCGATTGCGCGGTCGAAGCCCTGCGAGGCTTGTTCGCCGCAGCGCTGCCCCGAGCCGACGCGATTGCCGTGAACGGCCGCGTCGTCGCCTTCGCCACCATGGTTTCGCTTGCGACGGCCGTGCTTTTCGGACCGGCCCCCGCCGCCGCCGCAGCCCGCACGAGCTTGGCCCGTTCGCTCCAGCGAAGCGGACAAGCGGTCTCTCGCGGCACGCCGGCGAGGCGGCTCTGTCAGGCCCTCGTCGTCGGCGAGATCGCGCTCGCGACGCTTCTTCTTGTCGGGGCCGGGAGCCTCGTCCACAGCTTCTGGAACCTTCGGCAGATCGGTCCGGGATTCGATCCGAGGAACGTCCTGACGCTCGAGATCACCTGGCCCGCCGGCAAATACACCGATCCGGCGGAGGCGTTCGCTCGGCTCCGCGCACGGCTGCTACAGATTCCCGGTGTTTCGAGCGCGAGCACGGGCTTGCAGCTTCCGAGCCGCGGCGAAGCGATGCTCGACGATACGTCTCCTTTCGTTCGAATCGAAGGCGCGCCCGCTTCGCCCGAGCGGCAGCCCGTCGCGCGCCTGGCCGTGCAGCCGGGGTTCTTTCGGACACTCGGAATTCCGTTGACCGGAGGACGCGACTTCGGCGAGGACGACCGACCCGGAACGCCTCGCGTCGCGATCGTCAACGAGGCTTTGGCGCGCGCCTATCTGTTCGGCGAGGATCCCATCGGGAAGCGGCTGAGCCTCGATTCCTGGGTCTTGCGCGGCGAGGGAGCGGCCGAGATCGTCGGGGTGGCAGGCGATGCGACGCGCGGAGGCGCAGGTGCGGAAGCGGAGCCGATCGTATATCTGCCGTTCGCGCAGTCGCCGGCCTGGAGCGCGCCCATGGTCGTGAAGACTCATGGCGATCCGCTCGCTTTCGTTCCGCTCGTCCGTGATGCCGTGCACGCGATCGACCCCGACGAACCGATCGACGACGTTGAAACGCTAGAGCAGAGGATCGGCGGCAGTCTGGCCGGGGACCGCTGGCGCGCGTTGCTTCTAGCCCTGTTCGCCGCCGTCGCCGAAGGCCTTGCGGGGGCGGGCCTCTACGCGGTCCTGTCCTATCTCGCGAGCCAGCGAACGCGCGAGGTCGGGATCCGCCTCGCTCTCGGCGCCCGGACGAGCGAGGTGTTCCGGACCGTCCTCGGCCAGGGGATCAAGGCTGCGCTGTTGGGAATGCTGATCGGCCTCGCCGGCCTAGCTCTCGCGGAACGGCTCGCCGGCAGCGCCTTGCTCGGAGTCACGTTAGCCGACCCCGCCGCGCTATTCGCCGTGACCATCATCCTGCTCGCCGTCGCCGCACTCGCATCCGGACTCCCTGCCCGCCGAGCCGCGCGGATCCACCTCGTAGAAATATTGAAAAGCGAGTAACTCGAGGAGCTCGCGCTTCGTCGCAGCGCGTTTGGCGCCGCGTGGGCCGGGCCGAACGCAAGGCGCGCGCATTTGCTCCTGCAGCCGCGGCGCGTTCGAGCATCGCGCGGCGAATGATGCCGACGTCGAAGAACGTCTAACTTGCATCGAATCTTCTCGCTTCGCGCCCTATCGGAGATCGAACCGCTGCGCTTTTGCGCGAGACAGAAAGGGCGTGGGACCGAACGGCGCGCAGGTCGCGGCAATCGCGACCGAGGATCGAGCCATGTACTGGACAAGGGAAGTCCCGATCGCTCTGATGATCGGCGTTGCCGCCGCAAACGCGTCCAACGCGGGGCCGGCATCCCACTCGAGCCCTGCGCCGATGCCGGCCATGAGGGTCCACTCCTCGGACATGCTATCGACGACGGGATTCTCTTCTGCCGACACCGACGCGCTCGTCGCCCTCGAAGACGCGCCCTCCGAGGACGCGACCGAGTCCGCTGGACTTTGTATCTTCTGCGGCGACTACTTGCGCCTGCTCAGCGGCAACGTTCGACACACGCTCACGTCGCCGGCCCGTTGGACCGCTGAAACGTGGCGATCCGTGGGCGTCAAGTCCCTAGCCGTCGTGGGCGCAGCGGCCCTGCTGGACCAGCAAGAGCAGATCGAGGTGGACGAGCATAAGAGCGAGACGACCGATCGCGTCGCAGGGGCCTTCGAGCCCTTCGGCGCCCGATACGCCGGTGCCGTCATCGGCGGCTTTCTGCTCGTGGGCGCTCTCGACCGCAAGCCGAACGCGAAGGCCGTTGCGGTC
>DASTSM010000305.1:0-3068 GCA_035760685.1 Gammaproteobacteria bacterium | reverse complement strand
CTTCTACCGGCGCGTCTCGGCAAGAAAAGCAAATAGTTCCTACGGGACTTCGTCCCTTCTTGCTAAGCCGTTGAATACGGGTATTTATTGGTGCCGGTGGACGGATTCGAACCGCCGACCCACGCATTACGAATGCGTTGCTCTACCGACTGAGCTACACCGGCATTGGATTTGAAGCGGCGCATTATGCTGCCCTGGGCGACGCTTGCCAAGTGAACGCCGACTGCTGCCGCCGATCGCTGTCGCTGCTTCTCGGCGATCGATGCGAGGGCTAGAGTTGCGCAGCCCGAGCGCCGGACGTCTCGGTGCCTCACCGCACCCGAAACAGAAACTCCTGCATCCCGTTCCTGAGCAGCCGCCCCCGCTCGACGGTGTAAGCCGGCATGAACTTCGCGAGATCCTCGGGCGAGTAGCGCGGCGCGTCGCGGGTCTCGGGGTCCGGGTTGGCCTTCATGAGCCGCTGCGCGTCGACGGGCACGAAGCAGCCGGGCGAGGGCGTCATCTTCTTCGACGAGTAGACGATGAGCGCGTGCGCGAGCGTGCCCGTGCGGCCTCGCTCCGCGACGCGGCCCATGATGGCGGCGAGCGCAGGCCGATCGAGGTAGTTCAGGAGGTCCCAGCAGAGGATCAGATCCGCCGGCTCGCGGCGCTTCTTGGGCAGGACGAAGTCCGCTTTCTTCCAGAGGATCTCGGGCTCGGGCTCGCCGTTCAAAAACGTGAGACTGTCGCCGAGGTCGGCGATCTCGAGCCGGCAGCGAAACTGCCCGAACAGGGCGCACGTCTCGGTGCGCGCCGGGCCGAGATCGAGGATCACGCAGCGCTGCTCGGGATCGATCTGCTGAATGATCGACGAGAACAGCGGCGCGTTCAGCGCCTCGTTGCTGGCGGCGGTCGGCTGAGTCTTCGGACGTTGCAGCGGTTCGATCACGGATGAGCTCCGGACAGCCTTACCGGGCGACCGCGGCCGCTCGTGCGAGGGGATCGGTTCTTCAGCGCTTGCCCCCAAATTCCGTCTTGCCGGCGTCGCCGCCCGGCTTGAACGACGGCGCAGCGGGCTTCGGCGCGGGCTCCCCCGCGCCGCTGCGGCGCGTGCCGAGCGCCGCCTCGACAGCTTGCGGATCCATCTCGATCGAGCCTTTGAAGCGCGCGCCGTCCTCGAGGCTCACGCGCGGGGAGGTGATGTTGCCGCGAATCTGCGCGCTCTTGCGGATGCTGACGCGCTCGGCGCCGTAAAGATCGCCCTCCAGGAAACCCTCGACGTGAATCGAGTGCGCGTAGACGTCGGCCGTGACTTTGCCTTTGCTGCCGATCGTGAGGCTGTTGCCCTTGAGCTGGACCGTGCCGCTGACCTCGCCCTCGATGACGAGGTCCTCGTCGCCGCGCAGGTCGCCGTCGATCGTGATCGACGGGCCGATGACGGCCGCCTCGCGCGAAGCCGCCGGGCGCCTCGGCGCGGACGTGTCGGTCGCGGGAGAGGCCATCGGAGAGTGATGATCATCGCGTGCCATAGGTTGCTGCCCCTTGTCCGTGCTGCCCTTCTTCCCGATCTCGAACATGTCAGTCCCCCGGGTGACGATGCACCCCAAGCATGATTCAACGCCTTCCTGGCTAAACGCCTTGCTAAGGCGCTCTCAAATCGAGCAGCACTTGTCCCCCCAACAAAGGCGCACGGCCTGCTGCGCCGAGCAGGACGTGCCGAGAGCACGTGCGGCTGAATCCGTACGCGGCAGGACGGCGAACCCCCCGCCGACCGAGCGTCGGCCTCGAGAGAGAGCTTGCGCGCTGGCCGTAATCGTGGGGGTTAATTAGCATAGTCGGGGCCGGTCGAACAAGCTGTCGGTGGGGGACGACAGACTCGGCCGCACAAGGGACGAGGCGCGGAACGTATTCCTGCCCCGCTCATCTAAACGACGCGACGGGCGGCGCCGGTCGATAGGAGAGTCGAGTTGCGGTTAAATTTCGGGTTCAAGAAGAGCACGCTCGTTTCGGAAGGCCTGTCCCTCGTGATCCTGCTCGGCTTCATGACGATGGCCCGGTCGTCGCTCGCGGATCACTACTACGTGCCGAGCGGTTCGATGGAATACTCGCTGATCCCCGGCGACCGCATCATCGTCGACAAGACGGCCTACGGGTTCAGGATTCCTCTCACGACGATCGACCTCTTCGGCGCCCGCGAGCCGAAGCGCGGCGACGTCGCCGTGTTCGATTCGCCTCGGGACGGCACCCGGCTCGTCAAGCGTATCGTCGCGGTCGGCGGCGACGTCGTGTCCTTGCACGGCGGGCTCTTGACCATCAACGGTCAGCCGCTCGACCGCCCCGCGGGAGAGCACACCGTGGTCGAGCAATTCGGAGACGACCACAAGGCCGTCCTTAATCTCGACGACGGCGGCGGCCCGGACATCACGGACCTCAAGATTCCGGAAGGCATGGTGCTCGCGCTCGGCGACCACCGCGGCGACAGCCTCGACGGCCGGTACTGGGGCCTCATCAGCGAGAAAGAGCTCTACGGCAAGGCGATCGCGGTCTACTACCGCCGCGGGGACGGGTTCACCTGGCGGCGTCTCTGACGCTGGCCGGTCGCCGTGCCCGCTAAGCCGGCCCCCGCCCCACGCGCCAGCCCGTTCCCGCGCCCGCGCGCTAGCCCGCGCCCGCGCGGCCGTCGCTCGTGAGCTCCCGGTAGAGCTCGTACGTCTGCTCGATCGTCTTCTCGATCGAGAACTCTTCCGCGATGCGCCGCCGCGCCGCGGACCCGAAGCCGCGCCTGAGGTCCGGCCGCTCGTAGAGCTCGAGGAGCGCCGCGCCGAGCGCACGGGCGTCGCCGGGCGGCACGACTCGGCCGGAGCGCCCGTCCTCGACGAGCTCGGGACTCCCGCCGACGTTCGTGACGACGGGCGCGACGCCGTACGCCATCGCTTCGATGACGGTCTTCGGGAGCCCCTCGCGCCGCAGCGAAGGCAGCACGGCGGCGTCGCACGCCGCGACGATGCGCGGCGCATCGCGCCTGTAGCCGAACACGCGGATCCGCTCGCGCATGGGGCTCCTGGCGATGCGCTTTTGCAGCGCGGGCG
>DASTSM010000304.1:0-10060 GCA_035760685.1 Gammaproteobacteria bacterium | reverse complement strand
CGTCGCTCAAGTCCTGAAAGAGCTCCTCGGGGCGCGCGTAGTGATCGTTGCCGATCGAGGTGCCGATGAGCTCGGGCGTGGCCGTGCCGAACTTGACCGGCCGCGCCGTGAGCTGCTGCGCCATGCGCCAGAGCTCCGTGTATTGAAGCGGGCCACGCTCGACCTTGCCGACGCAGCGCGGCATCACGCGGCTCTCCATGATCTCGAAGATGATGTCGCCCTTCTCGGCGCCCCGGTACCCCTTCCGCGCCTTGTAGTAGTCGCCGCCGCCGAGGCCTTTGAAGCGGCGGGCCGGATACTGGAGCCAGCTCATGCCGCCGACGTCGTTGTCGAAGCGTGCGTCGCCGTCGGTCACGATGTCGAGGCCCGCGCGCTCCTGGTCGCGGATGTAGCTCCCGACCGCGTCGGTGTACTGCTCGCGGAAACGGGCGTCGGACAGCGCGTCGCGAAACGGCCGCGGCCCGAGATTCTCCGTGTACCAAGTCGGCCTCGGCAGCGAGCCCGTGATCGTCGCCGGGAGAACGAGGTTCTTCGTGGTCTTGTACATGATTCGTCCGCCTCTCCTTGAACGGGGCGAATTGAACGGGGCGAAGCAGATCTTACTGTAATCGAAGCACGACCCCGTGCCGTCGAGCTCCGCGCGGTCATCTAAAGCCGAATGCGCGCTCGCGTCATCCTTCCCGAACGCGCAGCCTTGCAAGCACAGCCGGCTGATCGGTCCGATCGGGATCGGCAACGACGTCGAACTCGCCGGCTTTACCCTCGCGCGGCTCGATCCCCTCGAGCTTCAGCGTGGAAGGCCTGCCGTCGGGCCCGATGATCTCGGTCAGGCGGATCTCGACGCCGTCGATGAGGCCGAAGCGGCAGCCGAGGACCGGTCCGTCGCTGACCGCGTCGGGCGCGTCCTCCGCGCAGGCGAGCACCGCGATGCGCCCGTCCGCGAGCAGCGCGGCGTCCGTGAACCCGAACGCCTTGCCTTCGACCTCGCCGAGATCGACCGCCGTCACCGAGGAGAGGTCCGGCGCCGGGCCGGCCTCATCGAGCCAGGCGAGGAACGCGTCGAGCGGAAGCGACCCGATCGCGCTGACCGAAGCGCCCCGATCGGCGGTCCCGCCGGCTCGAGCCGGCCCCGTCGCACGCTGGAAGAGCAGCAGCTCGCCGCCGCTGACGAGCGCGCCCTCGACGTTGAGGTCGCGGCCGGCGAATGCGGGTTGCGCGCGAAGCGCCGCGTAGAGAACGGGTGCATGAACGACGCGCGGCGGCGCGCCCTCGGAGGCCACGACGAGCGATTCTCGCCTGCGCGTCGCGCCCGATCCGAACGCGACGAGCCGGCCGTCGGGCAACGCCGCGCAGGCCTCGAGATCGAGCTTGTCGTGCTTGTTGCCGATCGTATCGTCGAACCTACGGCGCCCGCCCGGCCCTCTCGGCAAAAGAATGGGACGCGCCGCGCCGCGCGCATCGACCACGGCGAGCGCGTTGACGTCGTCCTGAACGATGAGCAGGCCGTCGCCGAAGCGCCGGATCGCGGATGCGGCCCGCACGTGCCGCGGCAGGTCTTCGGTCGGCGCCGCGCCGTCCGCGTAGAAAACGGGCACGATCGAATCGATCGACGCGGCGAGCCTTCGATCGAGCGCCGCCTTGAGAGTCGGCCGGATCGCGGTCATCGGAACGTCTTCAGTGCGAGAGCGCGTACACGGCGAAATTGACGCCGAGCCGGAGCGCCGCATTCGCCGCCTCCGACGGATAGCGCGGCTCGTCGGCGCGCTGCCAGCCGTCCGCGATATCGTTGTTGAACGAGATCATGACCATGACGCGGTCGTCGTCGTCGAGCACGGCGCGCCAATGCGGCACGGCGCCGTCGTTGCGGTAGCCGAGCGGCAGGTGCTGCCACGTCGGAATCTGCGGCCGATCGGTCAGATCGTAGACCGCATGGAAGATCGGATGGTCGCTCGGCAGCTCGACGATCGGCCGATCCGGAAACACGCGGCGAAGGCTCTCCGCAAACCCTTCCCACTCGACGGTGCCGTAGAAGCTGTCGCAGAGCAGGAAGCCGCCGCGGAGCAGGTACTCGCGGAGCTTATGCGCCTCGTCGTCGGTCAGGTCCCAGGCGCCGACGAGGCCCGAGATCAGAAACGGCCAGTAGTAAGCGTCGATGCCGTCGTCGAGGTTCACGGGCTGCTCGACGGCGCGCACGTCGATCGTCGTGAGGCGCGCGAGAAGACGCGCGAACGTGCGGTCGCCGTCGGGGTAGTCGACGGTCCACGCCGTGCCGCCCCGAAGCCAGTCGCCGCCGCCGACGCCGAGCGCCCAGCCTTCGCGCGCCTGCGGAAACATGAGGCGGCCGACGACGAACTCGGCAGGCTGCGCGGAGCCGGACGGATGCTCCTCGATCTCGCGCGACCAGCGGCCCTCGATGCTCGGATACTCGCGGAAGGGCCTCTGCGCAAAGGCGCCGTGGGCTCCGACGAGGAGACCGAGGGCGAGCAGCACGCGGGCGCGGATGACCACGGGCTTACTGTAGCAGCAGAGCGCCCGCCTACCGCAACCGAGCCGGCCGTCGGGGGGCGACGGTCGACGCGCGGTAGCCGAGCCCGCGCGCCCCGAAAAAATGCCCGGCAAGCGCGCCCGCCGTTCCAACATTTGCAAAATTTTTGCGCTCGACAATTCGGCGGTCCGGCACTCGTGCCGGCCGCCGATTGGGCGGGCTCTCGCCTCAGCAAGCCGCGCCAAGGCACGGAGCTTGCAGTAAACGCCCAGGGGGCAATGCGGTCCGACGAAAACCCGCTCAATGAACGGCCTGACTAAGCTCGCGCTGAAGCGCCTCAGCCGCACCGCGCGCCCCTACCTCAAGTCGGCGGGGCTGCTCCAGGTTTCCGGCGTCTACAATCGCTCGGCGCTCGTCTTCGAGCCGGGCGCCGAGCGCGTCGTCGCGCTCGCCCCGCACATGGACGACGAGACGATCGGCTGCGGCGGCACGCTGGCCTTGCACGCGCGCCGCGGCGCGCAGGTGAGCGTCGTCTTCCTGACCGACGGACGGCACGGCAGCAGCGCCCTCGCGACGCTGCCGGCCGAGCAGCGCGCGGCGGGCGAGCGCGCGCTCGTCGCGACGCGCAAGCGCGAGGCGCGCGCCGCGCTCGCGAAGCTCGGCCTTTCGGAGCCGATGTTTCTCGACGCCGAGGACGGCGCGCTCGCGGAATGCGCCTGGGCCGCCGCAGGCCTGCGCGCGATTCTGCTCGAGCACCGCCCGGAGCTCGTCTACTTGCCGTTCTATCTCGAGGAGCACCGAGACCATCGCGCGACGAGCCGCGTCCTGCTCGACGCCGTCGCGGGCACGCCGCTCGACTTCGAGTGCGCGGGCTACGAGGTTTGGACTCCGCTGTTTCCGAATTGCCTCGTCCGCATCGACGAGACGATGCCGATCAAGAAGGAAGCGTTGGCGCAATACGAAAGCCAGCTCGCGGACGCCGACTACCTGCACGCCTCGGTCGGGCTCAATATGCATCGCTCGATCGGCCTGCTCGGCTCGCGCGGCGGCTACGCCGAGGCGTTTCACGTTTCCTCGCTGCGCGATTTCAGGGAACAGCACGCGCGCTATGGCGCGGCGGAGTGATCGCATGCGGATCGGCATCATGTTGCGGCACATCGACCAGCACGAAGGCGGCGTGAAGGTCTACACGCGCGAGCTCATCGACGCGATGATCGAGGTCAACCGAGAGCACGAGCTCGTGCTCCTCTTCCGAAGTCGCCGCCGTCTCGGGACTCGTCGACGCAGCGACTCGGTGCGCGAAGTCCTGCTCGAGGGCGGCCCGATCCTCTACTGGGACCAGGTCAAAGTGCCGCGCGCCGTGCGCGAGCTCGGCATCGACGTCCTGTTCAACCCGAAGTACTCGGTTCCGCTTCGCGCGAGCTGCCCGACGGCCTGGGTCTGTCACGGGCTCGACTGGTACGTGATGCCGGAAGCCTCCCGGCGCCTCGACCGCCTCAATCATCGGTTCATGATTCCGCGCTACGCGGCGAAGAGCGACGCGATCTTCGCGGTCTCCGAGACGACGCGCGCGCACTTGATCGAGTATCTCGGCGTGCCCGCCGAGCGCATCCACACTGTTTACTCCGGCCTCAGCGACGCGTTCACATCTCGCCCGAGCGGCGAGACGCTCGACGAGGTCCGCAAGCGATTGAATCTGCCGCCACGCTTCCTGCTCTATTCCGGCGCCGTCTATCCGCCGAAGAATTTCACGCGGCTCGTGCGCGCCTACGCGCTCGTCGGGCCGCCGCGCGGCGTGCCCCTCGTGATCGCGGGCGGCACGAACCGGTTCCTGTCTGCGCACGAGCTGCTGGAGCCCCGCAGGCTCGACATCGAGCAATGGGTGCATCCCGTCGGCTGGCTCGAAAGCCGCGACCTCGCGGCCGTCTATCGCATGGCCGACGGTCTCCTGCTCCCCTCGCTCTACGAATCGGTCGGCATGCCGGTCATGGAGGCAATGGCGTGCGGCTGCCCGACGCTGACTGCGAACCGACACGGGACGCGCGAGCTCTACGCGGGAGCCACCGTGCTCGTCGATCCCGAGTCCGTCGAAGACATTGCGGCGGGCATCGTCCGACTCCTCGAGGATCGCGGTCTCCGTGCCTCGCTCCGCGCGGCGGGATACGAGCGGTCTCGGCGTTTCAACTGGCGGCGCGCGGCGGCGCAAGTGCTTCGCGTGCTCGAGTCCCTGCCGATCGCCGCCGAGGAGCGGGCGCTCGCGGCGGATGGCCTCGGCACTTCGCAACACGGGGGCCCGCAGCCGATCGACACCGCGCCGTCGATCGGCGTTTGCGACGATCGCCTCAATCCCGAGCTCCTCGAGTACACGCACGACGCGATCGTCATCTGGGAAATGGGCGGCGGCGGCATTCAGTACTTCAACACCGCGGCGGAGGATCTCTACGGCTACGCCCGCGAAGAGGTACGCGGGCGAACGACGCACGAGCTGTTCCGCACGGAGCTCGCGGGCGGCATCGGGCTGCTCGAACGGCATCTCGCGCGGTTCGGCGTCTGGGTCGGAGAGCTGCTCCACACGACCCGCGACGGACGGCGCATCGAGGTCGAAAGCCGCATCGCCTTGCTGCTGCAGCGGAACGGCCGCTCGCTTGTGATCGAGGTCAACCGGGACATCTCGGACCGCAAGGCCGCCGAGGCCGCTCGAAGCGAGATGGAGCGGCAGCTCGCCGAGCTCCGGGACCTTTCCTAGCGGCGAGAGGCGCGCGTCGGGAGGCGCCGCGAGCCCGTTTTCGCCGCAATCCGTTCGCGCCGGTACGGACCGGTTGCTTCGTTCGAGCAGCGGCGCGGGCGCCTCGGAATATCGCGCCGCCTCCGGCCGTCCCCATCCGCGCCGCGCAACCGCCGCTGTTCACGGCAGTCCGAGAAGCTACAATGTCGAGGATGCCTCTGGGGGACAACAAAACATGAAGTCGTTTTCTTGGCTGGCCGCGGCCGGCATCGCGCTTTCGGCGGCGTCGCTGCACGCCCAAACGGTCGTCGATCCGGGCTTCAAGAGCGTCGGGCGCGGTTGGCCTCTCGCGGCGGACTCGAACAAGATGCAACCGGTCGGCCCGGAATTTTCCTTCGGCGCGCGCGGCCGAGCGGGCGGCAGGGAGTTCGGCGGATCCGCGCGGGACGGCAAGGTGCCGGACGGCATCGCGCCGTTGCCCGTCGACATCTTCACGACGAAAGACTTCTACGCCGACAAGGCGCTCTGGACGGATCCTCGCTACTTCCGCTGCAACAGCACGATCGGCGTCGAGGCGGAGTCCGGCGCCGTCGGCAATCCCCTGATCGTCGACGGCGACATGTCGACGGCTGCATGGGGATACTGCGACCGCGACTATCCGCGCGACTCGATGGTCAGCCCCTATCCGTTCAAGACCGCGCAGGAGCACTATGAGGCCCTGCTCGCGGAGACGAAGAAGCGGGGCGGCCCGACGAAACAGACCTACGAAGCCATCGCGGACTGGACCGGCAGCTACATGCATCCGGGCCGAACGCCGAACAACATGGACTGGTATCGAGGTCATCACAACCAGATTCCGACGCTCCTGTCGTTGCTCACGCCCGAATATCAGCAGCGCCTCGTGCAGCAGACCTACCACGAAGGCCATGGCCAAGCGCAGTGGCCGTCGCAGTACTGCTGGCCGGAAGGCTTCATGCGCCGTTGGCACGAAGCCGCTACCTGGGAGCATCAGATCATCGCGACTCCGGACATCGTGCAGATCATCGCGGGCGTCGCGCGCAACTTCATCACGAACATCTACGTCGGCCAGCACTTCAACATGGACGGCGCCGTGCCCCGGCTCGGGGCGGACGTGCCGCGCTGGTACGGCGAGACCGTCGGCTTCTGGGACCACGACACGCTGATCACGTGGACGTCGAACATCCAAGGCTGGATGGTGCACGGCGCGTTCGAGTTCTCGAACAAGATGCAGACGGTCGAGATCTACCAGCCGATCCGAGACGCGGACGGCAAGTTCTTGGGGCTCAACCACGAGGCGATCTTCTACGATCCCGAGGCGCTCGTTCAGCCGATCCGCATCGTGCGCAATCTCATGAAGCAGAGCGATATCACGAAAGCCCCGCCCTACACCTTCATCGAGTGCGTGCCGACGATTTACCCCGTCAAAGGCAAGGCGACGCCGGTCTCGCCCGGCGAGGTGATTCAGTACGAGATCCCGGACATCTACGGCCGGCCGTGGGCGCACATCTGGGAGGAGTACTTCGAGCAGGGCATGAAGAAGCCCGCGCCGAGCGAGGACATCTTCGACTTCAGCAAGTAGCTTGCGCGTTCGTCGCGTTCGCGGCAGGCGGCGCCCCGGTCAACAGACGGGGAGCTGCCTGCGGTCGAGGTACGACCTCAGCGTGTCCATCGTGACGGGCTTCTGCAGGAACTCGTCGAACCCTGCGCCGAGCGCCTCGTCTCTCTTGTCGAGCCAGCCGCTCAGGGCGATGAGGACGGTCGATTTCGTCCACGGCTCGCGCTTGAGCCGGCGGCACATCTCGAGCCCGTCGATGTCGGGCATGACGAGGTCCGCGATCACGACCGAAGGATGGATTTTCGCGGCGAGATCGAGAGCCGAATCGGCGTCGAACGTCGCAAGCGCGTCGTACCCGCTCAGCAGGAGCAGCTCGCGGATCGACTCGGCCGTGTCCTGATCATCATCGACGACTAGAACCACCATTCCGGCTCCCCCCGTGGCTGCGAGCGACGGATGCATGCGGCTCCGCTGCGGAAGCGGCCCGGCTCGCATGAACCCCTCGAAGCCGCAGCGTACCAGCCTCTTAGCCGACAGGCGTAGTCGGCGATTTGCGACAAACGTACGGTCGTCAGTCGTCCAGGACTTTCGGCTCGGTATAAGAAGCGTCCATGACCTCGCCGCTCGGCAGCTTCACGGAGACGTACTGACCGCCGATCTGGCCGCTGCGCAGCGGATGCACGGTGACGGCGATGCGGTCGCCGGGCCTGACCGTCCTCGCGGTCCATCCCCGCTGCCGCAGGTTGCTCGCCGGGTCCATCTCGATGGTCCAGTCCCGGATGGCGCCCGTCTCGTCCGTGACGTTCATATGAATCCAGGAATGCGGCTGCGCCCAGCGAAACGACGTCACGACTCCTTCGACGACGATCTTGCGGTTCCCGTCGAACACGGCGGGCGAATGATGCGCGGAGCTTGCCGCGCTCGCGAGCGCCGCCGCCGCGGCGATGCCGAGCGCCGCGCCGCGCGCAATGATCGACGAAGTTGCGAATGGCATCACGGCTTCTCCCTTCGACCGGTTCGCCGGTTTACTGAACCAGCGATTCCGAGGACGTCCCGGGCAAGTTCTCGTTGAGATCCGGCAGACACTCCGCCTCGATGAGGTCGGTATCGTTGACGCGTCCGAAACGCTTCGTCGTCTTCCAGTCGCCCTTCCAGCTCTTCGGGTCCGTCATCGTGTACTCGATCTCGAGCGCCTTCCCGTCGTCCACCATGCGAACGCGCTCGACGATATGCAAATCTTCGCTGGCCGGGATCGAGGCACCGCCCTGGTCCATCCAGTGGTGATGGCCCGGGAAGTACTTCGTATCGATGACGAGCTCGTCGCCTTCCCACCACCCGATCGACTCGCCGTTGAAGCTCGGCACGACGTAATCCGGATCCGAGTGCTTGCGTCCGTCCATATAGATGATCCGGACGCTGTTCATGAAATGGCTGATCATGTAGATGGCCGTCGGCAGTTGAATCATGTCGATCGGCCATACTCGCGTCATGATGAGCGGCATGCCGGCAGGCCAGCACTGGCCGATGTCGTCTCGATAGACCTTTCCTTCCGCCTTCGCCTTGAGACCGGCTTCGTACTCCTTTTGCGCCCAGGGCGTGAGCTCGAATTCCTTCGGGACGAAGCGCCACGAGTCGGGTCCTTTGAGCTCGTGCTGCCAGGTGCCCGTGAGATTGAAAGGCGCGGCGGGCCGCTTTTTCGCGAGATTCGACGGCGCGAGCACGCCGAGGTGGCCCCCCGGGTCCGCCGCATTCGATTGTGCGGCGACAGGCAGGGCGGCCAAGGTTCCCGCCGCACACAAGAACGCGGCGGCCGCCCTATGCGCGAGATTCGGCGATGCTCGAAGCATGATCGCGGCCCCCCACCTTGGCTCGGCCGAGCTAGCCTCGCACAGGCGCGGGCCGTGCGCCAGTCTGCCTTCAGCCGGCCTGCGGTCTGCCGGTTTGCCGGTTTGCCGTTCTTCCGTTCTGGCCGGTCTGTCCGGCCGGTCTGTCCGGCCATCGGCCGTCTAGGGAGCATCCAGCTCGTTCAGCATTGCTTCCAACCGTCGCTTGCGCGGCACGAGGTCCTGTTCCGCGGAGCGGCGCGACAGCCAGACGCCGGTTCCAAACGAGTAGGCGCACACCAGAATCAAGCTGACGAGGAGAAAGCCATCCTCGCTGTAGGACTTGTCGTTGATTCGCCAGGAGGCGAGGAGAAAGGCCGTCGCGCAGACCAGCGGCGGCAGCTGAACGACCAGGACGCTCGCCAAGCGGACGGCTCTCGTCGCCTCGAAGTCGAGCTGCGCGATACGCCGGCCCAGTTGATCTCGAAGCGACTCGCCGTAACGTCGCTCGCGGAGCGCCTGCGCCCGGTAGCTCACGTACATCGCTCCTGCCCACAGCAGGGCGAAGGCGGCGCCGACGATCGGTATCGCGTAATCCCAACCCGTCAGCACGTGGTCGTGCGGGTAGATCATGACGAGGAGGAAAAACGCCATGGCGGCGAAGAACGCTGCGCTCGCGCCGTAGACGACCCATCGTTCTCGGCGCCGCCGCCTCTGTAGCTTCGCCTCATCCTCCCGGAGCGCCAGGCGGAGCAGAGTTTCGTTGACGCCATGCACCGGGACGGCCTCCTGCGACCGCCAGACCTCTAGCAAATCATCGAGATTCATGCTTCCTCTTCCTTTGCACGCTCGCCTGCGAGCGCCGACTTGATTCGATTGATTTTCACGCCCACGTTGCTCTCCGTGATGCCGACGATGGCGGCGATTTCCTTGTAGCTGAAGCCGTCGAGCATCAGCAGGGCTACGGAGCGATCGACCTCCTTGAGCTGCGATATCCGCCGATACAGCCACTCCACGCGTGGGTCGCGCCCCTCCGAAGACGTCGTCGTCAGCAGGCCTTCCGCCGCTTCGAGCGGCTGCTTGCCCCGCTGATGCCTGTCCTCCTTGCGCGTCCAAGCGATGGCGGTGTTCAGAGCTACGCGGTACAACCATGTCGGGACGGATGAGTCGCCGCGGAACGCGTCCACGGAGCGCCAGACCTGAAAGACGATTTCCTGAAAGAGATCCTGCCGATCGGCGTGCACGAACGCATAGGCGTGGACGACCTTGAACAGGATCCCTTTGTGGCCCGCCATCCAGTCGTCGAAAATTCGATCCCGCTCCCTGTCGAGCACCGTCTTACCTTCCTCGATCCGACGCAGCGGATAGCCGCCCTTCACTCATCCGTCCGTTTCCGGCTCAGTTAGTCGTGGCGGAGCGGCGATTTCTTACACGTCTAACGGGCGCTCGGA
>DASTSM010000303.1:0-4238 GCA_035760685.1 Gammaproteobacteria bacterium | reverse complement strand
TCTCGAGGTCGAGTTCGCGCCGCATCCTTACTATCACGTCGAAGGCAAGGACGTGTATCTGGATCTGCCCGTCGCGCCGTGGGAGGCTGCGCTCGGCGCGACGGTCAAGGTGCCGACGCCGACGGGCCCCGTCGAGCTCAGGATTCCGCCCGGTTCGACCGCCGGACGTAAGCTGCGGCTCAAGGGGCGCGGCATCCCCGCGCAACCGCCCGGCGATCTCTACGTGATCCTGCAAATCGCGCTGCCCCCCGCGGATTCGGAAGAGGCGAAGGCGGCATACCGCAATCTCGAGAAGGCCGCGCCGTTCAACCCGCGCGCGCGGCTCGGAGTCTGACTCGGCCATGACGACGAAGGAAACGCTCTCGCTGATCTACGGGGAGCTCCTCGACGAGGAGGGCGCGCTCACGCTCGGCGAGCTCTGCCGCGTCTGCGAGGTCTCGGCCGAGCGCGTGCGCGAGCTCGTCGACGAAGGCGTCCTCGAGCCCGAGGGCCGGGAGATCACGCAGTGGCGCTTTCGAGCGATCAGCATCCGCCGTGCGCGCTCGGCGCTGCGCCTTGAGCGCGATCTCGGCGTCAACGCGGCGGGCGCCGCGCTCGTGCTGGACTTGCTCGAGGAGCTCGAAACGTTGCGCGCGCGGCTCAGGCGGTTCGAAGAATGAGCACGACGAGCCGAGCACCGCTCCGCGAGCGGTTCGCCGTCGTCATGGCGGGAGGCCGCGGCGAGCGCTTCTGGCCCTTGAGCCGCGAGAAGACGCCGAAGCAGCTGCTCAAGCTGCTCGGCGAGAGGTCTTTCCTGCAGCAGGCGGTCGACCGCGTGCTGCCGTGCGTGCCGGCCGAGCACGTCTTCGTCATCACGAACGAGGCGCAGGCCGGCGACGTGCGGGCGCAGCTGCCGTTCCTGCCGAGCGGCAACATCGTCGCGGAGCCCATGGGCCGCGACACGTGCGCCGCCGTCGCGCTCGGGGCCGCGCTCGTCGGCGCCCGATCGGCGTCGGGCGTCATGGCGGTGCTGCCGGCCGATCACGTGATTCCCGACGCGGACGCATTCGTTAGCGTGCTGCGCGATGCGTTCGCGGTCGCCGAGACGACCGAGGCGTTCGTCACGATCGGCATCGAGCCGACCGAGCCCGCGACGGGCTACGGCTACATTCGGCTCGGCGATCGCCTCGAGGATCCGGCGCTCGGCTCGCTCGCGACCGGCTTTCGGCGCGCCGAGCGGTTCGTCGAGAAGCCGCCCTACGAAACGGCCGTCGAGTACCTCGCGAGCGGCCGCTATCGTTGGAATGCGGGCATGTTCGTCTGGACGTTCGAAGCGCTCGCGCGGGGCTTGCGCGCGCACGTGCCGGCCATGCACGAGGCCTGCCGGCGCTGGACCGGCGTCGCGACGGACTCGGGCGCGTTCGCTTCGCTGCTCGCCCGCGACTACCCGGCCGTCGAGAAGATCTCGATCGACTACGCGCTCATGGAGCGCGCCGACAACGTCGTCGTCGCGGACGCGGGCTTCGCGTGGGACGACGTCGGCTCTTGGAGCGCGCTCGCGCGCCACCTCGAGCCCGACGCCGACGGCAACTGCGCCGTCGCGGACTTCGTCCACGTGGACAGCGCCGGCAATCTCATCTACGACGCGCGCACCGTGCGCACGCCGATCGCGCTCGTGGGGCTCCGCGACGTCATCGTCGTGCAGACCGACGACGCCGTGCTCGTCGCCCAGAAGCACGAGGCGCAGAAGGTCAAGGACCTCGTGCGGCGTCTCGCCGCGGACGAAAGGCTCAAGAAGCTCGTTTAGCGCGGCTCGGTGCCGAAGTGGCCGGGCGATGCTCTTGGGTCAGCTCGATAGGATCAGTTGGGCCGAAGGCCTTCGGTCAGCTCGATGTAGGTTCCCCACGGGTCCGTGATCGCCGCGGCGGCGATGCCGCCGTGCTCGGCGTCGTGCTCGTGATAGGGCTCCGTAAGCTTGATGCCCTTCGCCTCGAGCGACTTGCAGAACTCCGCGAGGTTGCGCACCTCGAAGCCGACGTGGTCGACGGCGCGGCCGCGCGTGCCGACGAGCTTCTCGTCCGGCAGCCACGAGAAGAAGTTCAGCATGTAGCCGACGCCCGGCAGGTCGGCGCCGATGAAGAAGTCGGTCTGCCCGGGGCGCAGCGTCGCGTTGAAGGCCTTCATGTACCACTGCTGCATCTCGACGAACTGCTTGTTCACGAAGTGCACGTGGTGGTGCTTGATCGGCGGCGGGTTCGGATCGGAGTTCGTCACGAGCTCGACCTTGACCCCGTCCGGGCCCAGCAGGTACGCGAATTTGCCGTAGTTGCCGGCCGTCGGCGGCGCCGCCGTCTCGCCGGGCCCCGGCTCGCGGCCCACCGTGAGCTGGTAGCCGTTCGCGACGGCTCTGGCCGCGACGGTCGGCACGTCGGGCACGGCGAAGCCGATGTGGTCGAACGTCGTGCCGCGCGTCGGCCCGGTCGGCGGCTGGACGTGCAGGAATAGATAGACGTCGGGAAACTCGATGACGTCGATGCCGCCGAGCTTGATCGCCTTGCCGCCGAGCGTATCGACCCAGAATTTCTTGTGCGCCTCGACGCTCGTGACGTTGAGGTGATAGTGCCCGACGATGATCGGGGCCTCGCGGTTCGTGAGCTCGGCACGCGCGCCGGCCGCCGCGAGGCAGGCGGCGAGCGCGACCAGCACGGCCTGCATCGCGCGGAGCGCCGGATGCAGTCGAAGGGACGCCGGATGCAGTCGAAGGAACGCCGCCTGCGGCGGGCGGTGGTGCTGGCTCATTGGCTCTCCCTAGGACGCTTGGCAAAACTCGCGTCGAGTCTGCTCCGGCTCCGCGGAGAGTACAATCACGGAGCCGGAAGCAGTCAGGCTCCGGGACCGAGGAGGACTCGATGAACGCTCGCCGATTCGCCGCCGCGCTCTCGGCCGCCGCGCTCGCCGCGGCCGCCACGACTGCGCTCGCTCACCATTCCCGCTCGAACTTCGATCTCGATAGGACCATCGAGGTTCGGGGCGTCGTCACGGAGTTCAGCTGGCGGAATCCTCATACCTACGCGGTCGTCGAGAGCACGAATCCGGACGGCACCAAGGACAAGTGGACGTTCGAGCTCAACTCGACGCCCGTGCTCAAGCGCTTCGGCTGGACCCCGACGACGCTCGCGGTCGGCGATCACGTCGTCGCGCGCGGCAATCCGGACCGCGATCCGAATCGCCTGTTCGCGTACGCGAACACCTTCACGAAGGACGGACGCGAGATCGTCGCGTGGGGCGGCCCGCAGGTTAAGGGGCCGAAGCTCGCCAGCCAGGGCTCGACGGATTTCTCCGGCGTATGGCGCATTCGTTTCGAAGGCGACGTGCTGGGGCGCAACACGCCCGACACGAAGCTCGTCAATACGCTGCCCGTCAATGCGAAGGGCCAAGCTCAAGTCGACGCGTTCAACCCCGACGACAATCCGGCCTGGAGCTGCGGGCCCGTCACGATGCCCGAGGTCCTCGGCTACCCCTATCCGTTTCAGGTCGTGCGGAGCGGCGGCGACCGTCTCGTGCTGCGCTACGAGGTCGACAACCTCGAGCGCGTCGTGCATTTAGACGCGGCGACGGTGCCGGCCGACGCCGCGCCGACGCCGCTCGGCTACTCGGTCGGCCGCTTCGAGAACGGCGAGCTCATCATCGACACCGCGCGATTCTCGGACGTGAAGTGGGGCAACGGACGCGGCGTCGATTCCGGCGCCGAGAAGACGACCGAGGAGCGTTACCGCCTCGGCAACGACGGCAAAACGCTGACGCTCGAGTTCACGATGACCGATCCCGAGTACCTGCGCGAGCCGGTGAAGATCGAGCACACGTACGACCTGCTCGCCGACTACACGCTGCAGGACTACACGTGCGACCCGGCGACCGCGCGCCGGCACCTGACGGCGGGCGAAGGCGGAAAGTAGCCGCGCCTTGGGGCGGCGGCGGAAAGTCGCCGTCGCCTTTGCCGCGCCCGACGCCGTCGCCGTCGCCGCTAGTCGAAGATCTTGCCGAGCAGGAAGCCGATACCGAACGCGGTCAGCACGCTCGCGAAAGGCCGCTCCTCGATCTCCTGCTCGAGGCGCTGCTCCGCTTCCCCGGCCCGCTGACGGGCGCGGTCGCCGAGCTCGGTCGCCCGGGCGAGCGCTTCCTGCTTCTTCGCCCCGCCCATCTCCTTGAGCGAGCGCGCGATCGCGGCGACGTCCTTGCGGATCTCGTCCATGTCGCTC
>DASTSM010000302.1:0-7285 GCA_035760685.1 Gammaproteobacteria bacterium | reverse complement strand
CGGCGACAGCCTCGATCGGCTCGTGAACCGAGCCGACGCCGCGATGTACGCGGCGAAATCCGCGGGCCGCGATCGAGTGGCGATCGCCGTCGCGGACGAAGCCGCCTAGCGCGGCGGACGGGCGAGGCTCCCGAGCGCCTGCGAGCGGCGAACCTTTTCAGACGCTCGTGTTGTCGAGCAGCCGCGCGCCGCCGAGCCACGCGGCCGCTAGCACGATGAGTGCGCTCGCGTCGTCGCCGGTCTCGGGCTTCGTCAGCCCCGCGGCTCGGCGCACCTCGACGTAGTCCGGCCTGAAGCCCGCTTCGCGCAGCCGATCCATCGCCTCGCGCTCGAGCGCCGAGTAGTCCCGGCTGCCGGCACGAAGCCGCTGCTGCGTCTCCTCGAGGACGGCGTGCAAGCGCGGCGCGCGGCCCCTCTCCGCCTCGGTCAAATAGCGGTTGCGCGAGCTCATCGCGAGGCCGTCGGGCTCCCGGAACGTCGCGCCCGAGACGACGCGCACGGGCAGCCGCAAATCGGCGACCATGTGCTCGACGAGCACGAGCTGCTGATAGTCCTTGCGCCCGAGCACGAGGGTGTTCGGCTCGACGACGTTGAGCAGACGGCACACGACCGAGGCGACGCCGTCGAAGTGCCCCGGTCGAGTCGCGCCGCAGAGCTCGCGGCTCAGCGGCGGCAGCACGAAGCGCACGGCACGCTCGGTGCCGAACGGGTAGATCTCCTTCTCGTCGGGCACGAACAGGAGATCGACCGTGCCGGCCTCGGCGAGCTTCGCTCGGTCCTCCTCGAGCGTGCGCGGATAGTGTGCGAAGTCCTCGGTGGGGCCGAACTGCGTCGGGTTGACGAAGATGCTCACGACGACGCGATCGCCGATGTTGCGGGCGAGCCGAACGAGGCTCAGGTGCCCCTCGTGCAGATTGCCGAGCGTCGGCACGAGCACGACCGTTTGCCGCGCCTCGCGCCAAGCCTCGACGCGCTCGCGGACTTCCTCGGCGGTGGCCGCGAGCGGCATCGGCGCGAAGACCCGTCCGGGCGCGCTGCTCATGGCTCAAGATCCGAGCGCTTCGGCGGCCGGATTGAAGAAATGACGGCCGCGCTTGATGCGCAGGATCGTCCTCAGCAGCTCCTGGTAGTCCGACTCGCGATGGATCGGATCGATGGACGCGGCGTTGACGATCAGCAGGGGTGCGGCGTCGAAATCGTAGAAGAACCGCGCGTAGGCCTCGCCGAGCCGCTCGAGATAGTCCTGGTCGATGAGCTGCTCGTAGCCGATCCCGCGCGTCGCGACGCGGCGCATCAGCACGTCCGCCGGCGCCTGAAGGTAGACGACGAGATCCGGGGTCGGCGGATTCAAATCGAGCGTCGCCGCGACCTGATCGTAGAGCCTAAGCTCGTTCGGATCGAGGTTGATCTCCGCGAACAAGCGATCCTTGTGGATCAGGAAATCCGCGATTCGGACCGGCGAGAAGAGATCGGCCTGACGCAGCTGCTCGATCTGCCGCGCGCGCTGGAAGAGAAAGAAGAGCTGCGCCGGCAAAGCGGCGTGCCGGCGGTTCCGATAGAAGCGCTCGAGGAACGGATTCTCCTCGGCCTGCTCGAGGATGAGCTCGCTCGCGAAGCTCTCGGCGAGGCGCTTCGCGAGGCTCGTCTTGCCGACGCCGATCGGCCCCTCGACGACGATCAAGCGAGGGGCTTCGGACGAGACGACTTCTTGTCTCTCATTCTTCAAAGCAGAGCTTCCCCGGGCCCGCGCCGGCTAGCGCGACGTTGAGGATTATCGTGCGGCTTCCAAGTCAGTGCACGGACTCGCGCGGCTCGGCCTGCGCGGCGGAGTCCCGTCGGCCGCCCCGGCGGCGGCGGTTCGAGCGGCGGCGCTTGGTTCCGAAGGCCTGACGCTGCTCCTCGGCCGGGAGCTCTTGGACCTTCGTCCACCACTCGGCGGTCTCCGCGGGGACCTCCCCGAAGCGGCTGCGCAGCAGCAGGAAGTCGTACGCCGCCCTGAACCGCTTGTGCTCGAGGAGCTTCGCGCCGCGCGGCCCTCGCCGGCTCTCGAACCGCGGCTGCATGGCCAGGATCTCTTTCATCGGGATGCTGAACCGCTTCGGAAAGGTCGTGTGCTGCTGCTGATTCCCGACGGCTCGATGCGCCGCTTCGGCGAGGGCCAGCGTGGGGCTCAAGCCCTCCTTCTCGAGATCCGCGGCGAGCCGCTTGATGACCGGCCAGAGGAACACCGCGAAGAGAAAGGTCGGCGTCACGGGCTTGTCCTCGTGCACGCGGGCATCCGTGTTGCGCAGGCCCTCGCGGATGAACTCGAGCGCCGCCTCGCCCTCTTCCCCCTGGAGCACGGCCGCCGTTTCCGGGAAAAGGTACTTGAACAGCCCGTACTGCCGCAGAAGCTCGAAGCTCTTGAGGGCATGCCCCGCGTGAAAGAGCTTCAGCACCTCGTCGAACAGCCGGGCCGCCGGGACGTCGCGAAGCAGCTCGGCGAGCTCCGAGATCGGCTTCGCGGCTTCGGGCGCGATCGAGAAATCGAGCTTCGCCGCGAGGCGCACGGCGCGCAGCATGCGGACTGGGTCCTCTCGATAGCGCGTCACCGGGTCGCCGATCAGGCGAAGCGTGCGGTGCTTGATGTCCTCGAGCCCCGTCGTGTAGTCCCAGACCGTGAAATCCGCGATGTTGTAGTAGAGCGCGTTGACCGTGAAGTCGCGCCGCCAGATGTCCTCGTCGATCGTGCCGTAGACGTTGTCGCGCAGGATGCGGCCCGTCTCGGAGTGCTCCCGGTCCTCGTGCTCCTCCTCGCTGCTCGCCGCGCGGAACGTCGCGACCTCGACGACGTCGCGGCCGAAGCGCACGTGGGCCAGCCGAAATCGGCGGCCGATGAGACGGCAGTTGCGGAAGAGCTCGCTGACGTCCTCGGGCAGCGCGTCGGTGACCACGTCGAAATCTTTCGGGTGCCGCTCGAGCAGCAGATCGCGCACGCCGCCGCCGACGAGAAACGCCGAGAAGCCGGCGTTCTTGAGACGGTATAGAACCTTTAAGGCGTTGCTGGAAACGTTGGCCCGGCTAATGTTGTGGTCTGATCGCGGGATGATCGTTGGGCGGGCCCGCGGCTGGGTGTCGGTGGAGTTCAATCAGCTTCCATATTTATCCGTGCCGAAAACCTGGCTATCATAGCAGCCCTTGCCGAACCGAAGCACACCCGTCGCTCCCTTCGTCTAGCGGTCTAGGACGCCGCCCTCTCAAGGCGGAAACACGAGTTCGATTCTCGTAGGGAGCGCCATTTTCAAAGGGTTATAGCCGATGCGGCGCTCCCCCCGCGTCGCATCCAGTGACTTCCGCGCACTATCCGGCGCGAGCCTCGCGGCCCTCCTCTCTTTCGCCCGCTGCCCGATGCCTTGGTCGAGCAACCGAGCCGCGTGCACGCGCAAATCACGTCGTCGGACGGCGGGACCGGATCTGATGGCGCAAGACCTCGAAAACCGGCGCCTTCCGCCGCGCCAAGATCGACCTCCCGGTCGCGGCCGCGGTTACCTTCGTCCTATGGATCGGTGCTCCGCGCGCTCCTAAGGTGGGCGAACGCGGTCTCGACAATAAAGGCGTCAGGGAGCCCCCGACCGCTGTACAAGCTAAGGGAGGCATTATGAGCATCGCAGTCCGCAGCACCGCCACGACGGAAGACGCGCGTGTCGGGCAGGCCGACCTGAAGCTCGAGGTGGTCACCATCCCCGTCTCGGATCTCGACCGCGCGAAAGACTTCTACCAGCGGCTCGGGTGGCGTCTCGACGCCGACTTCCGCAAGGGCGAGGAGCGCGCGATCCAATTCACTCCGCCAGGCTCGGAGTGCTCGATTCACTTCGCCAAGATCGACACGACGGTCGCGCCCGGCATCGCCCGCCCGCTGTATCTGATCGTCGCCGATATCCAAGAGGCGCGCGACGAGCTGGTGAGACGCGGCGCGGACGTGGGCGACGTGTTCCACTTCGCCGCCGGTCCCGGGCCGTTCGGCGGCCAGGTGAACGGTCCCGCGCCCGACCACGGCAGCTACGGCTCCTACGCGTCGTTCAGCGATCCGGACGGCAACGTCTGGCTGCTGCAGGAGATCACTACGCGGTTCCCGGGCCGGATCGACTCGCACACGACGGCGTTCGCCTCCGCGCGGGATTTGGCCACCGCGCTGCGGCGCGCAGCGGCCGCCCACGGCGAGCACGAGAAGCGTACCGGGCAGCGAGATGCGGATTGGCCCGACTGGTACGCGGCGTACCTCGTGGCAGAGCAGAGCGGCGACGAGCTGCCGGCGTGAGCGACTACGACGTGATCGTCATCGGCGGCGGCGCTCCGGGGGAGCACTGCGCCGGAGCCCTCGCCGAGGGCGGGCTGCGCGTCGCGATCGTCGAGCGCGAGCTCGTCGGCGGGGAGTGCTCGTACTGGGCGTGCATCCCGTCGAAGACCCTGCTGCGCCCGGGCGAGGCGGCCCACCACGCGAACACCGCGGCTGCGCGCGCGACGGTCGACGTCGCCGCCGCGCTCGCTTGGCGCGACTTCATGGTCTCCGACTACTCCGACGCCGGGCAGGAGCGCTGGCTTTCAGAGCACCGCATCGACCTCGTCCGGGGCCGCGGCCGACTCGCCGGAACCGGCATCGTCGAGGTCGGGGGTAGATCCTATACGGCGAATCATGTCGTGCTCGCGAACGGCGCCGATCCCATGGTCCCTCCGATCCCGGGCCTCGGCGAGCTGGAGGGCCTCTGGACGAACCGCGAAGCGACGGGCATGAAGGCGATCCCGCGGCGTTTGCTCGTCCTCGGCGGCGGGCCGGTCGGCGTCGAGATGGCCCAGGCCGTTCGCCGCCTTGGCGGCGAGGTGGTCATCGTCGAGCGCGCGCCTCGCTTGCTGGCCCGCGAGGCCCGCCCGCTCGGCGACGCGCTCGGCGAAGCCCTCCGGCGCGAGGGCGTCGAGCTCGTCCTCGACACATCGACCGACGCCGCCCGGCGCGAGGGCGACGACTTCGTCCTCCGGCTCGCCGGCGGTCGCGAGGTGCGGGGCGATCGGCTCCTCGTCGCGACCGGCCGCCGGCCGCGCGTACGGGACCTGGGGCTCGAGACGGTCGGCATTCAGGCGGAAGCCAGCGGCATCCCCGTCGACGCCTCCCTCCGCGTGACCGACCGGCTCTGGGCGATCGGCGACGTCACCGGCATCTGGCCCTTCACGCACACCGGGAAGTACCAGGCCGAGGTGGTTGCGGCGAACATCCTCGGCGAGCCCCGCGAGGCCAGCTACGACGCCGTGCCCCGGGTCGTCTTCACCGATCCGCAAGCCGCGGCCACCGGCGCGACCGAGGCACGCTTCAGCGCGACCGCCGCGCTCAAGAGCGTGGCGAAGACCGCGACCTGGACGCGCGCCTACGCCGAGTCGAACGGCTTCCTCACGCTGCTGAGCGACGGCGAGCGCCTCACGGGCGCGTACGCGCTGGGCCCGGAAGCCGGGGAGTGGCTGCAGCAGGCGACGCTCGCGATCCGTGCCCGCATCCCGCTCGCCGTGCTCCGCGACACGATCCAGCCGTTCCCGACGTTCTCGGAAGCCTTCGTCGATGCGCTGCACGCACTGCACGGGCAGATCGCCGCGGCCGCTCGGGCTGAACCGACGCCGTGAGGCGTTACTCCGTCGTGCCCTTGATCGCGAGCTGGCCCGTAACCCACTGCACGATCATCGGCTCCAGCTCGGGATGTTTCGCGAACATCGGGACGCCGTGCTCGGTGCCGTCATAGATCTTGAGCGTCGACTTCGGGTTCTTCGATGCCTCGACCGCCGCCTTGATCCCGGCCGCGGCTGCCTTGTCGTCGGCGCTCGCGGCACCGAACACGGCAACCGCCGGCGTTTCGCGGATGTGGGCCAGCCCGGCGTCGCCGGCCGTACCCGACAAGAGCATCAGCGTCTTGATCTCGTCACGGCGCGAGGCGAGGCCCGCCGCCTGCGTGACGCCGCAACTCGCACCGCCCGCGGCCACGTGCCCCTTGTCCACGTCCTTCTGCGCCAGCAGGAACGCGTACGCCGCGTCGACGTCGCCGGGGAACTTCTGAGGGATCACGGCCCGCACGAGCTCCGAAAACGCCAGCCGCTCGCCGCCGCTGTCGCCGAAGCCGCGGAAGTCGATCGTCAACACGTGCACGCCGGCGTCCGCGAGATCCTTCGCGAGCGAATCCCACGCGTGACGGTCCATGTTGCATTGATGAAGCAGCAGCATCGCGGGCCCGGGCCGGCCCGGAGAATAGTAAGTGCCCTTCAGCACCACGCCGTCGGGTGCCTTGATATCGACGTCTTTCTGCTGCGTCTCGGCTGTAGCGCCGGTGGCGACGGCGAGGGCCGCCACGAGCGCGAGGACGGTCGGCTTCATAAAACCTCCTTCGCTGCCTATGCCAGCCATGGGATTGTAAAGCACGTGGACAACGATGCGCCGCACGCCCCGTCGGCGCCGGTTTCGCCGCGCAGGCCGACTATGACGCACGTGGTCATCCATCTCGCGGATGACGGTCGGGCGCACCGGCCTGCACCGCAAGGCCGCTCTTCCTCTCAGTCGAAATTCTTTACAGCGACGCCCCGAGGCCGGATAAAGTTGTAGCTGCAATATTCCGACTCATCGCCGATCGAGCTTTGCGGCACGGATGTTGCTGCAAGTGCGGATCGCGAGTTAAGGAGAGCGACGAGATGCGAAGAATAAATTCCGCTCTGTTTATCTCTATTCTCACGCTGATTACGGCTCACCGGGCGGGTGCGACGCTCGTTACCTTCGAGATCACCGGTCAGGTGGGCTGCACGATCGTTCCTGCGGGAGAGTGCGAGCGCTTCAAAGCGGCTGCCGGACTCGACAGCCCCGGGTCGTGGGATTATCGCAGCGTCTTTACCGTCGACACTTCGGCGTCTCCGTATTCTAGCGGGCGATTCGGGAGCAGCTATCGAGTAAACCAACCGGGGACCGGCGTTTCGATCGCCATCGGTAACCTTACCCTGTTCTACTCCGATTTCTATCTCGGCCTGCGCGATATCGGCAACTCCAACGACGTCGTAGTGGCTACACGTTGGGGAGATTTCACAGGAGGATCTGGGCTCGACATCGGTGCCTTTCCACCCAGCTACGTGTTCTCCGACTACACGCTGGAAGAACTGACTCGAATCGATTTGAGCCGCTTTTCGGGCACTCCGTTCGACACGTGGATAACCGACCCTGCAGGCACTTGGCGAGTTTTCGGGAACGCAATGACGATTCGACTAACGCCTGAGCCGGGGGCGCTGA
>DASTSM010000301.1:0-2356 GCA_035760685.1 Gammaproteobacteria bacterium | reverse complement strand
GGCAGCAAGAACCCGCAAGAAAGCCCTTCCGTGCCCGCCAGGCGGCGATCCAAGGTCGCGAGTGGAAGGCCGAGTCGCTCGGCGACCGCGACATACCACGCGTCATAGCTCGTGAGCCGACGGCGCAGACTCCACACGCGCTCTGCGAAGGGCGCGAAGGGGTAAAGCTCCACGTCGAGCCTCGTCAGATCCTCGTGGGCGGCGGTCGCTTCGAGGGGCGTGATTTGCCTAGCACGTTCAAGGCGCCGAAGGATGTTGCTGGCTTCTACCATAAGGAGCTCAGGGCCGAACAGCGTACCCTCCGCGAGCACTTCTTCCGCCCAAACGCCCTCGGCGCCGCCGTCGACGGATGCGGCAATCAGGACCGATGCGTCGATCACCGCGCTCAACGGTCAACGCCGATCGGCGTCGCGATGGCGCAGTATCTGCTTCGGCGACACTCTCGTTTCCGCAGCCCGCTTTCTCTTTCGGACGTCGGCGAGCCATGCGTCGATCGATGGGCGGGACGCGAGACGTTCGAGCTCGGCGCGCAGATATTCCTGCATCGACTTGCCTTGCAGGGCTGCACGCGCGGCGAGCTCGTCGCGCACGTCCTCGGGGACGTCTCGGATCGTGATTTGTACGGCCATGCCTGCATAATGCCAGCATAGATGGCACGCCGCAATCAAACGCTAGTCGGTCACGGCGCAATCGCCGACGTACATCTCCGGCCGCGACGTGTAGCCCGGCAGGCTCACGGCCGTGTACTCGTGCCGCGTTTGAACGGCTTTGAGGCGTCCGTTCGCCGACTCCTGCGCGAGCACGGTCGTCACGCGGAGCGGACCGGAATCGCTCATCTCCATGAAGTGCAGATAGCCTTCGCGGTAGCGAACGACGATGAACGTCTTGCCGAGATCGCCCGCGGATTCCGCCGTGCCTCCGTCGACGTCGATGTCGACGAATGCGGTTTCGAGCTTCGCGGCCGATACGGTCGCCTTCGGCTTGGCTCCGTCCCAGTTGCCCGTCGCGAGCGCCGTGAACGTGCAATCGACGCGCGTCGCCTTTTCGAGCCGCTCCTTCAATTTCGTCGACTGGGCGAGCGCGGCGCCGGGATGAAGGAACCCAAGGGCGGCGACAACGGGCAGCATCGCTGCCGTCAAGAACGAGAGCCGGGATGTCATGTCGCACGTGTTTAGCACGCCGACGCGCGTTTTGCCACGGCTGCGGGGCCGGTTTGCTGTGCGCGAAGCGAGTCGTGCCGTCTCGGTGCGGGGGGCCCGGCACCCGAGCGTCGGCGCGCTCGCTCCCAAATTGACCCTGCCTCTTCGGCCTGGCCATAATCCGACGAGTCGAGGAGAAAGACTCTTTGCGAATCGCCGCCGCCTTGGCCGTCGCGTTGCTCGCTTACCCCGCCGCGAACGGCTACACCGCCGAGGATCCCGCGCTGCGCAAGCAGCTCGCCCAGCTTTTCCCGGAGGCCGCGAGCTTTTCCGAGAAGCGCGGCAGCCCGGCGCACTACGAAGCTTTCGGCAAGGCGCTGGCGGGCGGCGGGCCCGAGCTGCTCGGCTACGCTTACTGGACCACCGAGCTCGAGCCGCTCGAGCGCGGCTACGACGGTCCCATCAAGATCCTCGTCGGCATGGACACGTCCGGCGTCATCACCGGCATCATCGTCACCGAGGATCACGAGCCTTACGGCTACTTCTCCGTCGAGCTGCCCGAGTTCGCCGAGCAGTTCAAGGGCAAGAACGTGCGCGACCGCTTCAAGGTGGGCGAGGACATCGACGCGATCACGCGCGCGACGATCTCCGTGACGAGCGCGAGCCGCGCCGTCCGCAACAGCTCGCGGCGCATCGCGCGCGCGTATCTCACGCCGCCGGCGGAGGCGCCGGCCAAGGACGGATCGGCCGGGTCCAGCCGACCGACGGCGGCAGGGAATCCGGCGCCGAGCGGACCGGACGGGCCGTGACGAGCCGCGCCGCGATTCCGATGAGTTGCCCTGCCGAGACGGCCAGGCGCAGGGCGACATGGATGCGGAGCGCCGTCGCGATGCTCGCGGTATTCGCGCTTTTGGCTTGCGCCGCCGGCCTCGCGCACGCGCAGCAACCGTCGCCCGGTAGCTGGAACTTCGAGGACGTCGACGATGCCGCGCCTTCGATGCTCCAGCTGCTCCGCGCGCAGGCGCTCGACATCGGGCTCTTCGCCGCGTTCGCGACGCTCGCGCTCGTGAGCTTCTTCCGCAAGAGCGTGGCCCTCAAGTACGTAACGCTCGTCGCCGCGGTGCTCTACATGGGCGTCTACAAGAGCCAGCTCGTGTCCGTCGTCAATGTCTTCGGCGTCACGGGCGGGCTGATTCGCGCGGCCGCCCGGCACTTCG
>DASTSM010000300.1:0-7470 GCA_035760685.1 Gammaproteobacteria bacterium | reverse complement strand
GGCGCGGCCGCGCGCGAGCGCTTCGCCGCCGGTTGCGGTTTGCGCAGCCAGGTCGGAAGCCGCACGGCGAGCAGCGCCAGCAGGATCGCACCATAGAGGAGCGGCTCGCGGACGTCGGACTTCACGAGCCAGTAGTAATGGATCACGCCGCCGGCGGCGCTGAAGTACACGAGCCGGTGCAGCTTCTGCCAGCGCCGGTAGCCGAGACGCCGGACCCAGCCCGCCGTCGAGGTGATCGCGAGCGGCACCATCGCGAGGAAGGCGGCCATCCCGACTGTGATGTACTTGCGCTCGACGACGTCCTCGACCATGGCGGCCACGTCGAGCTGCTGATCGAGCAGCAGCCAGATCAAGAGGTGCACGCAGGCATAGAAGAAGGAGTAGAGGCCCAGCATGCGGCGGAAGCGGGTCAGGGCCGGCTTCTTGAAGAGCATGCGGAGCGGCGTGACGCAGAGCGCGATGAGCAGGAACCGAATGGCCCAATCGCCCGTGAAATGCGTCATGTACTCGATGGGGTTCGCCGTGAGGTCGCGCACGACGACGCGCGACACGAGCCACATGAACGGCACGAGCCCGAGCACGAAGACGACGCCCTTGGCCCATTTGCTGGTGAGAACTCGGATCATGGGCAAGGAGCGCGCCGCATCGCCGCGTCAGTAGTACTTGCGGATGAGGTCCATGCCGCGGTAGAGGTCCGCGACCTGCTCGCCGTAGCCGTTGAACTTCTGCGTCTCGATGCGCGTGCCGAGACCCAAGAAGCCGCCGCCGAGGCGTTGCTCCGTCTTCTGGCTCCAGCGCGGGTGATCGCGCTCGGGGTTCACGTTGGAATAGAAGCCGTACTCGTTCGGGGCGTAGAGGTTCCACGTCGCGGGCGGCTCCTTCTCGGTGAAGGTCACCTTGACGATGGACTTGATGCCTTTGAAGCCGTACTTCCACGGCACGATGATGCGCACGGGCGCGCCGTCCTGGTTCGGCAGCGTCTCGCCGTACATGCCGAACGTCAGCAGCGTGAGCGGGTGCATGGCTTCGTCGATGCGCAGGCCCTCGACGTACGGAAACGGAATGCCGGCTTGCCGTGGCGAGAGCATCTCCCTCGGGTTGTAGTAGGTCTCGAACGCGACGTACTTGGCCTTGCTCGTCGGCTCGACCTGTTTCAGCAGCGTGCTCAGCGAGAAGCCGACCCACGGGACGACGACGGACCACGCCTCGACGCATCGCATTCGGTAGATGCGCTCCTCGAGCGGGGCGAGCTTCATGACGTCGTCGAGCGCGAGCGTCTTCGGCTTCATGACCTCGCCGCCGATCGCGATCGTCCATTCCGGATTCGGCTTCCAGCGCGGGGCGTTGCGAGAGGGATCCTCCTTGCCGGTGCCGAACTCGTAGTAGTTGTTGTAGGTCGTGACCGACTGCTCGGGCGTAATCATGTCGTTGCCGAGCTGATGGTACTTGCCCGACGTGTCGAGGTTGTCGAGCTTCATGGCCGCCTTCGCCGTGCCGGGCAGGGCCGCAGCACCGATCAAGCCGGCGCTCGCGCCGAGAAAAGCCCGCCTGTTCAGGTAGACGTTCTTGGGCGTGACGTCGCAGTCGCGAAGATCTGAACGCTTTCGAATCAGCATCGGTGGTCTCCCTCCGTCCCGGGCGCGGCCGAGCGGCGCGCCCGCGCGAATGCTTAACCTTGGCGGAAAATGCCTGCGCAGTCCAGCCCACCGGGTTTCTTCCGGTGCCGAGGCATGCAACTTGCATCGACGGAAACACTTTCCGCGGCGGCGCCGAGCCTCGGGCCGAGAACAAGAAGCGACCGACGCGCTCGATTGGTAGGACCGCACCCGCCGCCGAACGTTTCATGGAAGGACTTGCGCTTCGGACCTGGTCCAGCATGCGGAGCCGCCTGCGCCGGGCGCCGTTCTGGCGAGCCGTCGGCGTCGTCGCCGGCGGCGCCGCTTTCGCCCAGACGCTGTCGGTGCTCGCCTCGCCGCTGCTCACGCGGCTCTACTCTCCGGCCGACTACGGCACCTTCGCGCTGTACCTCTCGGTTCAATGGCTGCTGCTCGTCGTCGCGACGGCGCGGTACGAGCTCGCGATCCCGCTGCCCAATGACGACCGCGACGCGGCGAAGCTTCTCGTGTTCTCGCTCGGGCTCGCGCTCGCGGTCAGCGCGCTGCTCGTCGCCGCGCTGCCCTTCGGCGCCGCGCGGCTGCTGAACGGCACGGCCGCGGCGCCGCTCGGTCCTTATCTCTGGTTCGTTCCGATCGCGCTCTTCTTCACGGCCGCGTATCAATGCGTGACCTATTGGGGCATGCGGCAGCGCGCCTTCGAGACCGTCGCGAAGACCCGAATGGTGCAGGGCTTCGGGCGCACGGCGGCCCAGCTCGCGCTCGGCCTGCTCGGAGCGGGGCCGCTCGGCCTCATGCTCGGCGACGCGATCGGCCGCGGAGGCGGCAGCGGCACGCTCGTGCACGCGGCGCTTCGCGCCCATTCCGCGGCCTTTCGCTCGCTCCGATTCTCGGGAATCGCTCGAGCCGCGCGCGCCTACCGGCGCTTCGCGCTCATCACGAGCGGGTCCGCGCTGCTCGAGGCCGGCGCGACGCAACTGCCGGCGGTGTTCCTGACCATGGCCTTCACGATCGAGGCTGCCGGTTGGTACTCGCTCGCGCAGCAAGTCATCTTGATGCCCGTCGGCTTGATCGCGAACTCGGTCGCGCAGGTCTATTCGAGCGAAGCGCCGCGCGCGCTGCGCGAAGGGCCGACGCAGCTCCGGCGCGTGTTCCTGAAGTCCGCACGCGGTCTCGCGCTCGTCGCGCTGCTCCCGACGATCGCGCTCGCCGTCGCCGCGCCGTTCGCGTTCTCGCTCGTCTTCGGCGAGCGATGGGCCGAAGCCGGGGAATTCGCGCGCGTGCTCGCGCCGATGTTCTTCGGCCTGTTCGTGATGTGGCCGCTGACCTACACGCTCAACGTGCTCGGCGAGCTCAATGTGCTGATCGCATGGAGCACGCTGCGCTTCGCGGCCGTGCTCGCGGTGCTCGCCGGCGTGCCCGCGCTCGGCGGCACGCCGCGCGACGTCGTGCTCGCCTACAGCGGCGTCATGTCGGCCGCGCTCGCCGCGCTGTTCGTCGTGTGCTTGTGGCGCATCGGAAGAGCGAAGCCGGCGGCGCGAGCGCGGAGCGAGCGCGGCGCGCACTCGGGCGAATGACTCGTGCCTCGCTCTCCGAGCAGCCGAGCAAGACGAGAAAGAAACGAAAATATTTCTTCGATGCGGGAAATGCCCGACGCGCGTCGCCGGCCCGCGACAGTTCGTCAGCCGGAAGCTTCGCTGTTAGCGTTCATTTCGGGGACACGGAAGAAGACCGGAAGGACGCGACCACACTCGACGAACACACTCGACTGAAAAGGGCTAACCGATCGCGAGGTCGGAGCGCAAAGCCACCGGTCTTGTGAAAGACAAAACAAGACAGCGGGGTTGCCGGTCGCTGACACCATCGTTTGGGCCAATCGGCCCTCGTGAGCTCGCCTTCGCCACGGTTCGTCCCTCGATCCAAACCAGGGAGGAAGGCTATGAGATTCACAGGGAACATCGCACGATTGGCGGCAGCCGTCGCATTGGGACTGGCACTAAGCGCATGCGGCGGCGGGGACGGCGGCGACGACGCCGCCGCCACCGGCAGCCAAGACGCATCGACCGATGCGGAGCTGACCCAGCAGGTCACCGGAAGCGTCGGAGACGGTCCCGTCGTCGATGCTACGATCGAAGTCTCGACGAACCAGGGGGAGCTGCTCCAGAGAGCCGTCAGCAGCCAGCTCGCGGGATACGATCTCAAGATCAAGACGAAGGGCAAGTACTATCCGCTCCTGATCGAGGCGACCGGCGGCACGGATCTCGTGACGAACGCCGCGCCCGACTTCAAGCTTGCTGCCGTCGCGCTGACGCCCGGCAGGAACGAAGTCGTGAACTTGAGCCCCTTCTCGACGCTCGCCGTCGCCGCCGCGCGGGAGACGCCGGGCGGCCTCAACGCGACGAACGTCGCGAGCGCCATGAGCACGGTCTTGGGCGAATTCAACTCGGGGCTATCGACGCTCGCCTCCAACCCGATGAGCACGAAGATCGACGGCTCCAACCTGGCCGAGATCGTCAGAGCCTCGGAGGTGCTCGCCGAGACGTTCAGGCGCACGAACGACACGATCGTCGCGGGCGGCGGCAGCTCGACCGTCGACGACGTCATCGCGAAGCTCGGCGCCGATCTCGCCGACGGACAGCTCGACGGCGCCGGCTCGGCGAACGTGGATCCTCACGTCTCCGCGGTCGCGGCCGTCGCCGCGGCGCAGGTGCTCGTCGAGGTCATGACTAATCAGCTGCGCGTGCACGGCCAGGCCGCGGCGGCCGCGCTCGACGCGGCGGTCGACACGCTCTTGAACAAGGACGGCCCCTCGACGGCATCCGTGCCCGTGACGGCGGCCATGATCGATCGCGCGAAGATCGGCGTCGCCTCTGCGTCGGCCATTGCGCCGAGCGCGGCGCTTTCGTCTCTGCTCGCGGGCCTCGAGACGCTGCAAGCGAACGTGCTGCCCGAGGCCGCGGCGAGCGCTTTGCCGGCCGACTCCTCGGCCGCGTTCGACCCGGCCTTGACGGACCTCGCGCCGAGCACGTCGGCCGACGTCGAGACGGTCAACGCGATCCTCGCGGGCGGGACCTCGACGACGCCGCCGCCGCCGCCCGCGAACGCGCCGCCGGTCATCTCGGGGACGCCTCCGGCTTCGGTGCTTCAAGGCTCGCCGTACAAGTTCGTTCCGAACGCGAGCGACCCCGACGGCGACACGCTCGTGTTCAGCGTTGCGAACCTGCCGAGATGGGCGACGTTCGATTCCGCCTCGGGAACCATGGCGGGGACGCCGAGCGCGGCCGACCTCGGCACGTACTCCGACATCGCGATCAGCGTCAGCGACGGGAGCGCGAGCGCGCAGCTCGCGCCCTTTTCCGTCACGGTGCAAGCGGCGGCATCGGGGTCCGCGACGCTGACCTGGACGGCGCCGACACAGAGGACCGACGGCTCGCCGCTGCTCGACTTGGCCGGCTTCCGCATCTACTGGGGCACGTCGTCCGACTCTCTCGGCAACAAGATCCCGGTCGACAATCCCGGCCTCACGACGTACGTCGTCGAAAACCTCGCGAGCGGTTACACCTACTACTTCGCGACGACGGCAGTCGACTCGAAAGGCGTCGAGAGCTCGATGTCGAACGTGGCGTCGAAATCGATCCCGTGAGCAGCGGAGTGGGGGCGGTTGCGGCGATGCTAATGCGCGCTCGCGACCGCCCCGTCCTCCACGTCTTCCGCGTCTTCCACGTCTTCCACGTCTTCCACGTCTTCCGAGGACAATCTTCCCGTCTGCACGTTCCAGAGCCCGGCGTAGAGGCCGCGCTGCCGCAGCAGCTCGTCGTGCGTGCCCTGCTCGACGATGCGGCCGCCGTCGAGCACGTAAATCCAGTCCGCGTGCACGATCGTCGAGAGCCGGTGCGCGACGACGAGCGTCGTGCGCGAGTGCGAGATGCGCGCGAGCGAGCGCTGGATCGCGGCTTCCGTCTCGTTGTCCACCGCCGAGGTCGCCTCGTCGAGAATCAGGATCGGCGGATTCTTGAGCAGCGCACGCGCGATCGAGAGCCGCTGGCGCTGTCCGCCCGAGAGCTTCTGCCCGCGCTCGCCGACGACGGTGGCGAGCCCGCGCGGCAGCGTCGCGATGAACTCCATGGCCTCGGCCGCCTCGGCCGCGGCGAGGATCTCGTCGTCGGTCGCGTGCGCGCTGCCGTAGGCGATGTTCTCGCGGATCGTGCCCTGGAACAAAAAGACGTCCTGGCTCACGAGGCCGATGCGGCGGCGCAGGCTCTCGAGGGTCAGGGTCTCGAGCGGCTGGCCGTCGATGAGGATACGGCCGCTGTCCGGCACGTAGAAGCGTAGCAGCAGCTTCATGAGCGTGCTCTTGCCCGAGCCCGTCGGGCCGACGAACGCGACGGTGTCGCCGGGCCCGACGTGCACGTCGATGCCGCGCAGCACGGTCTCGCCGGCCGCGTACGCGAAATCGACGCCGCGAAGCTCGATCTCGCCGCGCACGCGCTCGAGCGGGCGCGCGCCCGGCGCGTCCACGATGCCGACGGGCGCCGCGATGAGATCGAGGATGCGGCGCGACGACGCCATCGCGCGCTCGAAGAGGTCGACGGTCTCGGCGAGCCCCGTCAGCGGCCACAGCAGGCGCTGCGTGAGAAACACGAGCACGCCGTAGGCGCCGACGTTGAGCCGGCCGTCGAGCGTCATGAAGCCGCCGAGCAGGAACGTCACGACGAAGCCCGCGAGGATCGCCATGCGGATGATCGGGATGAAGGCGGAGCTCACGGCGATGGCCTTGCGGTTCGCCTCGACGTACGCGGCGCTGTCCGCGCGCAGCCGCTCGGCCTCGAATCGCTCGGTCGTGAAGCTCTTGATCGTCGCTATGCCCGCGATGTTGGCCGCGAGGCGCGCGCCGAGCAGACCCACGCGCTCGCGCACGTTCGCGTAGAGCGGCTGCGCCCGCCGCTCGAACCAGAATGCGCCGAACACGATGACGGGAATCGGCGTGAACGAGAGCGCCGCGATGAGCGGCGAGACCGCGAAGAACACGGCGCCGACGGCGATCAGCGTCGTGACGACTTGGATGAGGCTGTTCGCGCCGCCGTCGAGGAAGCGCTCGAGCTGGTTCACGTCGTCGTTGAGCACGGTGATGAGATTGCCCGTGCTTCGATCCTCGAAGTACGCGAGATCGAGCCGCTGCACGTGCTCGTACGCGTCGACGCGCATCGCGTGCTGGAGGTCCTGCGCGAGGTTCCTCCACAGAATCATGTAGAGGTACTCGAAGACGGACTCTGTGACCCAGACGAAGAAGGTAAGCCCCGCGAGCAGCGCGAGCTGATGCTTCGCGTTTGTGACGCCGAGCGCCGCGATGAACGAGTCCTGCCGCCGCACGACGACGTCGATCGCGATGCCGATCAAGATCTCGGGCATCACGTCGAAGAGCTTGTTGAGGATCGAGCAGGCCGAAGCGAGCAGGATCCGCGGGCGGAAGCCGCGGGCATAGCGCACGAGGCGCATGAGGGCCGCGAAGGAGGATTGATGTCCTTGGGTCATGGCGCGAGCTTAGCAGGCGCGCGACGGCACGGTCGCGTGTGGGGGCGGCGCCGTGCCGGCCGTCGAGATCCGCTCCGCCGCCGTTACGCTCCGGCTCGGCCGCCGTGGCCGTAGACGAAGTAGCGGCGCGTGCGGCGAACCTCGAAACGCCAGCCGAGGTCCGCGAGGCGCGCGGCGAGGTCGGCGGGCTCGTAGAACACCTTGTAGACCTCGAACTCGCGTCCGTCGTTGAGGCGCCGCCGCGCGACGATCGAGTCGGCGGCCGGCAGCGCGTTGTCGGCGGCGATCGAGGTCGGCTCGCGCGCAGAATCGACGAAGAAGACGC
>DASTSM010000299.1:0-7243 GCA_035760685.1 Gammaproteobacteria bacterium | reverse complement strand
GCCGCGGTCCCGGGTCAGGGCCGGGTGCCTTAGGGCCGCGCGGCGGCCCCGGGCTCGGCGCGCGCAGAGCCGGCACGTTTCTGCAAGGGACGATCCCGTTGATCAAGCCGCCCTACGATCGCATCACGGCCTACGACATGGGCGACGGTAGGATGCTCTGGCAGAAGGCCCACGGCACGACCCAAGACGACATCCGAAACAACCCGGCGCTGAAAGGGCTGGACGTCTCGCGGCTCGGCGCGTACGGCCGAATCTTCATCGGCGTGCTCGCGACGAAGACTTTGCTGATCGCCGGCGAAGGCAGCGTGCATACCAACGAGGCGGGCGAGACCGTCGCGCTGCTACGTGCGTACGACAAGGCCACCGGCGAGGACGTCGAGGGGCAAGTGGAAATGCCGGGCAAACAGACCGGCTCGCCCATGACCTATATGCACGACGGCAAGCAGTACATCGTGCTCGCGGTGAGCCGCACGGGCGCCGATGCCGGCAGCGAGCTCATCGCTTACGCCCTGCCGTGACGCAGCCTCTCCGGTCGATTCGACGGCGCCGCGATTCGGCGGCGCCGCCGGCGCATGCCTCGAGATCGGCCGCGGCGAGTTGCTCAGAAAGGGCGTTTGGCTTTCAGATGCTCGTCGAACCAGGCGACCGTGCGCTTCAGCGCATCGAGCTGATCCTCTTTTTTCAAAAAGCCGTGGCCCTCGGCCGGGTAAAAGACGCTGTCGATGACGTTGCCCTTGGCTTTGAGCGCCTTGACCACCTCGCGTGCTTGACCGGCCGGGACGCGAATGTCGTTCTCGCCCTGCAGCACGAGCAGAGGCGCCTTGACCGCCTGGATATAAGTGATCGGCGAGGTTGCATCGTAGACGGCGGGCGCTTCGTCGGGGCTGCCGAGCAGCGAGCGCTGGTAGGCTTGGAGCAGCGGATCCTCGTGGTCCCACATCGTCCGCCAGTCGATGATGCCGTACATTTCGACGGCAGCGGCAAAAGCATCGGGCGTGCGGCCGATCGCCATCAAGGTCATGTAGCCGCCGTACGAGCCGCCCGTGATGCCGACGCGCTCGGCATCGACGTAGCCGCTCGCGACGAGGAAGTCCTTACCGGCGATCTCGTCCTTGAGGTCCCCGCCGCCGAGATCCTGAAAGTTGGCCTTCTGGAACGCGAGGCCATAGCCCGTCGACCCGCGCGGATTGGGTTGGATCACCACGTAGCCGCGGCTTGCAAGGGCGGTCGCGAGCGCGCTGAAGCCGTCGACGGCCTGGCCCGTGGGGCCGCCGTGCGGAAGGACGACGGCAGGATTGGTCCCGTCCCGCTTCAAGTTGAACGGCATGGTCACGATCGCGCTGATCAGCGTGCCGTCGAAGCTCTTGTAGGTCACGATCCGGGACTTGGGCAAGTGCTCCGGCGCGAGGCTCGCCGGCGCGAGATGCGTGACTTGAACGAATGCTCCGCGACGAAGATCGGCGGTGACGATCTCCGTCGGCGTATCCGCGCCGGAATGCAGAGCGAGCAGGCGGCCGTCGGCCGCAAAGGGATGGCTGCCAATCGCAGTGTTGATTCCGGGCGGCAGCGCGATCGGCTGCTGTCGGAGCGTCGCGAGATCGACGAGCATCATCGACACGCGGCCGTCCTCGCTTGCGCCGACCAGCAGGGACCTGCCGTCGGGCGTGAATTCCCCGCTGCGCTGTTCCCAGGGAGTGGCGGCCAAGGTGCGCAGCTTACCGTCGGAATAGACCGCGGCATGGGACTGGCCCGTGTCTTCGTTCGTCGTCACGGCAATGGCTGCGCCGTCGGCCGTGGCGTCGTTGGCAACGTACAACGTGTCCGGCTTGCCGAGCAGGCGCACCGCTCGACCGCTCGCCGCGTCGATACGCCAGACCTCGCCCGCCGTACCGTCGACGAAGGTGCGGTCGGCAATCAGGGCCTTGCCGCCGTCGATCCACGCGGCCGGCGACCATTGCCACTGAGGCGAAGCTTCGCTGGTCAGCGGCCGAACGCTTCCAGTCGCCGGATCGAATATCGCGAGATCCGTCTGGCCTGCGCTCTTCTTCTTGACGGTGATGGCGATGCGCCCGTCCGGGCCGACGAGCATGTCGGCCTCCCGCACATCCGGCGTGGCGGTGAGCCGCGTGACCGATCCTCCGGCAGTCGGGACGGAGTAGAGGTCGTAGTATTCGTTGCCGCCCTCGTCTTGCTGGAAGTAAAGCGTCTTGCCGTCGGGCGAAATTTCGAGGCCGGACTGTGCGTCGTCCGACTGGGTCAGCTGCACCGGCCAACTGCCGGCGGCGTCGACGCGCCAGATGTTGAAACGACCGGTCAGATTGGTCGAAAGGAATATCTGCCGCCCGTCGCGGCTCCAGATCGCCGAGCGCACGACCCGCGACGCGCCGAGATCCTCGAGCGGCACCGGCCGCGCTTCGTCGTCGGCCGGCGAAACGAGGGTTTTCGGATCCGTCACGGCCCTCGGCGGCGTCACGATTTGCGCGGCGAGCGGCGGGGCAAAAAGCATCAGTGCGAAGGCGGCGTAGCGCATGGGCACGTCCTCGGCGAATAGACGGAGAATGTTCATGCTCCGATCCTGCGCAGCGATCGGTGCTTACGAAGCGGGCGTGTCGACATTCCTAGAGCAATGCTATCCGCATCACCCGTGCCGCCTCGCCCCCCAAGGAGGGGGTTATTGCGGCCGAGGATCGCGCCCGGGAGCGAAGAGCTCATGGGGCGGTGCAGGTGCATCCCCTCCGCGAAGGGCCGCAGAAGGAGAAGCGGCCCGCCGATCGAATTCGGCGGCGCCGCCGACGCGTTTCTACTCCTTCGCCGCGAGCTCGTCGAATCGCTTCGATTCGAACTTCCACTTCGGATCGACGCAGAGCCCGCAGTCCTTGCCGACGAACATGCGGCCGGCCTTGCCGTCGCCGCGCAGGCGCCAGTCGAGCCACGCGACGACGACCTGTGCCGCGGCGCCGCCGTTCGGGTCCCAGTACGTGCCGCCGTGTCCCGTGTCGATGTTCGCGACGGCGACCGGAACCTGATCGATCCGGGCGACGTCGTCCATGCCGTTCGCGTAAGCGATGTCGGACGGTCCGCCGAGAATGTAGATCGTCGGCGTGTGCAGGTCATCGAGCACGGCCTTCGTCGCTTCCATGCCGCTCATTCGCGTCGGCCCGTTGATGAAGAAGCCGCTGTTCATGACGACGACCGTGGCGATGCGCGGGTCGTGCGCGACCGTGAGCGCCTGGATGCCCCCGCAGCTGTAGCCGGAGACGGCGATCATGTGCGGGTCGATGCGCCCGAAGTAAGGGCTGCCCTTGCGCGCGTTCTCGGCGACCGCCCAATCGATGGCCTCGACGAGCTGCTGCGGACGCGTGAAGGCGGGCGCCGTCGCCGGGTCCGTGACGGGCGGGCGCGCCGGGCGCTCCGTCTTTCCGGGCCCGTTGTAGATGCGCCCGGGCGCGATCGCGAGGTAGCCGTGCGATGCGATCTCGAGCAGGTGAAGCCGCGCGCTCGCACCGTCGTCCGTGCACCCGCCGTTGCCGAAGACGTAGACGCCGAGCTTCGTCGAGCCGAGCGCGGCGAGGTTCTTCGGGCGGTAGACGACGTGCTCGGGCAAGCTCGGGTCGATCTCCTTGATGGCCGGATAGGGTCCCGTGCCCGGTGTATCGGGCATCGCGTCCTGCTGGCGCTGGCGCTCCTGTGCCTGCGCGCGCGCCTGCGCCTGCGCCGCGGGATCGGCGGCGCGCTGCGCCTGGGCTCCGGGACCCGGCGCGGGCTGCGCCGACAGCGGACCCGCGAGCATCGTCGAAATCAAAGCCGTCGAAGCGAGGCTTGCACGTACGTACTTCATCGCTTTACTCCGAGCGCCGTAGGTTGATGGAGGGGTCAATTCGATTTAGTCGTTTAGTCGTACCGGGGATCATAGAGTCTCGCGCACGGGTTTGAAACGACCGCACGGCGCCGGCCAGCCCTATTCGGAAGTCCGCAGCGCCAATATGATGACCGGCGATGAACGCCGGAGAAGCGCAGCGGACCGCACGCCTGGAGCTCAGGCATCTGCGCTACTTCGTCGCGGTCGGCGAGGAGCTCAACTTCACGCGCGCGGCCGCGCGGCTGCGTACCGCGCAGCCTTCGCTGAGCCAGCAGATCCGCCAGCTCGAGAGCGCCGTCGGCGTGAAGCTGCTCGATCGCAGCCGCCATCACGTGGCGTTGACCGACGCGGGACGCATCTTTCTGCGCCAGGCCAAGGACATCCTCGGCCGCGTCGAGCATGCGCGGCGGCTCGCGAAACAGGCGGCCGACGGGCGGGCCGGCGATCTCTCCGTCGGTACTTTCCCGTCGGCCGACGTCCGGATACTGCCGGCGCTTCGGCCGCTGATCGCCGAGCGTCTCCCGGACTTGCGCCTGATCTTGCACAGCAAATACGCCGTCGAGCCCGTCGCGGGACTCCTGTCCGGCGCGCTCGACGTGGCGTTCGTGCGCGGGCCGCTCGAGGCGGACGGCCTCGAGGCCGTCGAGCTGCTTCGCGAGCAGATCGTGATCGTGCTGCCGTCTCACCATGCGCTCGCCCGGCGCAAACGCATCCCGGTCGGCAGCCTCGACGACTTGCCCTGCATCACGATGGAACGCTCGCTGTCTCCGGCGCTGCACGACGCGGCGGCCTCTCTCTATCGAGACGCAAAAATCCGCATGCATCCCGTGACGACCGCGGACAACGTGCTCGGCAACCTCCAACTCGTGCAGGAGGGGCTCGGCTTCGCGCTGCTGCCGGACTCGATCGGCGCGCTGCTGCCGCCCGGCGTGACTTTCAGACCGCTCGATTGGGACCCGGTGCCGGCGGTCCCCCTGCTCGTCGCGTGGAAGCGCGGCAACGACTCGCGGCTCGTGCGCCAGTTCGTGGATCTCGCGCGGCGCGTCGCCGCCGGCAATGGGGGCACGGCCGGCAGGGCCGGCACGGGGAAAGACGCCGCGCATCTTACGCGCCGCGGGACGAAGTCTTAGCCTCCGTCGGCGCCGCTGGCTAGACTGCGGCCGTGACGACGAATACCGTCGCACGACGAATACCGCCGCGCAGGTCTGCGGCGGCGACGACGTATGCCGAGCAGTGAACAACCGTCCGTGCGCGCCGCTCCCTTGGCCGGGCTCACGGTGCTCGATCTGACCCTCGCGCTCGCGGGGCCCTTCGCGACGTTTCTGCTCGCCGCTCTCGGCGCACGCGTGATCAAGATCGAGAATCCCGCCTCGCCCGATCACTGCCGCGAGAATGCGCCGTTCATCGGGCGGCACGGCGTCTCGCTCGGACGCACGGCGCCGGACGACGTTTCGGTCGCGGCGCTGAATCGGCTGCGCGGCAAGTACGCGGTGACGCTCGACTTGAAGCGCCCCGGATCGCGCGAGGTGTTCGCCGACCTCGTGCGCGGCGCCGACGTCGTCGTGGAGAACTTCAGCCCGGGCACGCTCGAGCGGCTCGGTATCGCCTACGACTTCGCGCGCACGCACAACCCGCGCATCGTGTATTGCTCGATCTCGGGCTACGGCGCCGAGCGGGCGGCGAACGGCTCGGGCAAAGCCATGGACAGCATCATCCAGGCGCTCAGCGGGCTCATGATGACGTCGGGCGCCCCGAGCGATCCGCCCGTGCGCGTCGGCGTGCCGTTCGCGGATCTCGTCGCGCCCGTGTTCGCCGTGGCCGGCGTGCTCGCCGCCCTCCGGCAGCGCGACGCGACGGGCGTCGGCCAGCAGGTCGACGTCTCGATGCTCGGCGTGCTGACCTCGCTCGTGGCGGCGGAGCCCTTCGACCTGCTCGAGGCGTGCGGTCTGCCGCAGCGCACGGGCCGCATGGTGCCGCGGCTCACGCCGTTCGGCGTCTACGAATCGGCGGACGGCTATCTCGCGATTTGCGCGCCGACCGAGCAGTTCGCGCGCGGCGTGTTCGCGGCGATCGGCCGCCCCGAGCTCGAGCGCGACGCCCGCTTCGCGACGCGCGACGCGCGGGTCGCGAACATGGAGGCCATGAACGCGTGCATCGAGGACTTCACGCGCGGCTTGCCGACGCGCGAGCTCGTGCCGCTCTTCGAGAGCCGCGGAGTGCCGGCGGCGCCCGTCCGGTCGCCGGCCGAGGCCGTGCGCGATCCGCGCGTGCTCGCGCGGGGCGAGACGGTCGAGATAGAGCATCCCGAGCTGGGACGCGTGGCCGACGTCATCGGACCCGGCGTGCCGATCCGGTTCTCGCACGCGGAGGCGGCCGCGTTGCGGCCGGCGCCCGGCGTCGGCCAGGACAACGCGCGCGTCTACGGCGAATGGCTCGGCTACAGCGCGGAGAAGCTCGAGCGGCTGCGCGCCGCCGGGAACATCTGAGGCGACTATGAGCGCTGCGATCAACCTCCGAGGCGGCGGATGCGGACGGCGATCGACGAGTTGACCGCGGGCTTCGAGGAGCCGTTTCGCGCGCTCGGCCGCGACGCCGCGCGCGACCGCGATGCCGTCGTGATCTCGTGGCCGTCCGTTCCGATCGAGATCGTCCGCGCCGCCGGCCTTCGACCGGTCTTCGCGCGCGGCGGCGGCGACGCCACGCCGGCGGCGGACGGCGTGCTCGAGCCGGAGCTCTTTCCGCGCCGTCTGCACGCGCTCGTCGAGGCCGCGTTGACGGGGCGGCTCGCGCACGCCGCCGCGATCGTTCTGCCGCGCACCTCCGATCCCGACTACAAGGGCTTCCTGTATCTGCGCGAGCTCGTGCGGCGCGGCGCCGTCGCGGCGCTGCCGCCGGTGCTGCTGTTCGATCTGCTGCATTCGTCGAGCGGCGAGGTGGCCGAATACGACGTCGCGCGCACGAGGGATCTCTGCGATCGGCTCGCGGGCATCTCGGGCCGGCACCCCAGCGCGGACGATCTGCGCCTCGCGATTCGCGAGACGAACGCGGCGCGCGCGGCGGCGCGACGGCTCGACGCGCTGCGCCGGAGCGGGCCGGGGCTTGGTGGACCGCAGGTTGGCGGACCGCAGCTCGATGGATCGCGGCTGGGCGGACCGCGGCTCGGCGGCAGCGAGGCCTTGCCGCTCCTCGGCGCGTTTTGGCAGGTGCCGCCCGAGCGCTACGCGGCGCTCGCGAGCGAGGCGGCGGACGCGATCGCGACGCGCCCGCCGCTCGAAGGTCCGCGCGTGCTGCTCGCGGGCGTTCCGGTCGACTCGAGGGCGCTTCACGAGGCGCTCGAGTCGCGGGGCGCGATCGTGGTCGCGGAGATGAGTCCGTACGGCGCGG
>DASTSM010000298.1:0-10814 GCA_035760685.1 Gammaproteobacteria bacterium | reverse complement strand
CTCGATGCCCTCGATCGTGCTCGGCGGCACGACGCGCAGGTCCCGGGCCTTGAACTGCAGCCCGTGCTCGCGGTCGTTGGCCCATTGGCCCGCGCACTCGACGAACTCGCCCGGAGCGACGCTCGCGGCCGAGCCGACGACCGTGACGGGGTCGCGGCGCCCGCGCACGGCGACGCGCAGCACGCAGAAGCCCGTCTCCTCACTGTGGAACGTCACGCGCTCGATGGAGCCGCTGAGCGCCTCGACAGCAGCCGGGAAGGAAGCGCGGGACGAATCGGACGAGACGGTCATGGGCACGAGCGAGGATCGACGACCCCGAGCCAACCCTATGGTAAGCGCATGATACCCCTGCCGTGCCTTGTCGGATTCTCGAAAGAAATCGTCGATTTCCTGCCGAGTCGACGGTGCTCGCGTGCCGCGCCCGCCCTCAAATCAGCGCCGAGATGTTCGGCTCGACGTCAAGCAGCGCCTTGCCGTAGATCTCGAGGTTCACGGGCCACGACGTGATCGCGTGCCGGCTCGCGACGTGCGCGTCGCGCCAGAGGCGCTGCATGCGGTTCGCGTCGGTGAGGCTCGACGTGCCGTGGGCCTCGACGAGCAGGTCGACGGCCTCGCGGCAGTACTTCGCCGCGAGCGCGGTATCGAGGCGCACGCGCGCGCGCTCGCGGAGGTCCGGGTGCCGGCCCGCCGCGGCGGCCGCATCGAGATCGTCCGCGGCCCGGAGCGCGTGCAGATACGCCGTATCGATCTTCATCGCGGCCTCGGCGACCTGGATCTGAAACCCCGCCGAGTCGGCCTGCTTCGCGAAGTTCGTATGCGTGATGCCGCGTGCGCGGGCAGCCGCGAGCGTGTGATCGAGCGCGGCGCGCGCGACGCCGAGCTGCGCGCCGACGAGGATCAGCACGGTCACGGGCACGAGCGCGACGCGATAGACGGCCTCGTCCTCGAACTCCGTGCGATAGCGGCCTTCGAACGCGGGCGGATAAGGCAAGAACCGGTGCTCCGGCACGAACGCCTCGTTCGCGACGATCGTGTTGCTGCCCGTGCCTTTCATGCCGGCCATGTGCCACGTGTCGTCGATCGAAAGCTCGCCCATCGGCATCAGAGAGAGACCGAAGTTCTTGACCTCGCCGCGCTCGTCCGTGATGCGGATGCCGCAAGCGGCCCAATCGGCATGCAGGCAGCCGGACGCCCACGCCCACCGGCCCGTGACTCGCCAGCCGCCGTCCGTCGGCGTCGCGAGGCCGTGCGGCGCCAGCGAGCCCGCGACCCACGCATTCGGGTCCGTGCCCCAGACGTCGCGCTGCGCGCGCTCCGGAAAGAGACCCGCGAGCCACGCGCAGACGTTGATGAGGCTCGCGACCCAGGCCGTCGCGCCGCAGCCGCGGCCGACCTCGGCCATCGCGGCGACGTACGTGTGGATGTCCGTCTGATAGCCGCCGAAGCGCTTCGGGACCATGAGCCGGCACAGCCCCGTCTCCTTGAGCGCGGCGACGTTGGCGTCGGCAAGCCGGCGCAGCCGATCGGTCTCTTCGGCATGCGCGATGAGCACCTCTCGCACGCCCGCCGCGCGCTCGAGCAGCTCGTCGCGCGACGGAGTGTCTTGACCGCTGACGCTGTCGTTCATGGGCTCGCCCCCTCTCTAGTTCTTCTCGAGTCGGATCGATCCCGATCCTACCAGGAGCGAGGCCGGCGTTGTGACTAGCGCGGCGCGCCGATGCGCGTGCGGACTTCCGTGAGCTCCGGGAAGAACGAGATCTCGAGTGCCTTCTTGAGGAACTTGACGCCCGCCGTGCCCGCAGTGCCCGGCTTGTTGCCGATGATGCGCTCGACGGTCTTCATGTGCTGGAAGCGCCAGCTCTGGAAGTTGATCTCGATGTCGACGAGCCGCTCGGAGACCTCGTACGCCGCCCAGTACTCCTCGGGGTGCTCGTAGATGACCTGGAAGACGTCGACGACGCCGGGATGATGCTCGTACCGTTCGGTCCAGTCGCGCTCGACGCGCTCGAGCGGCACGCGATGACCGACGCGGTAGAGGTAGCGCAGAAACTCGTCGTAGAGGCTCGGGCTCTCGAGGGCCCGCTTCAGCATGCGGTAATACTCGAGATGGTGGCGGAACATCGGCAGCATCTGCCGCGCCTTGTTGCCGAGCTTGAACTCGAGGACGCGGTACTGCGGCGACTGGAAGCCCGAAGCCGTGCCGAGCGAGTCGCGGAACGCGGCGTAGTCGCGCGGCGTCAGCGTCGCGAGCACGCTCCACTGCGCGGTGAGCTGCTGCTGCACGGTCGTCACGCGGCGCAGGTTCTTGATGGCGCGCGCGAGCTCGTCTTGCTTGAGGCACTCGATCGCCGAGTCGAGCTCGTGCAGCACGAGCTTGAACCAAAGCTCCGCGACCTGATGCTGAATGATGAACAGCATCTCGTCGTGATGGCTCGCGACGGGGCGCTGCGCGCTCAGGAGCTTGTCGAGCTGCAGGTAAGTGTCGTAGCGAACGCCGGCCGGCGCCTCGACCGCTTCGGAGGCGGCGTCCTTCTCGCCCTCGGAGACGTGTTTATCTTCGCCGGTCTTGCCGTTCATTAGGACCCTCGACACCCGCAACGCCTCGAAACGACCCGCGCTGGCCGCACGGGAGCGCAGAGTTTAACCTAGTTCGAGCTCGATTCTTCCCGATGGTTCAGCGCCGGCACCGGGATTACGTCGAATGGGGCGGCGGGCATTCCCGACGCCGAGATCCGCCCGGAGCGCCCGGACCGTCACGACGATCGGATTGAGATGGACGAAACCAGCACCGCCGCCGAGCCCTTCCAGTCCGAGCGCATCAAGGCGATCGCGGCCTACGGCCGGAGGCTCGAGCCGCACCCGTCCCTCGAGATCGACGCCGACCGCTACCTCGCGCACTACTACGCGCAGGTGCCGCCTGAAGACCTCGCGCGCAGTCCCGCCGAGCTCGCGGCGTCGGCGCTCGATCACCTCGAGTTCGCGCGCACGCGGCGGACGGGCACGGCCAAGATCCTCGCGTTCAATCCGACGCTCGAGCAGCACGGCTGGACCTCGCCGCACACCGTCGTGCAATTCGTCAACGACGACATGCCGTTCCTCGTCGATTCGATCACGCTCGGCTTGAATGCGCTCGGGCACGGCGTTCTGCTCACGATTCATCCGATCTTCTCCGTGCGCAGAAGCGCGCGCGGCGTCCTCGAAAAAATGTATTTCTCGACGCCGCCGCCGGAAGCGCGGCGGGAATCGTTCATCCACGTCGAGATCGCGCGCACGACGGACCCGGCGGCGTTGCGCGAGATCGAGACCGAGCTCGCGAAGGGGCTCCGCGACGTGCGCTGCGCCGTCGAGGACTGGAAGGCGATGACCGAGAAGCTCGGCGAGGCCTCGGCCGAGCTCCGCGCCAGCATCGGTCCCCCGCGCGAGCTCGCCGCGGAGTCGGCGGACTTTCTCGATTGGCTCGCCGACGACCATTTCACGCTGCTCGGCTACCACGAGTTCTCCCTCGTCCGCGGCGCGCGCGCCGACGCGCTCGAGCCCGTGCCGGACACCGGGCTCGGGATCCTCAGGGATCGAAACCGGATGATCGAGCCCATGACGCTCGTCGGCCCGGCGCGCGCGGAGGCGCGCTCGAGCCGTCCGCTCGTCGTCACGAAGAGCGGCATGCAATCGCGCGTTCACCGCCGCGCTCCGCTCGACTACATCAGCGTCAAAGTTTTCGATCGACGCGGCCGCCCTGTGCGGGAAAGACGCTTCCTCGGCCTCTTCACCTCCTCGGCCTACAATGAGCTGCCGCGGGACATCCCGCTGCTGCGGCTCAAGGCGCGTCAGCTCGTCGAGCAGGCCGGCGTCGACCCGAACAGCCACCGCGGCAAGATGCTGCAGCACGTCGTCGACACGTTCCCCCGCGACGACCTGTTTCAGGCCTCGCTCGAAGAGCTCGAGCGCATCGTCAACGGCATCCTCGGCCTTCAGGAGCGGCGCCGTGTGCGCCTCTTCTGCCGCCGCGATCCCTTCGGCCGTTTCTATGCGTGCCTCGTCTACCTGCCGCGCGATCAATACAACCGGCGCGCGCGCGAGCGCATCGAGCAGATCCTGCTGCACGGCTTCGGCGGCACGGCCGTCGAGTCGGACGTCATGGTGTCGGACTCCGCGCTCGCGCGCCTCACCGTCAAGGTCAAGAGCGACCCGTCGGCGCCCGACGCCGATAACGTCGACGAGCTCGAGCGCGAGCTCGGGGAAGCCGTGCGGACCTGGCCCGACCGGCTCCGCGAGGCGCTGCTCGCGAGCTTCTCCGAGGACCGGGCGCTCGCGCTCTTCCGGCGCTTCGCCGATCACTTCTCCGCCGCCTATCAGGAAGAGGTCTCGCCCGAGCGCGGCGCCGAGGACATCCTCAAGGTCGAGCGCCTCGCCGACGGCGAGACGGCGCTCGAGATGCGGATATTCCAGGCGCAACCCGGCACTCCGCGGTTCCGCTTCTCGACCTTCAAGCCCCGCGAGCCGATCCCGCTCTATGTCGCGCTGCCGATCCTCGAGAACATGGGCCTCAAGGTGCACCGCGAAGGCATCTACTCGGTGCGGCTCGGCGAGGACACGGTCTGGATCCAGGATTTCGACGTGACCGTCTCGTCGGGTCAGCCCGTCGACGCCGCCGCGATCGAGGAGCGCTTCGAGGAGTGCTTCTCGCGCGTGTTCCGCGGCCGCATCGACAACGACGCGTTCAACGCCTTCGTCGTCGGCGCCGGCCTCGACTGGCGCGAGGCGGCGCTGCTTCGCGCCTATTGCCGCTACCTCCTCCAGACGGGCATGCGCTTCAGCCAGAGCTACATGCAGGAGGTGCTCGGCCGCTATCCTGCGCTCTGCCGCGCGCTCGTCTTGAGGTTCAAGGCGCTCTTCGATCCCGATCGAGCGGCGGGCGCGCGCGAGCAGGAGGCCGAGGAGCATGCGGCCGCGATCCGCGCCGAGATCGAGCTGACGTCGAGCCTCGACGAGGACCGCATCCTGCGCGCGTTCGCGGGCGCCGTCGAAGCCACGGTGCGCACAAACTTCTTCCAGCTCGCCGGCGCCGCGCCGAAGGCCGGCGGCTCGCCGAAGCCCATCCCGAACGGCGAGCCGAAGCCGTACCTCTCGCTCAAGCTCGACTGCGCGACGATTCCGGAGCTGCCGCGGCCGCGGCCGAAGTTCGAGGTCTTCGTGCATTCGCAGCGCGTCGAGGCCGTGCACCTTCGCGCGAGCCGCATCGCGCGCGGCGGCATTCGCTGGTCGGATCGGCGCGAGGACTTTCGCATGGAGGTCCTGGGTCTCATGAAGGCCCAGCAGGTCAAGAACAGCGTCATCGTGCCGAACGGCGCGAAAGGCGGGTTCGTCTGCAAGCAGCTGCCCGCGGGCGACCGCGACGCCGTGCAGCGCGAGGTCGTCGACTGCTACACGACGTTCATGCGCGGGCTCCTCGACGTGACGGACAACATCGTCGACGGCCGCGTCGTGCGGCCCGCGCGCGTCGTCGCGCGCGACAGCGACGATCCCTATCTCGTCGTCGCGGCCGACAAGGGCACGGCGTCGTTCTCGGACATCGCGAACGGCATCGCGCGCGAGTACGGCTTCTGGCTCGGCGACGCGTTCGCCTCGGGCGGCTCGGCCGGCTACGACCACAAGAAGATGGGCATCACGGCGCGCGGCGTCTGGGAGGGCGTGAAGCGCCATTTCCGGGAGCTCGGCGTCGACGTGCAGAGCCAGGACTTCACGGTCGCCGGCATCGGGGACATGTCGGGCGACGTGTTCGGCAACGGCATGCTGCAGTCCGAGCACATAAGGCTCGTCGCCGCGTTCAACCACGAGCATATCTTCATCGACCCCGATCCCGACGCGGCCGCGAGCTTCCTCGAGCGCAAGCGCCTCTTCGAGCTGCCGCGCTCGACCTGGGACGACTACGACCGCAAGAAGCTCTCGGCGGGCGGCGGCATCTACTCGCGGCGCGGCAAATCGATCGAGCTCTCGTCCGAGGCCTGTGCGCTGCTCGGCCTCGAGCGCGCGACCGTCACGCCCCCCGAGCTCATTCGCGCCGTCCTTCGGGCGAAGGTGGATCTCCTCTACAACGGCGGCATCGGCACGTACGTCAAGAGCTCGGACGAGGATCATGCCGACGCGCGCGACCCCGCGAACGACGCCGTGCGCGTCGACGGCCGCGATCTTCGCTGCCGCGTCGTCGGCGAAGGCGGCAATTTGGGATTCACGCAGCGCGGGCGCATCGAGTACGCGCGCGCGGGCGGCCGTATCAACACGGACTTCATCGACAACTCGGGCGGAGTCGACACGTCGGACCGCGAGGTCAACATCAAGATTCTGCTCAACGACGCGCTCGAGGCGGGGGCGCTGCGCCCCTCGCGCCGCATCGCGCTGCTCGAGTCGATGACGGACGAGATCGCCGCGCAGGTGCTCGCCGACAACTACGGGCAGACGCAGGCGCTCTCGGTCGCGAGCTCGCGCGAATCGGACCGGCTCGGCGAGCAGGCGCGGCTCATCCGCGTGCTCGAGGCGCAGGGGCATCTCGACCGCGATCTCGAGTTCCTGCCCTCCGACGAGGAGCTCGAGGAGCGGCGCCGCGCGGGGCTCGGGCTCACGCGCCCCGAGCTCGCCGTCGTGCTGAGCTACGCGAAGATCGCGCTGACGGGCAGCCTCATCAAGACGGACATCCCGGACGACCCGTTCCTCGCGAAGGAGCTCGAGCTCTATTTCCCGCGCACGCTGCAGCGCCGCTACAAGGCCTTCATGTACTCGCATCGGCTGCGCCGCGAGATCGTCTCGATGCTGATCTCGAGCAGCATGATCAACCGCATGGGGCCTTACTTCCCGTTCCGGGCGCAGGACGAAACCGGCGCCGGGGTCGCGCAGGTCGCGCGCGCCTACGCCGTCGTGCGCGAGGTCTTCGGCATCCGCGCGCTCTGGCGCAAGATCGAGGCGCTCGATTACCGAATCCGCGCCCAGCTCCAGTACGACGTCATGTTCGAGATCAGCCGCCGCGTGCGCCACGCGGTCTACTGGTTCCTGCAGCGCTACCCGGCGGATCTCGAGGTCGAGCCGATGATCGAGCGCTTCCGGCCCGGCATCGCGCGCGTGCTGGGCGCGCCGCCCGCCCTCGGCGCCCGCGGGGATCGGCGCTTCGACGACGACGCGCGCCGGCTCGAGGAGGTCGGGCTGCCCGCCTCGCTCGCGAGGGAGGTCGCCGCGCTGACGACCATCACGCAGGTGCTCGACATCGTCGAGCTCGCCGAGGAGCGCGAGCTCGACGCGCGCCGCCTCGCGCGCCTCTACTTCGAGGTCGGGCGCAAGCTCCGGCTCGATTGGATCCGCGACGAGATCGAGAACCTAAAGGTCCAGGGCCACTGGAGCGCGATGGCCCGCTCGACGTTGCGCGAGACGCTCGCGCGCGAGCATCGCGCGGTCGTCGAGGGCATCGTCGAGCGGCGCGGCCACGCAGACCTCGACGCCGCGTTGGCCGCCTGGGTCGCGGAGATGTCGGGCGGCATCGCGCGCGTCTCGAAGGTGCTCGGCGAGATGCAGGCCGCCGGGCCCATGGACTTCGCGACGCTCTCGATCGCGCTCAAGGAGGTCAATCGGCTCGCGTGAGCCAGGCGCTCCTCACTGAGCTCCCGCTCCGGCTCCCGCTCCCGCTCCGGCTCCCGCTCCCGCCCCCGCTCCCGCTCCGGCTCCCGCTCCCGCTCCGCCTTCCGCTTCGGCTTCGGCTCCGCCGCCGATCTCGTCCTCGAACAGCTTCTTCTGCGTCTCGGTCAGATAGAACGAATCCGGATCCCGGTACTCTCGCTTGATCTCGACGCTTTCGCCCGGAAGGATGAACTGCGTCGAGCCGTCGGCCGTCCTGATGACGTTGTTGTTCGCGTCGCAGGACCACATGTCGATGCGCGCATCGGGCGTCGTGACGCGTGCGTAGCGGTCCACGACGTGCCACGGCTCCTTGAGCCCCTTCGGGTCCCACACCGTGACGTCGTCCTCGATCGTGTTCGGATCGATCATGCGGATGCGCTCGACCGTGCTCGTCGACTCGCTGTAGTCGGGATTCTGACGCTGATACTGACCGTGGGTGACGCTGATCGTGTGAACGACGAGCGTGTCGCCGTCCCAGAAGCCGATCGAGTCGCCGGTCCAAAGCGGCTTCGCCTCGTCCTGCGGCACATGGCCGCGACCGTCGGTGTAGATGCGCCGCGCCTCGCTCTGCTGCTCGTTGATCCACCACGTTTGTTGCGGCGTCACAATGAATTCGCGCAGGAACGGCTCGGTCAGCCAGCGCGGATAGCCGGCCGGCAGGCAGTCGCTGAGCTGATCCCACTCCTGGCCGCCCGCGACCTCGCGGAGCTTGGCGCGGTAGGCCGCCTCGTATTTCGGCGTGAGCACGGCCGTCGTATGGCCTTCGGAAAGCGCGCCCGGCTGCGCCGGATCGAACTTGAGCCCGCCGCCCGCGCGCGTCCAGACGCCCGACCAGTCCGGCATCTTCGCGTAGTCCGCTCGAGTGTAGGTGGTGCCCCCGCGGGCCTTTTCTTTCATGTCCAGATAGACGCGATAGGACGCCTGATACTGGGGCGCGACCGCGGTGCTCGCGGGCGGCTGCTGGATGCAGCGCGCGCCCTGCACGGAGGAGCAGACCTCGAACGCCGGCGGGGCGTCGCCGGCCCCGGTGCGCGCCGGCTGGCCGGCCGCGGGCAGGCTGAGGCCGAGCGGCGCGATGAGCGCGGCGGCCGTCCAAATCCGCGCGAGGTGCGGCCCGGCCCGATGTGCACGATCCGCACGGCCCCGTTCGAGCCCGGCCGCGCGCGTTTCCCGGTTTGCATGAGTCGTCATGAGCCCTCCCGATTCTTTTTCGTCGGCTTGCCCAGAATCTACGCCTCGCCCGCCGGTGTTGTCGATCTCGAGGGCGCGAGCTTCGAAGTGCCGTGGACGATTCCGAACGGCCTCGGCCATTCCGAAAGGCCTCGACGATTCCGAAGCGTGTTCCACGATTCCTTTACAATGGCCGGCCATGAACGCACGCCCATACGCACCCCTCGGCAAGCTCGTGCTGCTGCGGCACGGGCAAAGCGACTGGAACCTCAAAAATCTCTTCACGGGCTGGACCGACGTCGACTTGAGCGAGGCCGGCGTTCGCGAGGCGCGCGAGGCGGGCCGCACGCTGAAGCGGGCGGGCCTGACGTTCGACATCGCGTTCACGTCGGTGCTGACGCGCGCGATCCGCACGCTCTGGCTCGTGCTCGACGAGACGGGCCTCATGTGGATTCCGGTCGAGCGCCACTGGCGGCTCAACGAGCGGCATTACGGCGCGCTCCAGGGCCTCGACAAGGCGGAGACCGCGGCGCGCCACGGCGCCGAGCAGGTCAAGATCTGGCGCCGCAGCTACGACATTCCGCCGCCGCCGCTCGCGCTCGACGATCCGCGTCATCCCTGCCACGACCCGCGCTACGCGGGCCTCGCACCCACCGCGCTGCCCGCCACGGAGTCGCTCAAGCTCACGCTCGCGCGCGTGCTGCCCTACTGGGAGGACCGCATCGTGCCGGAGCTTCGCGCGGGGCGGAACGTGCTCGTCGCGGCGCACGGCAACAGCCTGCGCGCGCTCGTGAAGCTCCTCGAGGACATCTCGGACGACGACATCGTCGAGCTCAACATTCCGACGGGCGTGCCGCGCCTCTACGAGCTCGACAAGGACCTCAAGCCGACGCGCGCGGAGTACCTCGGCGATCCGCAAGCCATCGCCGCCGCGGCCCAGGCCGTCGCGAACCAGGCGTCGGCCGGCGGGAAAAGGAGCTGAGCGTGCTCTACGACCTCGGCGAGCATCGCGTCGTCACGAGCGGAGAAGAGTTCTTCGCCGCGCCGACGGCGTCCGTCATCGGCCGCGTGCGCCTCGGACGCGACGTCAGTATCTGGTTCGGCGCCGTGCTGCGCGGCGACAGCGAGGCGATCTCGATCGGCGACCGCAGCAACGTGCAGGACAACGCCGTCGTGCACGTCGACGGCGACGCGCCGACCGACGTCGGCGCAGACGTCACGATCGGCCACGCCGCGATCGTGCACGGCTGCCGCGTCGGCGACTTCAGCCTCATCGGCATCAACGCGACGATCCTGAGCCATGCCGTGATCGGCCGGTACTGCATCGTCGGCGCGCACGCGCTCGTGACGGAGGGCAAGCAGTTTCCCGACCGCTCGCTCATCGTCGGCGTGCCGGCGAAACGCATCCGCGAGGTCACGGAAGAAGAAATGCGGATGCTCGAGGCGAGCGCCGAGCACTACGTCGAGATGGGGCGGCGCTACCGGCGCGAGCTCCGCGCGCGCTGACGCAAGCGGCGCGAGCTTCGAGCGCGCGCTGACGCAGATCCAACACCCCGCACGATCGCGAACGTCAAGGCGCGGCCGAGAACCTCACGCGGTTTTCCCGCCCTACTCTGCCCGGAGCGCCACGAGCGGGTCGACTTGCGTCGCGCGCCGCGCGGCGATGTAGCTTGCGGCAGCGGCGACGAGGGCGAGCAGCGCCGCGACGCCCGCGAACGTCGTAGGATCGTTCGCCGGCACGCCGAACAGGAACGTCGTGAGGAACCGCGTCAACACATACGCGCCGCCGATGCCGAGCACGAGCCCCGCGGCCGTGAGCGCGAGGCCCCGCGCGAGCTCGAGGTTGCGCACGGCGCCCGGCTGCGCCCCGAGCGCGATGCGGATGCCGAATTCCTTGGTCCGCTTCGCGACCGAGTACGAGATCACGCCGTAGATGCCGACGGCCGCGAGCGCGAGCGAGACCCCGGCGAAGAGCGTCAAGACGA
>DASTSM010000297.1:0-5715 GCA_035760685.1 Gammaproteobacteria bacterium | reverse complement strand
AATCCTGACCCTGACTCCACCCTCGAGAGATGGTCGCATACCTAACGCGCGAAGGCGACCTCGCTCGGGATCGCACGGTGCTGCTCTCGTCTCTCGACGGCGGCGCGCCGACGGTCGGCTCTCCCAAAACGCGGAACCGCGCGGGCTTTTTGCAAGGCTATCGACCCGCCGCGCAGAAACGACGCCCGACGCAAACAAAACGCATCGCCGAAACCTTTCAGCAGGAGAAAACTAAAAATGGAGCACCGAAGCCGGCTCGCGTCGAGCTGGGGAGCCGACCATTCCACACTCGCCCTCGTGCTTGCCGGCGGACACGGCAAGCGCCTCCGCGGCCTGACCGAATGGCGCGCCAAGCCGGCCGTTCCGTTCGGCGGCCACTATCGCACCGTCGACTTTACGCTGTCGAACTGCCTGAATTCGGGCATCCGGCGAGTCGCGTTGCTCACGCAGTACAAGTCCCAATCGCTGATCCGTCACATCCATCACAGCTGGGGATTCCTCCGCCGCGAGCTCGACGAGTTCATCGAGATTTGGCCGGCGCAGCAGCGCCTAGGCGAGCGTTGGTACTCGGGGACCGTAGACGCCGTCCATCAGAACCGAGATCTCATCGAGGCTCTCGATCCCGAGGTGGTTCTCGTCCTCGCCGGGGACCACGTGTACTCCATGGACTACTCGCGGCTGCTCGAGCAGCACGCGGCCAAGCGAGCCGATCTCACCGTCGCCTGCGTCGAAGTCCCGATCGGCGACGGAAGCAACTTCGGAATCGTCGGCGCGGATCGCGACGGGCGCGTGCGCTCCTTCGTCGAGAAGCCCGAGCACCCCTCGCCCGCGCCGGGCAAGTACGAGGTCGCGCTCGCATCGATGGGCGTCTACGTGTTCGACCGCTCGTTTCTTTTTGAATGCATGGACCGCGACGCCGCCGACGACCGGTCCACGCACGATTTCGGGTACAGCCTCCTGCCGTCGGCTCTCGAATCGGCGCGCGTCTTCGCGCACGACTTCCGCGATGCGCGCAACCCGGCGCTGCCCGGATATTGGCGGGATGTGGGCACCGTCGAGAGCTATTGGCAGGCGCACATGGACCTGCTCGACGAGCCGCCGAAGCTCGACCTCTACGACGAGTCCTGGCCGATCAGGACGGAGCGGTCGGTCCAGCCGCCCGCGCGAATCGCGGGGCGTGTCCGCGTCAGCTCCGCGATTCTCGCGCCCGGCTGCGTCGTCTGCGGCGACGTCTACCGCTCGGTCGTCTCCACGGGCGCAAGCATCGGCGGCCACTCGAGGGTCAGCGAATCGGTCCTCCTGCCCGGGTGCAGCATCGGCAAGAACTGCGTCATCGACCGCGTAATCGTGGACAGCGGGTGCGAGATTCCCGACAACACCGTGATCGGCTCGACGGTCGTCGGCGATTCCGAAGGCGCCTACTTCCTCTCGCCGTCGGGCGTCGTGCTGGTTCCGCGCGGACGCGTCGTGCCGCATCGCCGCATGGCCGCGGCCCGAATGGTCGCGTGAGCTTAGGTTCCGGCGAGCGGCGCGAGGCGTGCGTGACTGGGTTTCGAGCGTCTGGCCCGGCGCGCCCTACCCGCTCGGCGCGACCTGGGACGGAGAAGGCGTCAATTTCGCCCTCTTCTCCGAGCACGCGGAGCAGGTCGACCTCTGCCTCTTCGGCGCGAGCGGACGCGGAGTCCCGGCGACGATCACGCTGCGCGAGCACACCGATCAAGTGTGGCACTGCTATCTGCCGCAAGCGCGCCCGGGGCTCCTCTACGGCTATCGCGTTCATGGGCCCTACGCGCCCGAGAAGGGCCACCGCTTCAATCCGAACAAGCTCCTGCTCGATCCGTACGCGAAATCGATTCGCGGAGGCATCCGCTGGAGCAACGCGCACTTCGGCTATCGGATCGGCCATCCTCGGCAGGACCTCTCGTTCGATCGGCGCAACGACGCGACCGGCATGCCGCGCTGCGAGGTCATCGATCCCGCCTTCACCTGGGGCGACGACCAGCGGCCCCGCGTGCCGTGGACCGACACGATCATCTACGAGCTGCACGTGAAAGGTTTCACGGCGAGGCATCCGGACGTGCCGCCGCACCTGCGAGGCACGTACGCGGGCCTCGCGACGCAGCCCGCGATCAACCATCTCCGCCGCCTCGGAATCACCACCGTCGAGCTCATGCCGATCCACACGTTCGTCGACGACCGCCATCTCGTCGAGCAGGGCCTCCGCAACTACTGGGGCTACAACACGATCGGATTCTTCGCGCCCGACACGCGCTACCTCGCCGAAGGCCACCCGAATGAGTTCCGGACCATGGTCAGGAAGCTCCACTCGGCCGGCATCGAGGTCATCCTCGACGTGGTCTACAACCACACGGCCGAAGGCAACCACTTGGGCCCGACGCTCTCGTTCCGCGGCATCGACAACGCCGCCTATTACCGGCTGTCGCCCCAGGACCGGCGCTACTACGTCGATTACACGGGCTGCGGCAATACGCTGAACATGACGCACCCGCGCGTGCTCCAGCTCATCATGGACAGCCTGAGGTACTGGGTCACGGAGATGCACGTCGACGGCTTCCGCTTCGATCTCGCGTCGGCGCTCGCGCGCGAGCTCCACGACGTCGACCGCCTCGGCGCGTTCTTCGACGTCATCCACCAGGATCCGATCCTCTCGCAGGTCAAGCTCATCGCGGAGCCCTGGGACCTCGGGCAGGGCGGCTATCAGGTCGGCAACTTTCCGATCGGCTGGGCCGAATGGAACGACAAGTATCGAGGCACGCTGCGCCGCTACTGGAAGGGCGACGACGGGGTCATCGGCGACCTCGCGTTCAGGCTCACGGGCTCGAGCGACCTCTACGAAAGCAGCGGCCGGCTGCCGTACGCGAGCATCAATTTCGTGACGGCCCACGACGGCTTCACCTTGGAGGACCTCGTGAGCTACAACGAGAAGCACAACGAGGCGAACCTCGACGATAACCGCGACGGCGAGTCGCAGAACGCGAGCTGGAACTGCGGCGTCGAGGGACCGGCGGACGACGCCGGCGTGCTCGCCCTGCGCGCGCGGCAGAAGCGCAATTTCCTGACGACGCTGTTTCTCTCGCAGGGCGTGCCGATGCTGCTTGCAGGCGACGAGCTCGGCCGAACCCAACGCGGCAACAACAACACCTACTGTCAGGACAACGAGCTCTCCTGGCTCGACTGGGAGCGCCAGGACGACGAGCTCATCGCGTTCACGGCCGGTCTCGTGCGCTTGCGGAAGGAGCACCCGACGTTTCGGCGGCGGCGCTACATTCGCGCATCGGAACAGGAGAAGGACCTGCACTGGCTGACGCCGCTCGGCATCGAGATGACCGAGGCCAACTGGCTCGACGCGCACGCACGCTGCCTCGGCGTGCTCTTCTCCGGCGAAGCGTTCCGCGAGATCGACCGCCACGGCGAGCGCATCGAGGACGACGACTTTCTGCTCATGCTGAACGCTCACTACGAGCCGATCGTCTTCAACGTGCCCGAGCGCGAAGGCGCGTGGGAGAGGCTCGTCGACACGGCGCGCCCGGCCAGGAACGCCTGCGGTCTCGACGGCGACCGCGCACAGTATCTGCTCGAGGGCCGCTCGGCGGTGCTGCTGCGCGGGGCAAGGAAGCGAACATGGTAGAGATAGCGAGAGCGAGGCACTCGATGCCGTTCGGCGCCGAGATCGTGGACGGGGGCGTCCGATTTCGCCTCTGGGCGCCTGCGGCGGGCCGCGTGCTGCTGCGCGTCGCGGGCCGGGACCCGCTTTCGATGAGCCGTCTCGCGGACGGCTTCTTCGAGTGCACCGCGGAGAACGCGAGGGCCGGCGATCGCTACACCTTTTCGTTCGGGGACGAGCCGCTCGAGGTGCCCGATCCCGCCGCGCGCTTCAATCCGGGCGGCGTTCCGGGGCCGAGCGAGGTCATCGACCCTCTCGCCTTCGAATGGCACGACGGCGACTGGGCGGGCAGGCCCTGGCCCGAGGCCGTCATCTACGAGGTGCACGTCGGAACGTTCACGCCCGAAGGCACGTACGCAGCGGCGGAGCAGCGGCTCGACTACCTCGCCGAGCTCGGCATCAACACGATCGAGCTCATGCCGCTCGCGGAGACGCCGGGGCGCCGAAATTGGGGCTACGACGGCGTGCTGCCGTTCGCGCCCGAGCAGGCGTACGGCCGGCCCGAAGACTTGAAGCGGTTCATCGCGAGCGCGCACGCGCGCGGGCTCATGGTCTTCCTCGACGTCGTCTACAACCATTTCGGCCCAGAGGGAAACTTCCTGCCTCTCTACGCGCCGGGGTTCTTCACGGACCGCCATGCGACGCCCTGGGGCAGCGCGATCAACTACGACGGCGCCGACAGCGGGCCCGTGCGCCGCTTCTTCATCGACAACGCGCTCTACTGGCTCGAGGAGTATCGCTTCGACGGCCTCCGGCTCGACGCCGTGCACGCGATCCTCGACGACTCGGAGCCGTCTTTCCTGGCCGAGCTCGCGGCCGAGGTCGAGCGGCTTCCTTCCGCGCGCCCGAAGCACCTCGTGCTCGAGAACGGCAACAATGCGGCGCGCTTGCTCATGAACGCCGACGAGCGCAAAGCGCGCCGCGGAGAGCACGCGCCTCCGCCGCCGCCCCGCTCCGCGGGCTACTCGGCGCAATGGAACGACGACTTCCACCACGCGATGCACGTGCTGCTCACGGGCGAGGGCAGCGGCTACTACGAGGACTACGACCGCGCCACCGAGCAACTGCTGCGGTGCCTGACCGAAGGCTTCGCCTACCAAGGCGAGCCCTCGAGACATTGGGGCGGCCGTGCGCGCGGCGAGGACTCGAAGCACCTCCCGCCCGAGGCCTTTGTAAACTTCTTGCAGAACCACGATCAGATCGGCAATCGCGCCTACGGCGAGCGGCTGTCCATGCTCGTCGAAGAGGAGCCTCTCGCGGCCGCGGAGACGCTGCTGCTGCTGCTGCCGACGCCGATCCTGCTGTTCATGGGCGAGGAGTTCCATGCTCCGAACCCGTTCCCGTTCTTCTGCGACTTCGCCGGCGAGCTCGGCCCCGCCGTCACCGACGGACGCCGGCGAGAGTTCGCGGCCTTCTTCGACGACGCGAAGGATCTCGTCACGATCCCTGACCCGAACGATCCAGCGACGGCCGACCTCGCAAAGCTCGACTGGTCGGCGCAGGCCGCCGGCGCCTGCGGCCGCGCGCTCGCGCGCTATCGGCGCTTGCTCGCGCGGCGCGCGGAGCTGCTCGGCCGGCGCTTGCCCGCGCGCGCCGAGAGCGGGCGCCTGCTCGGGGCGACCGCGCTGACCGCCGAGTGGCGGCTCGCGGACGAATCGTCGCTCGCGCTCGTCGCAAACTTAGGCGCGGCCGCGCAGGGCATCGCCGGGTGGCCGGACGGCGAGATCGTGCACGCGACGCCCGAGCTGCGTCCGCCGCTGCCCGATGCGGTGCCCGCGTGGTGCGTCGGCTGGTGGCACGGAGCCTAGGAGGCGCCGGCGCGATGGCGGCCGACACGGCAACCGCATCGCCTTCCTCGACAAGAGGCGCGATCGCTGTCCCGACGGGCGCGGGGCCGCCCGCCCTGCCGCGTGCGACGTACCGGCTGCAGCTCACGGAAGAGTACGGCTTCAAGTCCGCCGCCCTGCTCGTGCCGTACCTCGCGCGGCTCGGCATCAGCGATGCCTACTTCTCGCCGTATCTCAAGACGC
>DASTSM010000296.1:0-7148 GCA_035760685.1 Gammaproteobacteria bacterium | reverse complement strand
ACGCGAACCGAGATGCGGTCTCGTCACAAAACGGGAACGGGCGGGCTACGGCGTGACCCGGCCGCGCAGCTTGCCTAGCTTCAGCACGCTCGGACGACTCGAGCGAGTCAGGATTGCGCGATTTCAGCGGCGAGCCACCGCTCGACCGCCGCGGCAAACGTCTCGGTGTCCTCGATCCATCCGAGCTCGTCGAAGAGGCGGCCATGGTCGATATCGAGGTACATGTGCGCCAGCATGTTTCGTAAGCGAACCGCGGCCGCGAGGCGATCGGTGAGATCGGCCGGGAGTGCGATGATCGGCGCTGCCGCGCGCACGGCATCGCTGTACGTTTCGGGCGCAGCCGTGCCCGACGCGCTCACGATGTGGAGGCAGATGTCGGTGCACGTCTGCGCGAGAAGCTCGACGTTGCGCTCGACGCGGTCCTGCACGGCCTCATCGTGCACGAACGCCTCCCGGCCGCGCTCGCGCAGCGCGCGCAGCACGCGGAGATAGCGCTCGAGGGCCCGCAGCCGGCGCCGCAACACGAGGGGATCAACGGGCAAAGCGACCCTCCGCGAGCCTGACGCGGAGGCCCTCATCGAGGACCGATCGTAGCCAACCTTCGTCGAGATAGCGACGCAACACGTCTTCGACGACCTGCACTCTGCGGTGCGCATCGCGCTCGAGAATCAGTCGGCCGTCACGGATGACCCTGTGCCCGACCGCCGACGGCGCCTCCTCGAGAATCACGAGATCGACGGCGTCCGTTCCGAGCGCGGCAGCCGCCGATTCGAGCAACACGAGCCGCTTTCGCCAGCGCTCGCTCGCAGTCAGACCGGACCGCAGGATCGCTGCCAGGTCAACGTCGGAGTCCGGGCGCGCCGTGCCGCGCGCCCTCGAGCCGTGAAGGAAAGCGGCGGCGACGTCGCCGTCCGCCGACCACGACTCCCCCAGCCGAGCGAGCCTCGACTCGAATTCGTCGGCAGGGATGCGGGCTTTCATCGAGTGAAAGTCTGCGCCGCGCCACGAGGTGGCGCAACGGCGGCTTCGAGCGCTCCGGAGCGACTATAATCGAGCGCAAATCGCTGGAGCCCACCGCAGACCCGGGCGACGAGCTTCCGGAAGTCCACGCTAGAGGTTCGACGCCATGCTGTCGACGCTGCGAATCCTCCTCTCGAACGCGCGCGAGCAGCGCCGCGTCGAGCGCATGTCGCGAGCCGAATTCGAGTCGCTCAAGCTCGAGAAATTCCGGCGCCTCGTGCGGCACGCGAGTCTTCGGTCGCCGTACTATGCGCGCATCGTGCGCGAGAGCGGCATCGACGTCGCCCGCTGCGTGCCCGCCGAGTTTCCCGTGCTCACGAAGGCGCTGCTGCTCGAGCACTTCGACGAGATCGCGACGGCGCCGGGCGTGACGAAGCGTGCGATCGTCGAGTTTCTCGAGCGGTCGAAAGATCCGGCCGAGCTCTTCCTCGGCAAGTACCGCGTCATGCACACGTCGGGCTCGTCGGGCCAGGTCGGGTATTTCGTGTACTCGAACAAAGATTGGCTGCGCGGCTGGTCGCGCGAGCGCGGGGTGCAGGCGCGGATGCAGCCGCGAGGCCCCCGCGAGCGCCGGCGCTTCCGCATCGCCTTCTACGGCGCGACCGACGGGCACTACGCCGGCGTCAGCGCCGTGACCGCATTCCAGCGCGGCATCGCGCGGCTGTTCGTCGACGCCCGCGTCTTCGAAGTCAACAGTCCGCTGCCTGACGTCATCGAGGGCCTCAACGCATTCCGGCCGGATTTTCTGATCGGCTACACGACCGCGCTCAAGATCCTAGCGGCGAAGCAGCGCGAGGGCGCGCTTGAGATCGCTCTCGCGGCGATTGCGGCGACGGGCGAGGCGACGACCGACGCCGACCGCGCTCTGCTCGAGCAGGCTTTCGGCTGCGGCGTCATGAACGTGTATGCGTCCACGGAGCAGCTCGGCATGGGCACCGCGCTGCCAGGAAGCTCCAAGATGGTGCTTTACGATCGCAAGCACATTTTCGAGTTTTACGACGATCACACCATCGTCACGAATCTCTTCAACTACACGCTGCCGCTGATCCGCTACCGCATGTCGGACGTCCTGCGCCCGGTCGATTCCGGCGAGCACGCGCCCTATCTCGTCGTCGAAGGCCTCGTCGGGCGCAACGAGATCCAGCCCGCGTTCTTGAACGAGGACGGCGTCGAGGACTTCGTGAGCCCGCACACGATCAACGAGATCTTCGTGCCGGGCGTCAACCGCTTTCAGCTGCACTGGCAGGGGCCGACGGCCTTCCGCTTCATGGTCTGCCTCGATCCGACGCTCGACGAGACCGCCGGGGCGGGCGTGCGGGCCGCCCTCGCGGACCGGCTGCGGGCGATTCTCGCGCGAAAGCGCATGGGCAACGTGCGCTTCGAGGTCGTCGAGACGGACGATCTGCCCGTGAATCCGAGGACACGCAAGTTCCAGCTCATCGTCGACGCCCGGGGACGCGCGGAGCCGGCGTACACTGAGACGGAAGCAAGGGCGGGCGCGAGGTAACGACGATGTCGAAGAAGAACGGACTTGCGGCACGCGCGCGGGCGCTCACGGGTTCGGCGCTACGCTCATGGGTGCTCACGATCGCGGCGCTCGCCGCATCGGGCCTCGCGGCCGGCACGGCCGGCGCGCAGCAAGGCAGCGACCCCGCCATTCCCGAGACCGCGCCGAAGCAGGTTTCCGAGCACGTCTACGTCATCGAGGCGTTCCCGAACGTCGGCTTCGTCGTCGGCAACGACGCGACGCTCGTCGTCGATACGGGGCTCGGGCCGAAGAACGGCGCGATCGTCGCGAAGGCCGCGCAGAAGCTCTCGAAGGGCGGCAAGCTCTACCTGACCACGACGCACTTCCATCCGGAGCACGCGGCGGGCGACGCGGGCTTCCCCGCCGATACGATCCTGATTCGGCCGCGCGTGCAGCAGCAGGAGCTCGAGCAGGACGGCGAGCGCATCGTCGAGCGGTTTCGCGAGCGGCCGGCCTTCGCGGCTTATCTCGACGGCGTGACCTTCCGCAAGCCCGACGTCCTCTTCGACGACGAGTACCGGCTCGATCTCGGCGGCGTGCATGCGCGCTTGATGTGGCTCGGGCCCGCGCATACGAAGGGCGACGAGCAGATCTTCGTCGAGGAGGACCGCACGCTCCTGAGCGGCGATCTCGCGATGAAGGATCGGCCGCCACGGAATTTCGCCGAAGGCTCGAGCGCGGAGGCCTGGGTCGCGATCCTCGAGAAGCTCGCGGCCCTCGATCCCGTGCACGTCGTGCCGGACCACGGGCCCATCGGGGACGCGTCGCTGATCAGCGATCAGATCGCACAGATGACGAAGCCGTAGCGGCTCAATTCGGATGCGGCAGCGGCGTCTCTTGCTGCCGCTTCGAGCTTTCGCCGCCGCTCGCGTCCGGCTCGTTGCTAGACTCCTGCCTTTCGGCCTCTTTCTCGGCTTTCTTCTCCGCTTTCTTCTCCGCTTTCTTCTCGGCTTTCCTGTCTGCCTTTTCCTCGGCCTTTTCCTGCGCCTTCTCCTCGACCTTCTGCTCCGCGCGCTCCTGCCCGCGCTCGCCCTTGCTCGCGCCTTCGGCCGCGCCTGCCTCGAACGGGATGTCCCCGTTCTTGAGCCCGACCGTCTGGTCGATCGAATGCGAGAAGCCGTAGACGAAGGCATTGCGGAATAGATTGACGATGGCCGCCATGAGGTCCGTGCTCGGGTCGTCGAGCCGCCCCGCGAGGGGAATCTCCGTCGCGACTTGATTCTTCTCGGGGTTCTTCAACAGCTTTGCGCCGAGCCCGACGAGCGCCTCCCACGCGCGCTGGAACGGCCCACTCGCCGGCTCCTTGATGTCGAAGAAGTCGGGATCGCGCAAGATCGGCTTCACGTAGCCCGTGAAGCGCCCGTCGCCTGCTGCAACCTCCGAGTACATCCAAAAGGTGCCGCGCTGCGCGTCCACGTTGAGGAATTTCCGTAGCCACGGATTCACATTGACGAGCTCGGCATCCTCGAGCGATAGATTGAGGTCGAAGGTCGGCGTCGAGGCGTTCGGATTGAATTGACCGGTCAGCTTGATCGGCGCATCGCCCATGACTCGGCCTTCGGCGACGAGCTGCGCGAACGCGGGCGTCGAGCGCTCCTCGACGTTCGTGAGGTCGCGCAGCAAGACCGAAAGATTCTTGACCGTCAGCGATTCGTTCGTGTTGATGCCGGGCGCGCGAAACGTCGCGGTACCGTCGCGAACCTCGACGCGGTTGAAGCGGAACGGGAAGAACTCGCGGATCTCGGCGGGCCAATTCACGCCCGTGCCGAGCTGACTCTCCTCTTTCGTCTGGCCCTGGACCATGTTGACCCGCGGGCCGTCCATGACGAGCTCGCCGACGAGCTCGCGGTGCAGCAGCGCTTTCCACTGGACGGAGACGTCCATGCGGTCCACGACCGCGAACGGCTCGTGCTGCGCCGCTCGCTTATCGACCTCGATGCCGTAGACGGTGTACGCCCCGCGAATGATGCTTAGATCGACGTCGCGGACGTGGCCCGTGTACTCGCCGATGTCGGCGAGATGCCGATTGACGTAGGACTTCACGATGCCCGGCAGCGCGAGCCGCAGCCCGACGAGCGCGACGATGACGACGCCAACGGAAGCCAGCAGCCAGGTTCTTTTGCGCAAGCGATCGATCTCCCCGTCGGTTTCCGACGTGCAAACGACATGCCAGGGGCTCGACGGCGAAAAAATGGGGTCTGACCCCATTTTTGACCCCATTTCCCGCGCTTGCGAGGCTCGAGCGGGTGTATTCTTGGGCGCCCTTCGGGCAGGCGAGGCGCCGTCCCACTAGAGGTTCTATGAAAGATCTGACCCGAGATTCGATCGTCCGAAACATCATGACGATGGCGGCCCCGGTCGCGATCGGAATGCTGTTCCAGACGCTCTACCTGCTCGTCGACCTCTACTTCGTCGCCTCGCTCGGCGACGCCGCGATGGCGGGCGTCGCGGCGGCGGGAACGCTGATGTTCGTCGTGCTCTCGCTGACGCAGGTGCTCGGCGTCGGCGCCGTCGCGCTGATCTCGCAGGCCGTCGGGCGCAAGGACCGGGACGACGCGAACGCCGTGTTCAATCAGTCGCTCGTGCTCGCCTCGTTTTGCGCGGCGGGAACGTTGGTCTTCGGCTATGCGTTCACGTCGCAGTACGTCGGCGCGATCGCGGCCGATGCGGCCACGCAGGCCGCGGGCACGACCTTTCTATCTTGCTTCCTGCCCGGCTTCGCGCTGCAGTTCGGCCTCGTCACGATGGGCTCCGCGCTGCGCGGCACGGGCATCGTGAAGCCGACGATGATCGTGCAGGCGCTGACCGTCGTCCTGAACACGGCCCTCGCTCCCGTCCTCATCGTCGGCTGGGGCACGGGTCACGCGCTCGGCGTCGCGGGCGCCGGGCTCGCGAGCTCGATCTCGGTCGGCGCCGGCGTCGCCATGCTCGCGGCCTATTTCGTCAGGCTCGAGCGGTACGTGTCGTTCGAGCCCGCGCTGTGGCGCCCGCACTTTCCGACGTGGAAGCGCATGCTCGAGGTCGGGCTCCCCGCGGGCGGCGAGTTCGCGCTCATGTTCATCTATATGGGCGTCGTCTACTGGGTCATCAGCGACTTCGGCTCCGCCGCGCAGGCCGGCTTCGGGATCGGCTCGCGCATCATGCAGTCGATCTTCATGCCGGCGATGGCCATCGCGTTCGCCGCGGGGCCGATCGCGGGCCAGAACTTCGGCGCGGGACACGGCCATCGCGTGCGCGAGACGTTCCTCAAGGCCGTCATGCTCAACGTCGTCGTCATGGGCGCCGTCACCGCACTGCTGCAATGGCGGCCCGAGCTGCTCGTCGCGGTGTTCACGCCGGAGGCCGAGGCGCGGCAGGTCGGCGCGGACTTCCTGCGCATCATTTCGTGGACGTTCTTGGCGCAAGGCGTCGTGTTCACGTGCTCGGGCATCTTCCAGGGGCTCGGCAACACGCGTCCGTCGCTGATGAGCTCGGCCGTGCGGCTCACGTTCTTCGTCCCCGTCGCGGTCTGGCTCTCGTCGCGCCCGGACTTCGCGCTCGAGCAGGTCTGGTACGTCTCGGTCGCGACGATCGTGCTGCAGGCCTGCGTCAGCGTCCTGCTGCTGCTCGGTCAATTCCGCAAGCGCCTCGCGCCCGCGCGGGCCGTGTCGCCGGAGCCGTCGGCCCCGCTCGCGGCGCCTCTGGCGCCCTCCGCGTCCGTTGCGGCCGAAGAAGCCGGCTGAGGGGCCGCTCGCGCGCCCCGCCGCGGGCAGCCCCCGGAGCGACGCGGAGCGGTTTTCGACTGCGTGGCATGTATCCCGCACCCCAAAGCGTCGCAACCTGGCGACAAGGTGCATCGTCGCGCTTGCGGATTACACTCGCGCTGGCCTCGTCATGCCGTAACGGCCTTAGGCCCTCGTAACGCCTTTAGCGCCTCTAACGTCCTTTGCGCCCTCAACGCCCTTAGCGCGCGTAGCGCCCAAGGAGAACATAGATGCATCGTGCGATCACATTGAGCGGAATTGCGATCCTGCTTACGGCCGCCCGCGTGCTCGCGGGCGGAAGCCCGATCCTCGGCGAGATCGAGATCGAGCCTGCGAGCAAGGTCGAGCGCGACGCCGGCGTCTGGGTCGACGGGCAGTACGTCGGCTTCGTCAAGAACCTCCACGGCTCCGACCGCCTCGTGCTCGTGCCCGGCGAGCACCGCCTGCTCTTCAAGCTCATCGGGTATCAGGACGTCGACGAGACGTTCGTCGTCGAGCCCGGGCGGAAAGCGCAATACCGCGTCTCGATGGCGCACGCCTCGGGCATCAGCTATCCCGACAAGGACCAAACGGCGAAGGTTCGGATCTCGGTGGAGCCCGAGGACGCGGCGGTATTCGTCAACGACTCGTACGTGGGGCACGTCGATCGCTTCGACGGTCACAAGGGCATGCGGCTCGCTCCCGGCACCTACCGGTTCAAGATCGCGCTCCCGGGCTATCAGCCGTTCGAAACGCAGCTCACGGTGCGCGCGGCTCAGGCGTACGAGATCAAGACGAAGCTGCCGAAAGGCGGCTTCGAGGATCAAGGCGGGGAGCTTTCGGCGCGCACGGCCGCGGGTGCGGCAAAGTAGCTGGCC
>DASTSM010000295.1:0-11426 GCA_035760685.1 Gammaproteobacteria bacterium | reverse complement strand
CCGAGCCGCTCGTCGGATCGGGCGAGACGCACTTCGTCTTCCTGTCCTCGGTGATCCACGCGTTCGTCGGGCAGCTCTTCACGGGCATGGAGATCGACGGCTGCTATCAGTTCCGCGTCACGCGGAACAGCGACCTCTACGTCGACGACGAGGACATCGACGATCTCATGCGCGCGCTCGAGGGCGAGCTGTTCGAGAGCCGCTACGGCGCGGCCGTCCGCCTCGAGGTGGCTCACGACTGCACGGAAGAGCTTTCAGAGTATCTCCTCAAGCACTTCCATCTCGGCGCCGACGACCTCTATCGCGTTCCCGGCCCGGTCAACCTGAACCGGCTGCTCGCCGTCTACGACCTCGTCAGGCGCGACGACCTGAAATACCCGCCGTTCACGCCGGGCATCCCGAAAGAGCTCGTGAACGTGAGTCCCTTCGACGCGATCGCGAAGCGCGACATCCTGCTGCATCATCCGTTCGAGTCGTTCAGCCCGATCATGGACTTGATCCATCGGGCCGCGACCGATCCGAGCGTCCTCGCGATCAAGCAAACGCTTTACCGAACCTCGCCGGACTCGCAGCTCGTCGACAGCCTCGTCTCGGCGGCGAAGGCCGGCAAGGAGGTCACCGTCCTCATCGAGCTGCGCGCGCGCTTCGACGAGGCGGCCAACATCGAGCTTGCCAGCAAGCTGCAGGAGGCCGGCGCGCACGTCGTCTACGGCGTCGTCGGCTACAAGACGCATTGCAAGATGACGCTCGTCGTGCGCCGCGAAAGGGGCCGGCTGCGCCGTTATGTGCACCTCAGCACGGGCAACTACCATCCGAAGACGTCGCGCTCCTATACGGACTACGGGCTGCTCTCATCGAGCGAGCTGCTCGGCGAGGACGTGCATCAGGTCTTCATGCAGCTCACGAGCCTCATGCGGACGCGCGACCTGAAGCTCTTGTCGCAATCGCCGTTCAACCTGCATCAGCGGCTCATCGGCATGATCCAGCGCGAGACGCGGCACGCCGCGGGCGGCGCACCCGGGCGCATCATCGCCAAGCTCAATGCGCTCGTGGAGCCCGAGATCATCCGCGCGCTCTACGAGGCGTCGATGGCGGGCGTCTTCGTCGACCTCATCGTGCGCGGCATTTGCTGCCTCAGGCCGGGCATCCCCGGCGTCTCCGAGCGGATCCGCGTCCGCTCGATCGTCGGCCGCTTTCTCGAGCACTCCCGCGTCTACTACTTCCACAACGCCGGCGAGGAAGAGGTGTACTGCGCGAGCGCCGATTGGATGGACCGGAACTTCTTCCGGCGCATCGAGATCATGTATCCGATCCTCGATCCGCGGCTCAAGGCCCGGCTCGTTTCCGATCTCGATACGTATCTGCTCGACAACACGCAGGCGTGGGAGCTCCGCCCGGACGGCAGCTACCGGTTGCTCGAGCCCGAGGACGACGCGAGCGCCGTCTCCGCGCAGACGCGCCTGCTGGCCCAGCTCGCGGAGGCTTCATAGCGCGAGCTTGAGCTCGAAGCCCCTCGCCCTGAGCCAGACGCGCTCCTGCTCGAGGTCCGCGTGAGTCAAAGGGTTGTCGGCGTACCAGCGCTCGGGAAAGCGCAGCTCGAGCACGTCGGCGCCGGGAACGATCTCGAAATTCGGTAAATCGATCGGGCCCCGTCCTCGGTTCAACAGGACGGCGAGCCGGAGCAGCACGAGCAACCGAAACGCGGGCCGCCGCCAGATCTCGGGCAATCGATCGAGCGCGAGATCGTCGAGCTTTTTGCGATGAGAGCCGACGAGCGTCGCGAGGAGCTGCTGCTCGACGCGGACGAAGCCGGGCAGGTCCGCATTCGCGAGCAGATAGCCGCCGTGCTGATGGTATTTCGAGTGCGCGATGTCGAGCCCGACCTCATGCAGCTTCGCGGCCCACTCGACGAGTTGACGGTAGCGGTCCGCGTCGAGCTCCCATGCGCGCGCCACGCGCCCGAGCAGCGTCTTGACCGTGCTTTCGACGCGGTGCGCCTGCTCCTCGTCGACGTGATAGCGGCGCTGCATGGCCCGGATCGTGCGTTCGCGTGCGTCCTCGTGATGCAGCCTACCGACCATGTCGTAGAGAAGACCCTCGCGCAGAGCGCCGTCGCTGACCTCGAGGTGCTCGATGCCGAGCTCGGCCATGATCTCGACGAGAATCGCGACGCCGCCCGGGAAAACCGGCGCCCGCTCGGGGCCGACCCCGGGAAGGCGCAGCGCGTCGACGCGCCGGGCATCGACGAGCTCGTCGATGATCCTCTCCGACGCGTGCATGTCGATGCCGCGGTCGCAGAGCCCGAGCTCGTGCGCGACGTCGCCGACGGCGCGCACGGTGCCCGACGAGCCGACCGCCTGCGCCCAGCCGATGCGCTTGAACGCCGCCGTGATCGGCCGCAGCTCGAGCCGCGCGGCGAGGCGCGCCCGGTCGAAGCGCTTGCGCGTGATGCGCCCGTCGCCGAAGCACTCCCGGCTGAGCTCGACGCAGCCGACGCTCAAGCTCTCGAGGTGTCTCGGCTCGTAGCCTTGGCCGATGATGAGCTCGGTGCTTCCGCCGCCGATGTCCGCTACGAACGTGGAGCCTTCGACGCGCTCGACGTGGTGGGATACGCCGAGATAGATGAGCCGCGCCTCCTCGATGCCCGATATGACGTCGACCGGGTGACCCAGCGCCTGCTCGGCCGCCGCGAGAAAGCTCTCCGAATGACTCGCCCGCCGCAAGGTGCTCGTGCCGACCACGCGCACTTGGCGGGCGTCCATGTCGCGCAGCCGCTGACCGAACCGCCGCAGGCACGCGAGCGCTCGCTCCTGGCTCGCGCTGTCGAGATAGCCGTAGGGCGTGAGGCCCGACGCGAGCCGCACCATCTCCCGCAAGCGGTCGACGATCGCGAGCTGCCCGTGCTGCAGGCGCGCGACGACCATGTGAAAGCTGTTCGATCCGAGGTCGACAGCGGCCATGACCTCGCTCGGGTCATCGGCCGTGCGGCCCTCACGCGGCGGGAATGGATCCTTCGTTGCCGTAGGCGACAGGCGGACCGGCTATACCGAGAAGGAGGACCCGCACCCGCACGTCGTGGCCGCGTTCGGGTTGCGGATGATGAACTGCGCCCCCGAGAGATCCTCGCGGTAATCGATCTCGGCGCCCTGGAGGTACTGCACGCTGAGCGGGTCGACGAGCAAGGTCACGCCTTCCTTGCGGATCTCGGTGTCGCCCTCCTGCGTCTCCTCGTCGAACGTGAAGCCGTATTGAAATCCCGAGCAGCCGCCGCCCTGAATGTAGACCCGGAGCTTGAGGCTCGGATTGCCCTCGTCCTTGATCAGCTGCCCGACCTTGCGCGCGGCCGAGTCAGTGAAGTTCAGCGGGGCCGAATCGTCCGCCCACTGTGGTTCGCTCATTGCTCACTCTCCAAGCATTTCCATCGACGGCTCCGGGCCGATCGGAGAGTCGTCGCCGGCGTCCTCGGCCGCGCGCTCGCTCTCGTGTATCAGCTTGCCGTTGACCTCGGCGCCGATCGCCATCTCGATGAGCCTATATTGCACGTTTCCTCTGACTTTCGCGCCTGGCCCGAGTTCGACCCGCTGCGAGGCCCGTACGTCGCCGTTCACGGTGCCGTTCAGCAGGACGTACGGGGCCGAGACCGAGCCCTCGACGCACCCGTGCTCGCTGATGCTGAGGGCCGATTGCTGATCGTCGGGCGCCCTGACGTTGCCTTTGACGTAACCGTCCACGTGGAATCCGCCCGAAAACTCGACGTCGCCGTGCACGCGCGTGTCGCCTCCGACGAGGGTCTTGATGGGCACCTGGGGACGGCTCTTCTTACGCAGCATCGCTCACTCCGCCGCGATCGCGGACCATTGGAACACCTGGGTCGTGGGCCGGGCCTTCGGCGCCGACGGCGACAGCTCGATCTCGACCGTAGCGGGCTCGAAACCCTTCGGCAGCTCGAGCTCCTGCTGCAAGGTCTGGAAGTACTTGAATTGGTAGGTCAGCTGCGAAGTGCGCTCCGGCACCGCGATGTCCGCGAGGGCGAGCTCGGCCGACGCCCCCTCCTGCGTTCCCGTGACCTTCAACTTGACGGTGCCTTCGACGCGCCGCGTGTTCGCGATCGACTGCATGAGCACGAGCTCGAGGACGTAGCGGCGCTCGGTACCGCCCGGCTTGACCTGAAGGTTCTGCACCCGGAGACCGGCCTCGCCGCTCGCGGGCGACACGATGCCGCGATAGAACTCGAGCTCTTCCTCCTGCGCCTGGAGCTTCGTCTCGAGCTCGTCGAGGCTCGCCTTGACCTGCGCATACGTTTCCTGATCCACCTCGCGCGACGTCTTCAGTATCGCGATCTGGCGCTCGGCGTCCTCGAGATCGGCCTTCTGGGCGGCCGTCAGCTTGCGGAGCCGGTCCAGATCCCGCTCATGATCAAGCAGCGAATATCCGGCCTGGTATCTGCCGAGCTCGAAGATCAAGTACCCGCCCGCGGCGATGAGCACGACGATGAGCACCGAAATCGCGCGCGGCCTTCCTCGGAGCGGATTCATGGGTCAGCGTTCGGAACGGCTCCGCATGCGGCGATTCTCTCAGACTGGGCGCATCGGACACAAAGAGCGCCGTCACAGCCGCCGAGGGAGCCGGGAGGCTAGTCCGGAGCCGATGCCCGCTGCCAGCGCCGGGGCCACCAGGTCGGCGGGGCCGGCGGTCCGCCCTCGGGGAAGGCGAGCGGCCCGAGCTCCGTCAACGCCCTCACGTAGACGTGCCGCTTGAAGTAGATGACCTCTTTGACGGGCCTCCAATAGTCGACCCATCGGCAGCGGTCGAACTCGGGTGCATCGCTGAGATCGAAGCGCAGCCGATCGGGGTCGGTCATGAGCTGCAGCAGAAACCACTGCTGCTTCTGGCCGATGCAGAGCGGCGTGCGCTCGCGGCGGATATAACGGGAAGGCAGCCGGTAGCGCATCCATCCGCGCGTCGCGCCGACGAGATCGACGTCCCAACGCTCGAGACCGACCTCCTCCCGGAGCTCTCGGTACATGGCGGCTTCGGTCGTCTCGTCGGGCCGAATCCCGCCCTGCGGAAACTGCCAGCCGCCGCGGCCCCGCCGCCCGGCGAGCAGCACCCGCCCGCCGCCGTCGGTCAAGATGATGCCGACGTTGGCGCGGTAGCCCTGCTCGTCGATGAAGTCCGAGGACCCATCGCGGGCTCGGGCCTGAACGGCCTGCGGAAAATCCCGACTGCCCGGCATAACGTGCCGACTATCTTAGCTCATTCGGCTATCACGACGAGATTCCGGCCCTTGGCCTTGGCCTCGTACAAGGCCACGTCGGCCCGAGCGATCAATCGCTCCCCGGCCACCTTGAGGTCCTCGTCCCGCTCGGCGGGACGGTAGTCGCTGACGCCGATCGATACGGTCACGCCGACGGTTTGCCCGGAGGCGCGGATGTGGAACGGCTGTGCGTCGACGGCTTGCCGGATGCGCTCGGCCAGCGTCATGGCGGAACGGGCATCGGTGCCGGGCAGCAGGATCACGAACTCTTCCCCCCCGTAGCGCGCCGAGACGTCGCTCAAGCGCACGACCGCGTCCACGCACTGCGCGAGCTGGCTCAGCACCTCGTCGCCGGCGAGGTGGCCGTGCTCGTCGTTGATGCGCTTGAAGTGGTCGACGTCGACCATCAAGCACGCGAGCGGCGTACGCTCCCGGCTGCTTCGCGCAAGCTCCTCCCGAAGCCGCGCCTGCAGATAGCGCCGATTATGCCATCCGGTCAAGACGTCGGTGAACCCGCTGCGCACGAGGCGGGCGCGGTTGATCGTGTTCTCGAGCGCGAACGCCGCGATGACGGCGAGATGATGCAGGAAGTCCGTCGCGAGCGAGCGGTTGAAGCGATTCCGATCGGCGCTGCCGAGATTCAAGCTCCCGACGAGGCGTTCGCGCCGCATCAAGGGGAGCAGCGCGATGCTGCCGAGACGGCCGGCCCGCGGAAACAGCAGGCCGTGATCCGACTGGGAGAACGGGCCGAGCCAAGGCTTCACGGAGACGGCGAACTGCGGCGCGAGGCCGTGCAGCGTGTCCACGAAGTGCACGGCCGGCAGCGCGTCCGGGCTCGCCCGCTCGCTGATCAAGAGATGGCGAATCTCGTGATCGTGATCGGCGAGCACGAGCGTCGCGGTCTCGAGCTGATAGCTCTCGCGCAGGCCCGCGGTCAGGCGCACGAGGAGCTCGGCGAGCCCGTCGGCCTCGAGCAGCTCCATCTCGCGCGACTGCGCGCGCTTCCAGGCGTCCTCGTTCTTGCGAGCCTCTTCCGTGAGCCGCGAGACGCGGCGGCGAAGCTCGGCGAGCTCGAGTTCCTTGGCCTGCACTCGATCCCTCCTCTCCGAATCGCGCACCCTTGGGAGGCGGCGCTACCCGACAAGAGTACGCGAAAGGCGGGCGTCTCGATCAGCGCCGGGTCTCGAAATAGCGCCGCCCGGCCTCCATGAGCGCCACGAATCCGGCCTCGTCCTTGGCCTCTACGAGCGCGCCGACGCGGGCCGCGGCGTCGCGGAGCGCCTCGAGCGCGACGTGGCCATAGTCGTTCAGCGTCTGAATGTCGAAGTAAAGGCGAGGATTGTCGCGTGCGACGAGAGCCGCGACCTGCACCTGCGCGTCGAAAGTCGTGCTCGACAGCTTCATGAGCCGCGGGACGAGCTCGCCGCTGCCCGCGAGCGCGGTGAAGAACACGATGTTGAGCGCGTGCGACAAGCCGAGCACGAATGCGATGAGGCGATCGTGATCGTCGAGACTCATCTCGATCTGCTCGGCCATCGTCGCCGCGAAGAGCGCCCGGGCCTCCGCCGTCGCGGCCGGAACGCCGGCGTCGCAGAAGATCACGTGGCGGCCGGACAGGAGCCGCGTGTCGGGGCCGAACATGGGATGAATCGAGGTCACGCGGCAGCCGGCCCCCGCGAGCTTGGCGAGCCCCGCGCGCAGCGGGCTCTTGAGCGAGCCGATGTCCATGACGAGGCCGCGCGGGCGGCGCTCGGCCAGTTCGCCTAGAAGCTCGCCCGCGGTCTTGATCGGCGTCGCGACGACGATGACGTCGTGGCCGAGGTCGCTCTCGCGCCAATCCGCGACGCGCGGATACGGGAACTCGGATGCCTGCGGGTCCGCGATCTCGACGGCATAATCTTGCGAGGCGAGAAATTGGGCGAACCAGGCACCCATCTTGCCGGCGCCGCCGATGACGAGCACGCGCTTGCCCGCGCCCCCCGTCGCCGCCGCCACGCGGGTCTGCTCCTGCTGCGTCAGCGACGAGCGGATCAGAAGCTGCATGACTTGCTCGACGACGTCCGGATCCACGCCTCGATCGAGCGCGCGCCTGCGCGCGCCTTTCAGCACCTCCTTCTCGCGCTCATAATCGCGCGTCGGGACGGAGTTCTCGATCTTGTGGGCGCCGACCTCGGCGACGATGCGCTCGCGTCGAGCGATGAGATCGACGAGGGCGTTGTCCACCTCCGACAAGCGTTGTCGCAGCTCTTCGAGCGTCATGATTCTCTCCGTGCAGCGGTTGTACCCGCGCCTCCGTGCGGGCGCAAGACGCAAGCGCCCGCCGCGGCGGCCGTGGGAGGGCCGAGCACGCGCCCCCGAGTCACTCGCGAGAGTTCCGGCCGAAGACAAGGCTTGCCTCGAGGAATAGTATGTGTGCCGCAAACGAGGCGCAGGAAAATGGGGTCTGACCCCATTTAGGGAAATGGGGTCAGACCCCATTTTCCGTCAGCTAGGGAGAAGGACCGGATGACCGATCTACAGCTCGTCAGCGAGGCTCGCTGCTTCGAGGGGTTTCAGCGCACGTATCGGCACGCGTCGGCGACCTGCCGCTGCACGATGCAGTTCGCCGCCTATCTGCCCCCCGCGGCGCAGCGCGGCCCCGTCCCTGCCGTCTACTGGCTCTCGGGCCTCACGTGCACCGAGGAGAACTTCAGCATCAAGTCGGGCGCGCAGCGGTATGCCTCGGAGCTCGGGCTCGCGCTGATCATTCCGGACACGAGCCCCCGCGGCGTCGACATTCCCGGCGAGAACGACAAGATGGACGTCGGCACGGGCGCCGGCTTCTACGTGAATGCGACCCAAGATCCGTGGGCCTCGCATTACCGCATGTACGACTACGTGACGCGCGAGCTCGTCGAGGTCGTGAACGCGAGCCTGCCCGTCGATCCGGCCCGCAAGTCCGTGAGCGGACACTCGATGGGCGGTCACGGGGCCATCCTCGTCGGGATCGGCAACCCGGAGGCGTATCGCTCGGTCTCCGCGTTCGCGCCCATCGCGGCCGCGAGCCGCTCGGAATGGGGCAGGAACGCGTTTAGCGCCTACCTCGGCGACGACGAGAGCGCATGGCGCCGCTACGACGCGAGCGAGCTCATCCGCGCGAAGCCGAGCCGCCACACGCTGCTCGTCGATCAGGGCGGAGCCGATCCGTATCTCGAGAAGCTTCGGCCCAAGGACCTCAAGGACGCGTGCGCGGCGTCGGGCCAAAAGCTCGTCTACAACGAGCGGGCTGGATACGACCACGGCTACTACTTCGTCGGGACGTTCATCGGCGAGCATCTGCGCTTCCACGCCGAGGCGTTGGGCTGAAGCCGAAGCCGAGCGACGTGAATCCGACGCTCTCGGAGACGCGGCCGCCCCTCGAGGTCGTGGCGCAGTGGCTCGAGCAGGCCGATAGAAGCGGGCTCTGGCGCAACCCGGGCGCGATGTGCATCGCGACGGTCGGAGCCGACGGCCATCCCGCGGCGCGCATGGTGCTGCTCAAGCGTCTCGACGTCGCGGAAGGCTACGCGGTCTTCTATACGCACTATCGCTCGCGCAAAGGCCGCGAGATCGAGCAGAGCGGCTGGGCGGCCGCGACGCTCTACTGGGAAGCGCACGGCCGCCAAGTGCGGCTCGAGGGGCCCGTGCTGCGCTCGCCGGCCGAGGAGAGCGATGCCTATTTCGCGTCCCGGCCGCTCGAGAGCCAGCTCAACGCCTGGGCGAGCGCGCAAAGCGAGCCCCTCGAAGATCTCGGCGAGCTCGAGCGCCGCGCCGCGCAGAAGGCCCAAGAGCTCGGCGTCGCGGCGGCGGTCCCTTCGGGCCGCGTGCCCCGTCCTCCCGGGTGGGGCGGGTACCGCCTCTGGTGCGCGGCCGTCGAGCTTTGGGTCGAGGGCCGCGGCCGCTTCCACGAGCGCGTGCGTTTCGAGCGTTCGCTCGATCCCGCGCCTGCCGGTTTCCGCGGGGACGAGTGGCGCGCCGTTCGTCTCCAGCCGTAGCCGTTTAGAGCGAACACGCCGTTGATCATCCACGAGCCCGTGACATGCCCCTACTGCTGGGAAACGATAGAGCTCGGAATCGATGCGTCGGTCGAGATGCAGGAGTACGTCGAGGACTGCAGCGTCTGTTGCCGGCCCATCGTGATCCGCTGCCGAATCGAGGACGGCGCCATCGCGGAGCTCGACGCGGCCCGGGAGCAGGAATGAGCGGGGGCGGCATTGCACGCGCGAGGGTGCGCGCGGCGCTCCGCCTGCGCTCGGCGCTCCGCCTGCGCGGGACGCTCCGCCTGGTCGCGGGGTTCGGCCTATTCGCGGCGCTCGGCCTGCTCGCGGCGAGTCTCGCCCCATCCCTGCCCGCGTCCGCGGAGACTCGCATCGCGGATATCAGCGAAGGCACGAATATGAGCATCGCGCTGTCGCCGGACCGGCAGGTGCTCGTGACCGACCTGCTGGGCCGCCTTTGGCGCCTGCCCGCGAACGGCGGAGGCGCGGAGCCGTTGACGCCCGAAGACGAAGGCGCGCGCTATCCCCGCTTCGGCAAGGACGGACATACCCTCGTCTATCAGCGGCTCGTCGACGGTCAATGGGATCTCTGGCTGCTCGATCTCGACACTCACGAGCGGCGCGCGTTGCTCTCGAGCGCTTTCAACGACCGCCAACCCGACTTCTCGGCCGACGGACGTTCGGTCGTCTTCTCGTCCGACAGGACCGGGCACTACTGTCTCTGGTCGGTCGACGTCGCGTCCGGCGTCATGACGCAGCTGACCGAGGAGCCCGGGGACGCATTCTTCCCGACCGTCTCCGACTTCGGCGAGATCGCCTACGCGAAGCGCGAAGGCGCGGCTTGGACGTTGCGCGTGCTGACGGGTCAGGGCGTGTCGACGGAGGTTGCGCGCTCGAGCGCCGCGATCGTCGCGCCGAGCTGGCGGCCGGGCGGCGGCGTGCTGATCTACAACGAGCTCGACCCGTTCCGGAGCAGCGATCTCAAGCTCATACTCGTCGGCACGCCGAATCCGGTCGCGAAGACGCTGACGAGCGGCGAAGACGTGTTCACGACCCGAGTAGCATGGCTTTCGCCGAGCGAATACCTCTACACGGCCGACGGCCACATCTGGCGCCGGGGCATTGCGCAGATCTCGCGCACGGCCGTTCCGATGTTCGCGGCCGTCAGCGTCGACGCGCGTCCCGCGCCGGCCGCCGACACTCCGCTCGACGCGCCGGGCCCGAACCCCGTGCTCGGCATCGCGGATCGCAGCACGTCGGCGGATGGAAGAACGGAGGTCTTCGCCGCGCTCGGCGATCTATGGCTCGTGCGCGGCCGCGACGCGCCGCGGCGCCTCATGGACGATCCGTTCGTCGACATCGATCCCTCCGTCTCGCCGGACGGCAAGTTCGCCGTGTTCTCGAGCGATCGCGGCGGGCGCATGGCCCTCTGGCGCGTGGAGCTGCCCGGCGGAACGCTCGAGCCGCTCGCGAGCGGAATCGACAAAGCCTACGGCGCCGCGGTCTCGCCCGACGGCAAGCGCGTGGCGTTCCTCGCGACCGACGGCTTCGGGCCGTGGAGCGACGCGTCTTTGCGCGTGCTCGACCTCTCGCCGCACGGACAAGCGCGCACGCTCGCCGCCGATCTCGCCGCGCCGTCGCGGCCCCGCTGGGACGAGGCGGGCGACCGCATTTCGCTCGAGCAACGGGCCACGGGCGGCCGCATCGTGCTCGAGGTTGACGCCGCGACCGGACGCCAAAGCTTCCCCGCGATGGCGAGCGTGCCGCCGGGCGCCCCGCCGCTCTCGGCGGCGCTCTCGGCCTCGCCGGCGAGCGAAGCCCCCCGCGCGCGCATCGGCGCGCCGTCGGAGCCCGAGCCGAGCGACGGCCAGCGGCGCGACGCACCGATGCTCGAGTGGTCGCCGGCGCATGCTGCAGAGGACTACGTCGTGCAAGTCGGCCGGCTCTTCGACGGCGTCCGCACCGACTACCAGCGTCACGTCGACATCCACGTGCACGGGCAGCGCATCGTCGCGATCGCGCCGCGCAACGTTCTGCCGCTGCCGGCCAAAGTCATCGACGCCCGCGACGCCACCGTCATTCCGGGCCTCATCGACGCGCACGTGCACGAGTCCTCGATCATGGGCGAGCGTCTCGGCCGAATGTGGCTCGCG